>NZ_JBKZDY010000002.1:0-517309 GCF_046940185.1 Arthrobacter sp. 'calajunan'
GTTCATCCTGAGCCAGGATCAAACTCTCCATAAAAAACAAAAAGCCACCACAACCCCACCGGAAAAAGACGGGGCCACACGTGGTGATGAAATCCTGGCGAATAAAAACACTCGGAACAACACACGGTGGTGCATCATCCCAAGCAAAATGTTTCGTATTCACCAAACAAAAAATAATTTGGTATCAACAAACTTGGCACACTATTGAGTTCTCAAACAACAAACACTCTCGACACCGCATCCCGAACCCAAAGGGTTCGAACTGCTTCGCTCCGGAGCAACTTTTCAAGCTTACCACCTCGTTGACCAGTGTCAACTCGACGTTCCAAGCCTGTTCGCTTCGCATTGACTTCCCGCCCGTTTCCGTTCGGTCCGTGTCAGCGGCGCGAGATAAAACTTTACACGCCCTGCGCCCCCACGCAAAATCCGCCTAGTACTCCCGGAAACTAACCCATTTACCAGTCTGACTAGGTATTTCATGTTTCGGGTACAACAAAACCGCCAAAAAAGTGTGATGGTTCACAGATTCTTTGGCGGTTTTGCTTGGTTTTTACTTAGTCAGTTCGACGACAGCCATGTTCTTCTTGCCGCGGCGAACGATGGCGTAGCGGCCATGGAGGAAGTCGGCTTCAGACAGTTCGCTGTCGATGCCCTCGACCTTTTCGTTGTTCACGTAGGCGCCGCCCTCGCCGACGGTGCGTCGCGCAGCAGACAAGCTCTCGCTGAGGCCCGAAGCGTGCAGCACGTTCAGGATGCCGAGGTCGTCGGCCGCCACCTGGACGATTGGCAGTTCGGCAATCACTGCCTGCAGGGTCGACAGGTCGATCTCGCCCAGTTCACCATTGCCGAAGACCGCGGCGGAAGCAGCGATCACCTTGGTGGTGGCGTCTTCTCCGTGCACCAGGCTGGTCACCTGCCAGGCAAGCTCGCGCTGGGCCTGGCGCTTGAACGGGCGCTCGGCAACTTCCACAGCCAAGGCCTCGATCTGTTCGCGCGACATGAAGGTGAAGACCTTCAGACGGTCGATCACATCGGCGTCGGCGGTGTTCAGCCAGAACTGGTAGAAGGTGTACGGGGAGCACATCTCCGCATCCAGCCAAATCGCGTTGCCCTCGGACTTGCCGAACTTGGTGCCGTCCGAGTTGGTGATCAGCGGGGTGCCGTAGGCGTACGCGGACTTGCCCTCCACCTTGCGGATCAGGTCGGTGCCGCTGGTCAGGTTGCCCCACTGGTCCGAGCCACCAGTCTGCAGGGTGCAGCCGTACTGGCGGTACAGCTCCAGGTAGTCGTAGCCCTGCAGCACCTGGTAGGAGAACTCGGTGTAGCTGATGCCCTCGTCGGAGTTCAGGCGCGCGGCCACGATCTCCTTCTTGATCATCGTGCCCACGCGGAAGTACTTGCCCACGTCGCGCAGGAAGTCCAGGGCGGACAGCGGCGCGGTCCAGTCCAGGTTGTTGACCAGGCGCACCGCGTTCTCGCCCTCGTTGGACAGGAAGCGCGAGACCTGAGCCTGCAGCTTGGCAACCCACTCGGTGACGGTCTCCTTGGTGTTCAAGGTGCGCTCGGCTGTCTGGCGCGGATCACCGATCAGACCGGTGGAACCGCCCACCAGTGCCAGCGGCTTGTGGCCTGCCAGCTGCAGGCGGCGCATGTTCAGCAGCTGCACCAGGTTGCCCAGGTGCAGCGACGGCGCGGTGGGGTCAAAGCCGCAATAGTAGGTAATGGTCTCCTCGGACAGCGCCCGCTCCAGCTCGGCCTCGTCGGTGGACACGTGCACCAGGCCGCGCCACTTCAGCTCCTGCCAGACATTCGCGAAGGAGGAATCATTACTCTGTCCCGCAATAACGGGATTCTGATTGGTTTCAGACATGCTAACTTTGACCATTTTTCTGTCTATGTTCTGCCCCTTTGCTCCCGCTGCTTCCAGCGGAAGTTCACTACGGCGCAGCCAGTTGGGGTTTCCTGGCGTGCGCACTTCCTAGATTATCGGTTCGCGGCGGCTGTATGCCAGTTCGCGCGGCCGACGCTCCTAGGCTTCCATCCCCTCGGGCAGCTCGCCGGTGTAAACCACGCGCAAGCGCTGGGTGGTGCGGGTCATCGCCACGTACAGGTCCCCCACTCCCCCGTCGACCTCGGCCACCAGCTGCTCGGGTTCCAAGATGATCACGCCGTCGAATTCAAGGCCCTTGGATTCGCGGGCGGAAATCACCACGATGTCCTGGCTCAACCCGCCGGAGCCTTCCCCGACACGGTCCCCGTAGGCTGCGGAAATCACGTCGCGCGTATGGGCCAGCTGGTCCTGCGGGACGATGACCGCCTGCAGGCCTCCGGCGGAATACTCCAGTTCCTCGGCCAGGGCCGCGCGCAACGTGTCATCCAGCTGCGCGCCCGTGGTCTTGGTCAGCAGCGGAGGCCAGTCGCCCTCGCGCACGGCGCGCGGGGTGGTGATGTTCAGCCCGGCGGCCTGGGCCACACGCACCGCGGCGTCGGCGATCTGCGCCGGCGTGCGATAGTTGACCGTCAGCTCCTCCAAGGTGAAGCGTTCGCCGAAGAACGGCGACAGCGCCTGCGCCCAGCTGGTCGCGCCCGAGGCCGCGGAGGTCTGGGCGATGTCCCCCACGATGGTAAAGGACTTGATCGGGCAGCGGCGCAGCAGCAGGCGCCACTGCATGGGCGAGAGCTCCTGCGCCTCGTCCACCACGATGTGCCCGTAGGCCCAGGTGCGGTCGGCGACCGCACGCTCGGCTGCGGTCTGGCGGGCAGCGGTCTCCTGGTTGACGCCGGCGACCTGCTCCGCGGTGACCACCCCGTCGATGCCTGCGTTTTCCAGCATGGTATGCATGTTCACCAGCGCGGCCTGCGCGTTTTCCACGTCGCGGTCGTACTGGGCCTGGTTGCTGGCGGCGTGCGGGTCCTCGAACTCGCCCAGCAGCTCGGCGGCCTCGTCAAGCAGCGGCACGTCGGCCTCGGTGAACGGGGCATCGACCCGGCGGTAGAGCGCGTCGCGGTCGGCTTCGGAAAGCTTCGGCGCGGCGGCGGCCAGCAGGTGCGGGTTGGCGAACAGCTCGCGCACCAGCTTCTGTGGGGTCATCGGCATCCAGCACAGGTTCAGCGCCACGCGCACGTCCCAGGACTCGCGCACTTCCTGCGGCAGGTAGGAGCGGTCGGTGGTCGAGGACTGCCCGGCCGATTCCTCCAGCTTGCGGCGCAGTTGCTCGGCCAGGTCCCCCACGAGCACCTTCACGAAGGTTTCGCGGGCCTGGTTGTACGGCTTGTGGGTGTGGCGGGCGCGTTCGCGCGCGTTGAGCACCATCTTGCGGGTCAACGTCAGCCGCGTGCCTTCGACCACCACGGTGCGGTCCTCGGGAAGCACGCGCTGGCGGTTGCGCACGGCGGCGGAGATGACCCGGGCCATGGAGGGCCGGCCCTTGAGCCGGGCCACGGTGCGGTTGGTTTCCGGCACTGCCTGCACCCCGTGGTACAGCTCGCCCACGGAGGACATGACCACGCCGGTCTCGCCCAGCGAGGGCAGCACGCGCTCGATGTAGCGCATGAAGGAATTCGAGGGCCCGACGATCAGCACGCCGGCGTTCTTCAGCCGTTCGCGGTATTCGTAGAGCAGGAAGGCGGCGCGGTGCAGCGCCACGGCGGTCTTGCCGGTGCCCGGCCCGCCCTGGACCACCACTGCCCCGGGCAGCGGCGCGCGGATAATGGCGTCCTGCTCGGCCTGGATGGTGCCCACGATGTCGCCCATGCGGCCGGTGCGCTTTTCGCGCAGCGCCGCCATGAGCGCGCCTTCCCCGTGGTGGGTGTGGCCCTCGTCAAGCCAGGTCTCGTCCAGCACGTCGTCCTCGATGCCTGCCACGGTGCGCCCGGAGAGCATCAGGTGGCGGCGGCGGCGCACGCCGCGCGGGTTCAGCGCGGTCGCCTGGTAGAACGGCGCGGCCTCGGCGGCGCGCCAGTCGATCATCAGCCGGTTGAGGTCCTCGTCGCTCAGGCCGATACGCCCGATGTAGCGGATGCGGTTCTCCTCCGCCTGGGGATCCCCGTTGGAGCCGTTGGCCGCGGCCATGTCCAGGCGGCCGAAGACCAGCCGGTCCTGCACTGCATCCAGCTGCGCGATGCGGTCCTCGTACAGGGTCGCGAAGGAGTCGCGCTCGGACATGTTCTGGAAGCTGCCCACGGCGCCCTGCGCCCGGGTGCGTCCGAGCTGCTCCACCTTTTCGGCGCGCAATTCATCAAGCCTTGCGTACAGTTTCCCCACGTACTCGGTCTCGACGGACAGATCCTGTTCGATCGTTTCGGACAACCCAGTTTCCCCTTGCGCTAAATTCACAGGACAGACAATTCTACGCGTGCCGCGGCGGCGGCCGGTAATCCGCTTCGCGGGCGGCGTAACCAGCCGACGTGTTACTTCAGGAGTGCACCAGCTGCAGCGAGACGACCTCGTGCCCGTCCAGCTTGGCGCGGCCGTCTAAGCCGTCGAGTTCCAGCACCACGCCGATGCCCGCGACCACGGCGCCGGTCAGCTCGACCAGGCGCACCGCCGAGCCCACGGTGCCGCCGGTGGCCAGCACATCGTCCAGAATCAGCACCCGGGTGCCCGGGGCGATCTCGTCGCGGTGCATTTCCAGGCAGCCGGAGCCGTATTCCAGGGTGTATTCGTCGCGGTAGACCTCGCGCGGCAGCTTGCCTGCCTTGCGGATGGTCAGCATTCCCTTGCCGGAGGCGTAGGCGGCCGCCGCGGCGAGCACGAAACCGCGGGCCTCCAGCCCTGCCACGATGTCGAACTGGCCCTCGAACGGGGCGATCAGTTCGTCGACCATGCGGCGCAGGCCCGTTGGGTCCGCGAAGACCGGAGTCAGGTCCTTGAATGAAATTCCGGGCTGCGGGTAGTCGGGGACAATCGCGCACAAACGGTCCAGCAGGTCGGTAATGCTCTCAGTAGTATTCACGCCTCACAATTTTAGCCGTACTCGGGGCTCTTCGAACCACGCGGCTTAACTGCCTCGGCCGCAGTTCCCGGAAGGGAACTGCGGCCGACGGCCTCGGTTCCGCCGGCCCGGCACTAGCGGTTCATCAGCCGGTCGCTCGGCCAGGGCAGCAGCTCGGGGTAGTCGGCGGCGTCCGCGGCCGCGGTGGCCTGCACCGGACCGGCGGCCGGACGGCCGGCAAGCCATGCTGCCAGATCAAACTCGGTTCCGGAGAGCACCCAGGAGTTCTCCCCGGCGCCCAGCACCACCGGGGACTTGCCGTGGGGCTGCAGCACCAGGCGGTCCTCGGAAGGCACCCGGGCGGCCAGCGCGCGGAAGAGATGCTCAGAGAATTCGGCCGGCCAGCTGGAAGCAGGGCGCACGAACTCGTCAAGGTCGGTGGCATGGATCAGCATCTCTCGCCAGGTGGCGTACATCATGTCCGCAACCTTCGCGCCGGGGCGGTAGCCCACCGATTCCTCCCACTTGCCGGCGGCGGAAGGCAGCACCTCGCGCAGCTCGGCCAGCGCGGTGTTGGTCAGCTCCAGCAGCGCCTCGGGGCGCATCAGCGCTGTCATGTTGATGGCCTCGATGCGGCCGGCCGCTCCCCCGTCGTACATTTCCAGCGGCGGTTCCTGCCCGGCGCGCTCGAACTGGCGGCGGGCTGCCTTCGCGAAGGAGGCCAGGTGCGCAATGAGCTGGGCGGTGCTCCAGCCCGGCAGCGAACTGGCCTTGGGGTAGTTCTGGAAGTCGACGCCGCGCACCTGTTCGCGCAGCTCATCCAATGCGGTGGTGACCTGAGAAATGAGTGCGTCCGGCGCCAGTATCTGTGTCATGACCCACACTGTATCGCGAGTAGGGCTTAAATGCGTAGGCGGCCGGATCCGCGCCGCATGATTCCTGCGGTGCGGCTCCGGCCACCGGCCGGTCCAGGCTACTTGGCGATCCAGCCGCGGACCTCGTCAAGCTGGCGCTCGAACTCGGTGATCTGCTGCGCGACAGCGCTCGGGGCGGTGCCGCCCTGGCCGTTGCGGGCGTTGAGCGAGCCCTCGGTGGAGAGCACTTCGCGCACCGCCGGGGTCAGGTGCTCGGAGATGCCTGCATAGTCCTCGTCGCTTAGGTCCCACAGCTCCACGCCGCGCGATTCGGCCAGCTGCACGGCGGCGCCGGAGAGCTCGTGGGCGTCGCGGAACGGCACGCCCTGGCGTACCAGCCACTCGGCGATGTCGGTGGCCAGCGCGAAGCCCTGCGGGGCCAGGCCGGCCATGCGCTCGGTGTTGAAGGTCAGGGTTTCGATCATGCCGGCCACGGCGGGCAGCAGGATTTCAAGGGTGTCCGCTGCGTCGAACACCGGCTCCTTGTCTTCCTGCAGGTCGCGGTTGTAGGCCAGCGGCAGCGCCTTCAGGGTGGCCAGCAGGCCGGTCAGGTCGCCGATCAGGCGTCCTGCCTTGCCGCGGGCGAGCTCCGCGATGTCCGGGTTCTTCTTCTGCGGCATGATCGAGGAGCCGGTGGAGAAGGCATCGTGCAGCTTCACGAAGCTGAATTCCTTGGTGGCCCAGAGGATGACCTCTTCGCTCACGCGGGACAGGTCCACGCCGATCATCGCGGCGATCCAGGAGAACTCGGCGAACACGTCGCGGGCGGCGGTGCCGTCGATCGAGTTGAACACGGCTGAGTCGAAGCCCAGCTCGTCGGCCACGAAGTTCGGGTCCAGGCCCAGGGTCTGGCCGGCCAGCGCGCCGGAGCCGTACGGGGAGACTGCAGCGCGCTTGTCCCAGTCCACGAAGCGCTGCACATCCCGCAGCAGCGGCCAGGCGTAGGCCAGCAGCAGGTGCGAGAGCAGGATCGGCTGGGCGTGCTGCAGGTGGGTGCGGCCCGGCATCGGCGCGTACGGGTGGGCCTTGGCCTGGCCCAGCAGCGCGTCGAGGGTGTCAATGACGCCGCCGGCGATGATACGGGCGTGGTCGCGCAGGAACATGCGGCCCAGGGTGGCGATCTGGTCGTTGCGCGAGCGTCCGGCGCGCAGCTTGCCGCCCAGCTGGGTGCCGGCGCGCTCAAGCAGCCCGCGTTCCAGCGAACCGTGCACGTCCTCGTCGGAGTGCGCGGCGGTGTAGGTGCCGTCCAGCACGTCGGCCTCGAGCTTGTCCAGCGCGGCGATCATGTCGGCCAGTTCCTGCTCGGTGAGCAGGCCGGCACGCTGCAGCACCTTGGCGTGGGCGCGGGAGCCGGCGATGTCGTAGCTGGCCAGGCGCCAGTCGAAGTGGGTGGATTTACTCAGCGCGGCCATTGCGTCCGCGGGACCGTCGGAGAAACGGCCGCCCCAGAGCGATCCTTCATTTGTTGACGAGGCCATGGCTCGTTCCTTTCTGCTGCCCGGATTCCGCCGCGCGCCCAACCGGTTTCGCCGGCGGGCGCGGTGGAGTTTATTTCGCTGAATCCTACTCTAGCAAAGGTTTATGCAATGTTGCTCATAAATATGCATCAACCTCAGGTGAGTTCCCCCAGGCCTTGCGAAACCCCTTCCTGTGGAAAGTGGAAGAAGTCCCGTCGCGCTCGCCAACAGTTGGCGGCTTCCCTCTTCCACGAAGCATGGCCCCGGCGTAAGGTGAAGCCATAGTCGTATACGGATACGTCGTTGGAGGAAATCAAATGGATATCCAGTTGTTCCGCGGTGACATCACCACCCTGAGCGTGGACGCCATCGTCAACGCAGCCAACCCGTCCCTGCTCGGCGGCGGAGGCGTGGACGGTGCCATCCATGCAGCAGCGGGTCCGGCCTTGCTGGCCGCATGCCGCGAAGTCCGCGCCAATCGCTATCCTGACGGCATTCCCTCGGGTGTCGCCGTGGCAACCAAGGCGGGAAACCTCAAGGCCAAGTGGGTCATCCACACGGCAGCCCCGAACCTGGCCCTGATCAAGCCGAACCCCAAGATCCTGGCCGATTGCTTCAAGAACTCCTTGTATGTGGCAGCCCGCCACGAGGCGCATTCGATCGCCTTCCCCGCGCTGGGCGCCGGGGCATTCCGCTGGGATCCCAAGCAGGTTGCGCAGATCGCCTTCACGGCCATCAACGAGTGGGTCCAGACCAACAAGCACATCTCCCCGATCCACCGGATCGTCCTGGTCGCCTACAACGACGAAGTGCAGGCGGCCTTCGAGGAAGCCTTCACGCTGAACGCCGTCGAGGAGCTGGCAGCCTAGCAGCGCGCGGCTCCCAAAGCCGCTCATGATGCACAATAGCCGCCGCGGACCGCAAGGTGCGCGGCGGCTTCGCTGTCTTGGCAGCGCGATTGCCGGGCACCGCCCGGGCGCACCGGCCGCGCTTGGGGGATGCTGCGGCGCGGGCCCGGACGGCTAGGACGGCCGCGCCGGGCAAGGCGCCCGCGGTACCGCGGGCAGGGCCGCGGCCGCCCATGCACCGATGATGGCGCACCGAGCGCGGGCGCAACGATGCCGGGCGCAGAATGTGGATAACATTCCGCGCCCGGCATCGTCATTGGGCTGCGGAGGATCCGCCGTGTTCTAGCTCGGCTCGGCCAGCTGCAGGAAGCGGGCGGCCACCTCGGCGCCGCCGTCCACCTGGCGGGTGGTGACCATGATGGTGTCGTCCCCGGCGATGCAGCCGAGGATGGAAGGCATCTGCGAGTGGTCGATGGCCAGGGCCAAAAGGTTCGCGGCGCCCGGAGGGGTGCGCAGCACCACGATGTTCCCGGAGGCCTCGGCGGTGACCAGCTGCTCGGCGCAGATCTTGGCCAGCCGGGCGTCCAGCACCTCCTGGGTGATGGCGGTCTGCGGAGAGCGGTCCCCGCCTTCCTGCCGCACCGCGTAGATCAGCTGGCCCAGGTTGTCGCGGATGCGCACCGCGCCGATTTCCACCAGGTCGCGCGAGAGCGTGGCCTGGGTGACTTCCAGCCCGTCGTCCTTGAGCAAGCCAAGCAACTCGGCCTGGGACTTGACCGAGTTGTTGCCCAGGAATGCGCGGATGCGCGCCTGGCGGGCGGTTTTCGTACTGGGCTGCGAAGCCATGTTTACAGCTCCACCCTGGGGTCTTCGGCCAAGCCGGAGGCGACCATGAGCCAGGTCATGACCGCCTTCTGCGCGTGCACGCGGTTCTCGGCCTCGTCGAAGACGACCGACTGCGGGCCGTCGATGACCTCTGCCTCGATCTCGTAGCCGCGGTAGGCCGGCAGGCAGTGCAGCACAATGGCGTCGTCCTTGGCGTGCTTCATCGCCGCGGAGGTGACCGAGTAGTCGGTGAACAGCTTCAGGCGCGCTTCCTTCTCCTCTTCCTGGCCCATGGAGACCCAGGTGTCGGTGGCGACCACGTCGGCGTCCGCCAGCGCGGCGGCGGCGTCGGTGGTGATGGTGACCGAGCCGCCGGTCAGCGCGGCGCGCTCCTGCGCCGCGGCGACGATGGAGGCCGCCGGCAGGTAGCTTTCCGGTCCGGCGATGGCCACGTGCATGCCCGCGGTGACCCCGGCCAGCAGGTAGGAGTTGGCCATGTTGTTGGCAGCGTCGCCCAGGTAGGCCATCTTCAGGCCTGCCAGCGCGCCCTTGTGCTCGCGCACGGTGAGCAGGTCGGCGATCAGCTGGCAGGGGTGGTAGTCGTCGGAGAGCGCGTTGATCACCGGCACCGAGGAGTTCGCCGCCATTTCCTCCAGGCCCGACTGGGCGTAGGTGCGCCACACGATGGTGGAGACCATACGCTCGAGCACCTTGGCCGAGTCGGAGATGGACTCCTTGTGGCCCAGCTGGGACTCGGCGGAGTTGATGATCAGCGGGGAGCCGCCCAATTCGGCGATGCCGGCGTGGAAGGAGACCCGGGTGCGGGTGGAGGTCTTGTCGAAGAAGACCGCGACGGTCTGCGGGCCGGCGTACGGGGTGAAGCCGTACTTGTCGGCCTTCATGGCCAGTGCCAGGTCCAGCACCTTGGTCTGCTCGGCCTGGGTGAAGTCCAGGTCGGTCAGGAAGTGGCGGGTTGCGCTCATGGTGTGTTCCTTAAAGTCTGAGGTGGTTCTTAGGCTGCGGCAGCGGCCAGCAGGCCGGGCAGCGCCGCGATGAAGGTGGCCAGCTGCTCGCGGGTGATGACCAGCGGCGGGGCCAGGCGGATGGTGCGCTCGTCGGTGGCGTTGATGATGAAGCCGGCGTCCAGCGCGGCGGCGACCATCTTCGGCGCCGAGCCGTTCAGCAGCTCGAAGGCGTTGAGCAGGCCGGCGCCGCGCACCGCGCCCACGCCGTGAACGCCTGCCAGCTGCTCGCGCAGCCAGGCGCCGGTCTCGCGCACGTGGGCCAGCAGGTTGTCCTTTTCGATGGTGTGGATGACCGCCAGGCCGGCGGCGCAGGCCACCGGGTTGCCGCCGAAGGTGGTGCCGTGGTCGCCCGGGGTCAGCCAGGAGGTGTTGGCCTCACCGAAGACGATCATCGCGCCGATCGGGAAGCCGCCGCCCAGGCCCTTGGCCAGAGTCATCACGTCCGGAATCACCGGCGCGGAAGCGAAGAACTCGCCGGTGCGGCCCATGCCGGTCTGCACCTCGTCGAAGACCAGCAGCGCGCCGGCCTCGGTGGTGATCTCGCGGGCCGCCTGCAGGTACTCGGCGGACAGCTCCAGTACACCCGCCTCGCCCTGGATCGGCTCGATGAACACTGCCGAAACGGTGTGGTCCACCGCCTCGCGCAATGCCTGGATGTCCCCGGCGGGGATCCAGGTGACGTTCTCGGGCAGCGGCGCGAACGGGGCGCGGTACTTCTCCTTGTAGGTCAGCGACAGCGCACCCAGGGTACGGCCGTGAAAGGCATGCTCCAGTGCGATCACCTTGGTGCGCGGCGCCTGCTCGGTGCCCGCGTTGCGGCGGGTGAGCTTCAGCGCCGCCTCGTTGGCCTCAGTGCCGGAGTTCGCGAAGAACACCTTGGAGCCGGCCGGGGCGGCGGAGATCTGCAGCAGCTTCTCGGCCAGCGCGATCTGCGTGGGCGAGGTGAAGAAATTGGAGACATGCCCCAACGTGGCAAGCTGCGAGGTGATCACGGAAGTCAGCAGCGGGTTGCTGTGGCCCAGGGTGTTCACCGCGATGCCGCCGAGCAAATCCAGGTACTGGTTGCCGTCGGCGTCCCACACGTGGCAGCCGGCCCCGCGCACCAGCACGCGCTGCGGCGCGCCGAACACGCCCAGCAGGCTGTTGGAGTAGCGCTCGGCCAGCGCGGCCGATGACTGGTTGCCCAATCCGGCCAGGTCGGCGGCCTGGGAGTTCCCGCTCGGTGTTGCTTCGGTTGCGGCGGCGCTCTCGCTCACTTCTGGTCCTTCTGATTTGTTGGTGCGGCGGGGACCACCTGGGTACCCACGCCGGCGGTGGTGAAGATTTCTAGCAGCATTGAATGCGGTTCGCGGCCATCCACGATGTGGGCCTGGCCCACGCCGGAGTCCACGGCGTCCAGGCAGGCGCCCATCTTGGGGATCATGCCCGATTCCAGGGACGGCAGCATCTCGCGCAGCTCGTCGGTGCTCAGCGAGGTGATCAGCGAGGACTTGTCGGGCCAGGCGCTGTACAGGCCCTCCACGTCGGTGAGGATCACCAGCTTGGAGGCGCCCAGCGCGGTGGCCAGGGCGCCGGCGGCGGTGTCGGCGTTGACGTTGAGCACCGCTCCGGTCGGTTCGCCCTCGGCGTCGAATTCCGGAGCCACGGTGGAGATCACCGGGATCATCCCTGCGTCGATGAGCGAGTCCACCTGGTCGGTGCGCACGCGGGTCACCTCGCCGACCAGGCCCAGGTCCACGGGCAGACCGTCGATGATGGTGCCGGTGCGGATGGCCTGCAAGGTGGCGCCGTCCTCCCCTGACATGCCCACCGAGTAGGGGCCGTGCGAGTTGATCAGGCCGACCAGGTCGCGCTGGACCTGGCCGGTGAGCACCATGCGCACCACGTCCATGGCTTCGGGGGTGGTCACCCGCAGCCCGCCGCGGAATTCCGACTCGATGCCCAGGGTGTCGAGCATCTTGTTGATCTGCGGGCCGCCGCCGTGCACCACCACCGGGTTGATCCCGGCGTGGCGCAGGAACACGATGTCCTCCGCGAAGGCGCGGCGCAACTGCTCGTTGACCATGGCGTTGCCGCCGTACTTGATGACCATGGTGGTGCCGGCGAAGCGCTGGATCCAGGGCAGGGCCTCGATCAGCGCCTCGGCCTTGCGCTGGGCCAATCCGACGTCGGTGCGGGTGTTCTCAGGCATGTGCTCTTCCTTTGTCCTCGTCGAGGGACGGGCCTAGCTGGAGTAGGCGGAGTTCTCGTGGACGTAGTCGTGGGTCAGGTCGTTGGTCAGCACCGTGGCCTGCGCGGTGCCCGCGTTCAGGTCGATGTCGATGGTGACGTTGCGATCTTCCAGCGAAACCAGCGAGCGGTCCTCGCCCACGCCGCCGTTCTTGCAGACCCAGACGCCGTTGATGGCGACGTTCAGCTCGTCCGGTTCGAAGGCGGCCTGGGTGGTGCCGACCTCGGAGAGCACGCGTCCCCAGTTCGGGTCCTTGCCGAAGACCGCGGTCTTGACCAGGTTCGAGCGCGAGACGGCCTTGGAGACCTCCAGGGCGTCGGCCTCGGTGGCGGCGTTGAAGGTGCGGATCGCGATGGTGTGCTCCGCGCCCTCGGCGTCGTCGATCAGGCGGGCTGCCAGCTCCTGACAGGCGTCGGTCAGCGCGGCGGTGAATTCGGCGGCGTCCGGGGTGATGCCCGAGGCGCCGGAAGCCAGCAGCAGCACGGTGTCGTTGGTGGACATGCAGCCGTCGGAGTCGGCGCGGTCGAAGCTCATCGCGGTGGCGCTGCGCAGCGCGGCGTCCAGCTGCTCGCTGGTGAGCGCCGCGTCGGTGGTCAGCACGACCAGCATGGTGGCCAGCGCCGGGGCGAGCATGCCCGCGCCCTTGGCCATGCCACCGATGATGACCTGGCCGGTGGTGGAATCCCCCACCACGCGGCTGACCTGCTTAGAGACCGAGTCCGTGGTCATGATGCCGGCGGCGGCCTGGTCGGAGGCGTCCTGGGTACCGGCCAGCGCGGCGGCGGCCGCGGCGATGCCCGACAGCAGCTTGTCCATCGGCAGCTGCTGTCCGATCAGGCCGGTGGAGGCCACTGCGACGTCGCCGGCGGAAACCTTCAGCAGGTCCGCCACGTATTCGGCGCTGCGGTGGGTGTTGCCGAAGCCCTCGGCGCCGGTGCAGGCGTTGGCGCCGCCGGAGTTCAGCAGCACCGCGTCGATGCGGCCGTCGGCCAGCACCTGGCGGGACCACTTGACCGGGGCGGCTGCCACGCGGTTGGAGGTGAAGACGCCGGCTGCGGCGAAGTCGGGTCCGAGGTTGCGCACCAGGACCACGTCGTTCTTGCCGGTGGACTTCAGGCCCGCCGGCACGCCGGCGGCGGTGAAGCCCGCCGGGGCGGTGACGCCCAGGGCGTTGGCGGATGGGTGGGTATTGGTGTGGGCGAGGCTCACGGGGCGACTCCTTGCATGAGCAATCCGGTGTTTTCTTCCAGTCCCAGCGCGATGTTCATCGACTGGACTGCGGCACCTGCGGTGCCCTTGGTCAGGTTGTCCAGCGCCACCGAGACGATCACGCGGTTGGCGTGGGTGTCGAAGGCCAGCTGCAGCTGGACGTGGTTGCTTGCCTGCACCGCGCCGGTGGTCGGCCACTGGCCCTCGGGCAGCAGGTGGACGAACAGCTCGTTGTCGTAGGCCGCGGCCCAGGCCTCGCGCAGCTGCGCTTCGGTGACCCCGGGCTTCACCTTGGCGGTGGCGGTGGTCAGGATGCCGCGCGGCATCGGGGCGAGCGTCGGGGTAAAGGAGACGGTCACCGGTTCGCCGGCCAGCTTGGAGAAGCCCTGTTCCATCTCCGGGATGTGGCGGTGCACGCCGCCCACGCCGTAGGTGCTCATGGAGCCCATGACCTCGGCGCCCAGCAGGTGGGTCTTGGCGCTCTTGCCGGCACCGGAGGTACCCGAGGCGGACACGATCACCACGTCGTCCGGTTCCAGCAGATTGGCCGCGAAGCCGGGAGCCAGCGAGAGCTGGCCGCCGGTCGGGTAGCAGCCGGGCACCGCGATGCGCTTGGCGCCGACCAGCTTTTCGCGCTGTCCGGGCAGCTCGGGCAGGCCGTAGGGCCAGGAACCGGCGTGCTTGGTGCCGTAGAACTTCTCCCAGGCCTCGGCGGATTCCAGGCGGAAGTCGGCTCCGGCGTCGATGACCAGGGTGGATTCGGGCAGCTGCTCGGCCACGGCGGCGCTGGCGCCGTGCGGCAGGGCCAAGAAGACGACGTCGTGCCCGGCGAGGTTTTCCACGGTGGTGTCCACCAGGACGCGGTCGGCGAGCGCATGCAGGTGCGGGGCGATGCCGCCCAGGCGTTGCCCGGCCTGGGAATGCGCAGTGATGGCGCCAATTTCTACGTCGGGGTGGGCGGCCAGGATGCGCAGAACCTCGCCGCCGGCGTACCCGCTGGCACCGGAGACAGCAACTGAAATCGTCATGACCAGAGCTTACCGCAAAATATGCATAGAGGCTAATAAATATTCATAACTTAGTTTGTCATGAAGTCCGACATGGGCGCTTTCGACCAGCCACCATGCAGGCTCGAGTCATAGACTGGGCCTAGCAGTGGCCCGGGCGATGCGGGCCGACGTCAATCTTCCACAGGAGCGCTCCCCCATGCAGCAGCAAGCCATACTCGTTGCCGAACCCTCGGATGCCAAGGGGCTGGTTCTGGGACAGGCGCCCATTCCGTCCGCGGGGCCGGGGCAAGTGCAAGTGAAGGTCGCCGCCGCCGGAGTCAACTTCATCGAAACCTACCAGCGCAGCGGCGTCTACAAGGTCGACTACCCGTTCACCCCGGGCTCGGAGTTCTCAGGAGTCGTCACCGAAGTCGGGCAGGGCGTGCAGAACTTCGCCGTCGGCGACCGGGTCGCGACCGCCTCCGGCACCGCCGGCTACGCCCAGTACGCGGTAGTCGATGCCGCACGGGCGGGCCACGTTCCCGCCGGCGTAGACCTGCAGGTGGCCGCCGCGCTGCCGCTGCAGGGCATGACCGCCCACTACCTGGTGAATTCGAGCTACATCGTGCGCGAGGGAGATGTCATCCTGACCTACGCCGGCGCCGGCGGCGTGGGACTGCTGTTGACCCAGCTGCTCAAGCTCAAAGGCGCTACGGTGATCACCACCGCCAGCACCCAGGAGAAGAAGGACTTGGCCAAGGCGGCCGGTGCGGACTACGTGGTGGACTACGGCCAGGTGGCTCAGACCGTCGAAAAGGTCACCGACGGCCAGGGGGTGCATGCGGTCTACGACGGCATCGGCAAGGACACCTTCGAGACCTCGCTGACCGCGCTGCGCCGCCGCGGCACCCTGGTGCTGTTCGGCGGAGCCAGCGGCCAGGTGCCGGACTTCAACCTCCAGCGGTTGAACGCCGGCGGCTCGCTGACCGTCACCCGACCGAAGCTCGACGACTTCATTGCCACCGAATACGAAATGCACTGGCGTTTCGGCGACATCTTCCGCTGGGCTTCCGAAGGCAAGCTGGATGTGCGCATCGGCGCGAGCTTCCCGCTGTCCGAGGCCGCGGCGGCCCACACCGCATTGGAGTCCCGCAGCACCACGGGCAAGGTGCTGCTCGTTCCCTAGCCTCGGCGCCGCGGCTGCGGGGCCTGTGCCCCGCGGCAGGCGGCCTCCCGCCATAATCGACTACCTTGAATGAGCTGTTGGCTTCACTGGCGATCTCCTGGCTTCTGGGAGCGGGCCTGTTCCTGCTGTTGTTCTACGCAGTGTTCAGTGCCAAGTCCGAGAATTCGGATGGCGGCCACGGCCGCCACGTGCATCGGAACCGGCAAAGCTCGGCGCGGGCCAAGGCCATCCAGCGCACCAGCATGCGCCAGCGCTTCGCCAATGACTTTTCCTCCTTCGGCGTCGTCGACTGGGCACTTTTTGCCGGAGCGCTGTGCTTCCTGGCTTTCGCCGTCGCCCGGACCGCGGCGCTGCTGGACTGATCCGGCCTCCGGCCCGCGGCCGGCCCTCATTACCCCGTACCGACAACCCACGGAGTTCACCAGTGGAACATCTTCCCCGGGAGCAACGAAGCCCCGCCAATGATGCCGAGATCAAGGACTACCTGCACCGACTGGGCCTTCCGGGGCTGATCGACCTGCATGTGCATTTCATGCCGCAAAACGTGCTGGACAAGGTCTGGGCGTTCTTCGATGGCCGCGAAGCGGATGGCGACCTGCCGTGGCCGATCAGCTACCGCACCGACGAGGCGCAACGCGTCGCGACCCTGGAGCAGCTGGGCGTCGCCCGGTTCAGCACCCTGAACTATGCGCACCGCCCGGGCATGGCCGACTGGCTGAACGAGTACTCGAAGAACTTCGCGGCGCTCCATCCGCAGGCCATCGCCTCCGGGACCTTCTATCCCGAGGAGGGCACCGAACAGCAGGTCAGGGACTGCCTCGAATCGGGCGTTGAGGTCTTCAAGATCCACGTCCAGGTCGGAAACTTCGATCCCAACGATCCGCTGCTGGATCGGGCCTGGCAGCTGGTGGCCGAAGCCCGCACCCCGGTCATCATCCACTGCGGCAACGGCCCGCTTAAGGGACAGCACACCGGCATCGAGCCCATCCGCCGGCTGCTGGCGCGCCATGAGGACTTGGTGCTGGTGATCGCTCATGCGGGGTTGCCTGACTACCGCGAGTTCGCCGAGCTGGCGCTGGAGCACCCGAACGTCTATCTCGACACCACCATGCTGGCCACCGATTTCACGGAGCAGTTCGCGCCGATGCCCGAAGGCTACCGCGCACTGCTGGCGCAGCTGGCAGGCAAGGTCGTGCTCGGCACCGACTTCCCCAATATCCCCTACCCCTACAGCCACCAGCTCCAGGCCCTCGACGCCCTGGGCCTGGGCGAGCAGTGGATGCGCGAGGTCCTCTGGGAAACGCCGCAGCGCCTGCTGGCCCAGGTGCGCGCGGCGGTCTAGCCAGCTCGGGCGACCGGCGCAGATCGAGCCGGTGCGGCCACCTGCTCGACAACTTCGGGTGCAGCGCCCTAGAAACGGGAGGAACCGCCGGCGCCGGAGAAACTGCCGCCTCCGGAGTAACCGGTGGAGACTCCGGAGGACGAGCTGGCCGCCTGGCGGGAACTGTTCACTGCCTTGACCGCGGATTGATAGCCGATGTTGAAAGCACTGACCCGCCAGAAGAATTCTGCCGGGCTGGTGACGTCCAGGATCGACCCGCCGCTGCGGGTTCCGGTGGAGGCGTAGCGTTGCTTGCGCAGCTTCGCGCGCATTTGCTTTTCTTCGGCCTCGGACTTGGCGTAGGCGCCGATCCGCGCGGCGGCGTAGGCGTCGAGGCGTTCGGTTAATTGCTTGCGCAGTTCGCTGAGCCGGTCCAGGGCGGTATCGACATCGATCACCTGCGCGGCCAAGTCCGTGCCGACGGCCTGCACTTCCTGCTGCGCCGTGTCGGCGAATGAGCGCAGCGCGCTCCCGGCCGGGCCCAGCTTCTTGTCCGGGCCGCCGAGCAACTCGGGGAGTTCCGCCAGGTCTTCAAGGATCGGAGCCGTCTGCGCCCGCCAGGCCTCTTGCCACGTGGCAGACCTGGTGTAGAGCGCTGCGGCGGCGATGATCGCGTCATCGGTCGCGTCCAGCTGCTGGGCGGTATCGATGAAGTCCTTGGACAGGGCGACACCGGAGCCGGAGGAGCGGGTTTTCTTCGTCGCGGCTTCAAGCTCCTGTTGCCGGGCGAACAACGTGCGGTACTTGGCCATGAAATCGGCGAAACGACGTTCCAGATCCGCCGCATGGCGCGAGCCGGTCGGCAAGGTACGGGCGGACAGCTCGGTGGTATCCAAATCCATGGTCACATTGCTTAGATGCTCCCGTCCGGTGCTGAGGTTCGCTTCGAACTCCTTGCGCCGTGAAGCCCTGACACCGAGAACCACCAAACCCGTCGCTCCCGCGGCGCCGCCGGCGACACCGGTGGTGATCCACAGGGCGGGGTTCTTGTACCACGGTCGGTTCATGATCTTCGCGCCCTTGGCGCCAACGGCGATCACGCCGTCGGTCCAGCGCGAGAGGTTGAAGTCCTCATATCCTGCCTCGTGGATGGATTCCATCTGGCTCGTTGAAACCTTGCGGTCTTCGCCGAAGTAGGTTCCGATCTGGCCGTCGCCGTGTCCCTCAACCGAGAGTGTGATGATGAAGTATCCGTCGGCCCAATAGTCGCCGTAGTCCTCGGCATCTTGCGAGATCCATTCAGGATGCTCCTCCCTTGCGAACGCGAGTGTTTCGCTGTTGATGTCGTCGGAGTATTCGCCTTGGCGGGAGAAGACCGCAACCTTTGTAGGCTCGTTGAAATCGATGCTTGAGAGGGCGTCCTTGATCTTCTCATCATTGAGGACATCGGCCGTGTCGTAGACGCTGATGCCCTCCAGATTCGCTCCGGCGGCGACGCCGATCGTTGAACTGCTGGCAGCAGCTGCCGGAAGTCCCGGGGCTAGCCCCAACAGGACCACGGCCGCCGCGGCAGAGCATCGAGTCAAAGAGTGGCGAAATTGCATGTGCAGAACTCCGGTCCAATAGCAGGTCGATCATCGCAACAATGGCTTTAAGCCATCGTATCGGCTATTTCAAACGAAGTCTCGAACCTCAATTGCATTCCCAACTGACCACGCAGTTCGGATGGCCGCCGCGGGCCACGCTGAGGATGAAGCGGCCGGACCCAAGCGGCGCGAAGCCATTGTCCCGGATCGCTCGTCTCGCGAACGGCCATCGCACTACGAGACTCGGGGAGGCCGGAAGTAGTCCACCAGGAATCCAAGGAGCAAACCCGCGGCGATGACGGCGAGCGCTGGCAGGATCACCAGAGGGCCGACATAATCCCGGATATCGATCCCCGCGAGCGGCTTGACGAAGAAGGCGAAAAGCAGGTACACGATCGCTAGCACCATGCCGGCGCTGGCAATGGCCCGGCCCTGCGTGCGCCGCTTTCGTTTCGGGAACTGCTTGGCGTACTCCTCGGCAGGGCCGAATTCCGTCTCGACGGAGGTTCCCGCTGTGTTCTCATAGGACCGAACCTCTTTGAGCGTCTCAGCGATCTCCGCTTCAGTCATGCCCTGCATCCGCAGGTTGAAGGCCAGCTTCCGTTCGTAGTTCATGATTTCTCCTGGCTGGTCGTTCGGATGCTGGTCAAGGCCCGGGTCATGCCGGTCCACTCGGCTTCAGCACGCAGAAGTTCCGCCTCGCCCTGCGGCGTGAGCTTG
Source organism: Arthrobacter sp. 'calajunan' (assembly GCF_046940185.1). Taxonomy (NCBI): domain Bacteria; kingdom Bacillati; phylum Actinomycetota; class Actinomycetes; order Micrococcales; family Micrococcaceae; genus Arthrobacter; species Arthrobacter sp. 'calajunan'. The sequence continues at coordinate 19,245 of NZ_JBKZDY010000002.1, forward strand.
AAGAGCTTGCGCGGAGGTCCCGCGTGCTCTTGCGTCCACAGGTGCTGCGTAAGCTTCTGTTCGTCCAACCGCTTCAGCAGCGGGTACAGCGTCCCACCCTTGATCCGCGCAAAACCGTGCTGGCGAAGCTTCTCGGCAATGGCGTACCCGTGGTTCTCCCCGTGGCTCAGCACCGCAAGCACCGCCTGCGGCAGCGCGGCCCGCGTCAGTTCCGGATAGTCTTCAAAATCTTCCATCCTTAGATATCCTCACTAGCCAGGTAGCCTTACAACCCAATTCGCTGAATATAGCTCTCAGGGATGATCAGCTCTCCACTGCCCTGCGCCACTTGGCGCAGGACTCCTCGTGCCCCGCCGGCAGCTCGGACTCGCACGCGGGAGCGCAGGTCGACGGTATATCAGAGATGCGGGTAACACTTCGTCCGGAACCGATGGCCTTGCAGACTTTCGAATTCAACGCTTCGTCGCATATCAGACCAGCAATAATGATGGGAGAAGAACCAAGAACTCCGAAAGGATGAAACCCTTTCATGTCAATGCGTGTTACAAGTGGTTGTAAAATCGGAGGATGACTAGCATTGACGATTCCGGCGCAGCCGTACTTCCTGAAGCCGAACGCGAAGTTCTCACCTGGGACACCTTCGGTGTGGCATCCCGCGAACTGGCACAGACCGTTGTCGACAGCGGTTTCGAGACCGACGTAGTCGTGGCCATCGCCCGCGGCGGACTGCTGTTGGCCGGTTCCATCGCCTACGCCTTGGGTGCCAAGGCCTGCGGTGCCCTGAACGTGGAGTTCTACACCGGCATTGGCACGGTTCTTGAGGAGCCAGTGGTGCTTCCTCCGATGCTGGACGAGGGCGCGCTGCACGGCAAGAACGTGCTGCTCGTTGACGACGTCTCGGATTCCGGCCGCACCCTTGCCAAGGTCGTCGACCTCATCTCCGAATGGGGCGCAAACGTCAAGACCGTTTGCCTCTACACCAAGCCGCGCACCATCATGGTTCCCGACTACGAATGGCGCCGCACCGACAAGTGGATCACCTTCCCATGGTCGGATTTGCCACCTGTCGAGAAGACCGTATCCGGCAGCTAGAACCGTCAAAGCACTCTGCTGACATGCCGGGGAATGCGAACCCTTCGTTCCATTCCTCGGCATTCACTTTTAAACTTGTCCCACGACAGAACCCGTGCGTTTGACGCCCTTTTCCACAGCGGATCATGATTTCCTGGCCAAGCTCGCCAGTGATCCGCGTGTCACGGCCTTTATCGGCGACGGCAGGCCGTGGACGGGCCCCTATCTTTCGCGACGAATGGAGCAGGCGCTGCAGGATCCGGGCGTCCAATGGTTTATCGCTTGGCAGGGAAAAAGACTCCGGTGGGATTCTTCACTGCCACGCGCAAGCCTGAAGCAATTGAAATCGGTTATTGGGTTGACCCGCAGTTCTGGGGACGGGGCATCGCCAGCCACATGATCCCCCAGGGCGTGTCATAGCTGGCCGACCAGGGCGCCACGGCGTTTATCGCCAGGGCATTAAGGAATAATACCGGTTCGCTCAAGTTGCTGGAGCGCAACGGATTCACCACGCAGGGCACCGATGCTGAGGACCTGGTCACCCTGGCCCTGCGGATCGCCCCGAATACCTACCGCTCGGCAGACTCCGAAGTTTCGGAAGACGGCTTGTAGCCGTCCCTGAATTCTTGTTCGCGCTGCTGGTCCTGCGCTGGTTCGTCCAGATGCGTTCCCGCACCGCGCTGGATCAGCAGCACCGCGCCCCACGCAGTGGCGATAGCCGCCACGACAGCCATCGCTCCCAAAACCACAACGAGCAGGCAAGCCCCCGTTTTCCGCGCAGCAGACATGCGTTCCCCTTTCGCACCGAATCAACCCAAGCCACAAGTCTAGCCCGTGGACAAGGCCGGCCGTTCACGCGTTCGCATCCTAGCCAGGACGGGCTTCCTGACATGATAATGCTCTGCATACCTCAATTGCGGCGGAGGGGATCACCATGGAAATCAACTACGGCTTGTACTACCGGCTGGACTTGCACCCCTGGGAACACTACGCCAAGCTCCACCTCGCCAACTTCGAGCATCAGCTGCAGGTCGAAATCGAGCAGCATGCAGGTGCATCCCCCGGTGTTCTCCCCCGGGCCATTGATCTCGGCTGCGGCAGCGGAATCCACTGCCGCCGCATGGCCGCGGCAGGTTTCGAGGTAGTCGGCGTGGATGCGCAGCAGCAGGCCTTGGTCCGTGCCCGTGACCAGTCCGGGCCGCACGAGACCTACGTACAGGCCGACGTGACAGACCTGTCCGAGCTGACGCCTGGGTTCAATTTCTTCCTAGATTCCGGGTGCCTGCAAGGTCTGGCCGGCGAAGCCCGCAGCCGCTACGGGCATGCGGTCGGCCGGCTGGCCGCGCCAGGCGCGACGTTCCTGGCTCTGCAATTCGGCAACTCCCGATTCAACTCGTTCATCGGAGGGATCTCCCGCGAAGAGCTGCAGGACGTCCTTCCCCAGTGGGCGCTGATCGACGACTACCCAGCCGAAACCCGCGGGCTGGGCTGGTTCCAGAAGCAATCCCGGCCGCACTGGTACCGATTCCTGTACCACTAGCGGACAAGGGAAACGCCCCGCCTCCCCGGGGGTCCGAGGAGGCGGGGCGTGCTGCGCTGTTGCGTCCTAGCGCTGGACGGCGCCGAACTTCTCGGCGGCCACGGCCACCGCGGCGGCACGCGCCTCGGAAGCCTCGTCAGCGGTCAGGGTGCGGTCGGTGGCGCGGAAACGCAGGCCGAAGGCCAGCGACTTCTTGCCGTCCTCGATGCCCTTGCCCTCGTAGACGTCGAACAGCGCGACGTCTTCCAGCAGCTCGCCGGCGCCTTCGCGCAGGGCAGCCAGCACGTCGCCGGCCACGACCTCGCGGTCGACCACCAAGGCAACGTCCTGGGTGGCCAGCGGCTGGGTGGACAGGTGCTCGGCGACCACTACTGCGGGGGCGGCGTCCATCACGGCGGTGGCGTTCAGCTCGAAGGCCACGGTGCGCGCCGGAAGATCGGCATCCTTCAGCAGGGCCGGGTGCAGCTCGCCGGCGTAGCCGACGATCTCGCCGTTCAGCTTCAGCGCCGCGGCACGGCCTGGGTGGAACGCCTGGTGGCTGCCCTGGGCGATCTCCAGCTCGGTGCCCAGGATGTCGGCGACGGTGCGCGCGGCATCCAGTGCGTCGGCCCAGTCCCAGGCGCGCGGGGCGAACCCGGCGGCGGCCGGAGCCTCATGGCCGGTGAACACGCCGGCGATCTGCCATGGCTGGTTCGGCACGCCGGCGAAGAGCTCGGCCAGCACCTCGTCGCTCGGCTTGGCGCCCAGCGGGGGAAGCACACTGGAACCCAGCTGCACGCCCGGAAGGAAGACCAAGCCGCCCTCGTACAGGGCCAGGTCGCGGAAGCCGCGGCCGTTGTTGCGGCGGGCGGTGTCCAGCAGGCCCGGCAGCAGCGAGGTGCGCAGGAAGCGGAATTCCTTGGAGATCGGGTTGGCCAGGGTGATGGCCTTGACCTGGTCCCCGGCCTGCGCCGCGCCGAAGGTGTTGTTCTGCGCCTCGGAGACGAACGGGTAGCAGAGCACCTCGGTCATGCCGAAGTCGGCCAGGCCCTGCAGCACGCGGCGGCGCTGGGACTGGGAACGGCTCAGGCCGCGGCCTGGAGGGGCTACCGGCAGGGTGGCAGGGATCTGGTCGTAGCCGATCACGCGGGCGACCTCTTCGACCAGGTCTTCCTTGATGGCCAGGTCCGGGCGCCAGCTCGGGGCGGTCACGGTGAAGCCGGCGGCGTCCTGCGACACCTCGGCGCCGATGCCCTCCAGCGCGGAGATGATCTGCGCATCGGTGTAGTCCACGCCGATCAGCGCCGAGGCAAAGCCTGCGGGCAGCACGATCTGCGCGGCCTGCGGCACGGCTCCGGCGTCGGTGATCTTGGCGGTCTCGGTGCCGCCGGCCAGCTCGACCAGCAGGTCCACGGCGCGCTGCGCGGCGATCTGCATGATGCGCGGGTCCACGCCGCGTTCGAAGCGCTTGGAAGCTTCGGAGGGCAGCTTGTGGCGGCGCCGCGAGCGGGCGATGGACACCGCGTCGAAGTGCGCGGCCTCGATCAGCACGCGGGAAGTCGCATCCGACACCTCGGTGCTGGCCCCGCCCATGACGCCGGCGATGCCGATGGCGCCGGACTCGTCGGTGATCAGCAGGTCCTCGACCGACAGCTCGCGTTCCTTCTCATCCAGGGTGGTGAGTTTCTCGCCGGCTGCCGCGCGGCGCACGGTGATGGCGCCGGAGAGCTTGTCCGCGTCGTAGAAGTGCAGCGGGGAACCCAGCTCCAGCATCACGTAGTTGGAGATGTCCACTGGCAGGGAGATCGAGCGCATCCCGGCCAGCTGCAGGCGCGAAGCCATCCAGCGCGGGGTCGGACGGGTCGGGTCGATGCCGGTCACCTCGCGGGTCACAAAGCGGGTGCAGCCCGCCACGCCGTAGATCGGCGCGTCATCGGCGAGCACCACCGGGTGCCCGGCTTCGGCGGCGTCCGTGACCTGGACCTTGGAGGCCGGATCGGTGAACGCGGTGCCGGTGGCCAGCCCGTATTCGCGGGCCACGCCGCGGATCGAGAAGCAGTAGCCGCGGTCAGGGGTCACGTTGATCTCCGCGGCCTGGTCGTCCAGGCCGAAGAGCTCGAGCACGTCGGTGCCCAGCTCCGGGTCCAGGCCCAGGCGGGAGAGCACGATGATGCCGTCGTGGTCGTCGCCGATGCCCAGCTCGCGGCTGGAGGCGATCATGCCGGCCGAGGTGTGGCCGTAAGTCTTGCGCGGGGAGATCTTGAAATCGCCGGGCAGCACGGCGCCCGGAAGGGTGACGACCACCTTGTCGCCCTCCACGAAGTTGTGCGCGCCGCACACGATGCCCTGCACGCCGGAAGGGTCGATGCCCTTGCCGGTCAGGGTCTGCTCGGCGCCCTCAGGCACCACGCGGACCTGGCACCAGTTGATGGTCTTGCCGTTGGAGGCTTGCTCCTTGACCAGCGAGAGCACCTGGCCGACCACGATCGGCCCGGAAAGCTCGTCGGAGGGGCGGTGGACGTCTTCTTCCTCCAAGCCGACCTTGACCAGGTCCGCCATGAGGTCTTCGGCCGAGGCATCGGCAGGAAGCTGCGTGTACTCGCGCAGCCATGACAGTGGAATACGCATAACTTAGATCTCCATCCCGAAGTGCTGGCTGAAACGTACGTCGCCCTCGATCATGTCGTGCATGTCCGGGACGTCGTTGCGGAACATGAGCGTGCGCTCGATGCCCATGCCGAAGGCGAAGCCGGAGTATTCCTCCGGATCGATGCCTGCGGCGCGCAGCACGTTCGGGTTGATCATTCCGCAGCCGCCCCACTCGATCCAGCGCGGGCCGCCCTTGGCGCCCGGGTGCCAGATGTCGAGTTCGGCGCTCGGTTCGGTGAACGGGAAGTAGGCAGGGCGCAGTCGGATCTGCGCTTCGGCGCCGAACATCTGCCGTGCGAAGTGCTCCAGGGTTCCGCGCAGGTCGGCCATGGTCAGGCCCTTGTCCACTGCCAGGCCTTCGAACTGGTGGAAGACCGGGGTGTGGGTTGCGTCCAGCTCGTCGGTGCGGAAGGTGCGGCCCGGGCATAGCACGTAGACCGGGACTTCGCGTTCAAGCATGGAGCGGACCTGCACCGGGGAGGTGTGGGTGCGCAGCACCAGATGGGCGTCTGCAGGCTCGATGAAGAAGGTGTCCTGCATTTCGCGGGCCGGGTGGTCCGGCTTGAAGTTCAGCGCGTCGAAGTTGAACCACTCGGATTCCACCTCGGGGCCTTCGGCGATCTCCCAGCCCATGCCCACGAAGATGTCCGAGACGCGGTCCTGCAAGACCGACAGCGGGTGGCGGGCTCCGGCGCGGCGGCGGCGCGGGGCGGCGGTGACGTCGACGGTTTCCTCGACGAGGATGCGTGCGGCTTCGGCTTCTTCCAGCACCACGGTGCGGGCGGCCAAGGCCTTGTTGACCCGTCCGCGGGCGCCGCCCACGAGCTTGCCGGCGACGGCCTTTTCCGACTTGTCCAGCTTGCCGATCTGGCGGTTGGCCAGCGACAGCGGCGACTTCTCGCCGGTGTGCGCCAGGCGCGCTTCCTTCAGCTCGTTCAAGTCCCCGGCGGCTTCGATGGCCGCCAGGGCGGCTTCTACTGCCTGGGAAATCGCGGCTTCATCGGTGGGGTGCGGAATGTTCGGCTCCGCGTCCGGAGCCGTTGATGGTGTCTGATCAGACATGGGATCGATCGATCCTTACTCTTATCTTGTAATTACTCGTTCAAGCACTTTGCTTCTATTCTATTGCCAAGGGCCCGTCTTCGTTTCAACGATGACGGGCCCTGAGCGTGGCACTGCTTACGCAGCTGCGGTGAAATCCGCGTTAGTGGGATTCCTTGGCGGCCTTGGGGCTGAAGGCGAGCACGAAGACCAGGGTCAGCACGAGCAGCGCGCCGCCGAAGATCGTCGAGTAGAACAGCGAGAAATCTGCCTTGCCGGTCGCCTGGTAGGTCTCGGCGCCCTGGATCAAGTCGAAGGTCACGGTGTGGTGGTCGACCTCGCCGGCGGTGGTGGAAACGATCGCGCCCGGGAAGGTCACCGCGAAGTTCGCCTCGGTGAAGCTGGAGTCCACGGCGGTCTGGCCGGTGCCCGGCATCGAGAAGCTGAACTCCTGGCCGTTGCCGGAGATGGCGACCGGGAAACCGAAGACGGTGAAGGCGTCGGCAAGCTCCGTGAAGGTCATGGTCTTGGCGGTGGTGAAGGCCAGTCCGACGTTTGTGCCGTCATCGATGTCGGTGGTGGTCCAGACGCCGGCCAGCTGGGAGTTCAGCTGGTCCATGTTGACCTGGGTGGCCAGCAGATCCTGGAAGTCCAGGCCCTGGAGCGCGTCCTTTTTCATGGTGACCTCGACGGTACCGGTGGCCTTGTCGTCGCCCTGGATGCTGACGCCGGCGTTCATGCTGACGCAGCCGGACAGGGCCAGCACGGCAGCGAATGCCAGCGCAATGACGCTAATGAGTCTCTTCACGGAGACGCTCCTTGAATTCTTGGGGACGTGGCTAGCTAGCCACTGTTGACGCTATATACCAGTCTACGGGTGTCCGGCCAGATGGCCGATTCGGCTCAGATTTAGACAGGCCCGGACGATCGGCGCATCGGCGGGAATCCACTGAACCGCTTCGCCCAGCGAATCGTCCAGGTCGAGCCACGCCAGTTGGTCGTGGCCGTCCAAAGGCTGTGGTTCCCCTTGCGTGATGACGGCGAACCAGACGCGCATCGCTGCCTTGTCGTTCAGTTGCCAGCCCTGCGCCAGCGGACCGGTAATTTCGGCCCCGAGGCTCAGCTCGACACCCAGTTCCTCGCGCAGTTCGCGGTGCACCGCTGAGGTGTCGGACTCCCCCGGTTCGACCTTGCCGCCGGGGAATTCCCACAGGCCGGCCAAGGCTTCGGGACGGTTGCGGCGCGCGGCGAGCATCCGGGTCGGCGAGGTGAGGTCGTCGACGATCGCCACCGCGACGATCTGCTTCAGTGGGGTATTCATTCAGGTTTGCTTCCCTCGGGGTCGATTGCGGTCGGTCAGCGCTGCGCGCGGGCCGAGCCGTAGAGGCAGACCGTGGCCGCGGTTCCGACATTGAGAGACTCGGCGACACCGTACAGCGGAACTGCGACGCGGAAGTCGGCCGAGGCTTTTTCGTGGTCGTCCAGTCCTTGGCCTTCGTTGCCGAACAGCCACATGGTGGCAGATTCAAGCACGGGTTCGGTTCCCTCGGAAGGGGTGGCGCTTCCAGCGTGGGCGCGCAGCACCGCCTGGTCCTGCAGGGTGTCGAGGTTGTGGGCTGCATAGCCGTCGGCTGCCAGCACCTGGACGCCGGTAGCCTTGGCAGCCGCCGCGAGGTGGTCGAATTCGATGTCGCTGAGCACCGGGAGGTGGAACAGCGAGCCCACCGTGGAGCGCACGGCTTTCGGATTGTAGATATCCACGCTGCCCTTGGTCAGCACCACCGCGTCCGCGCCGGCGGCGTCGGCTGCGCGCAGGATGGTTCCGGCGTTGCCCGGGTCCTGGACGCGGCAGAGCACAGCAATCAGTTTCGGCTTGGCTTCCAGCACCTCGCTGAGTTGCGGCTGGCTCATGGCCACCACCCCCAGGATCCCCTGCGGGCTCTGCGTATCCGCCATGGCGAGCAGCACTTCCCCGGTGACGAGGCGAGGTGTCAGCTTGCTGTCGGCCAGCAGCGCGTTGAACTCGGGGTGGCTTTCAAGGAATCCGGGAACCGCATAGATGTCCTGGATGAGGTTGTCGTTGTGCCGGTGCGCCAGCAGCGCTTCCCGCACGGCCTGCGGGCCTTCGGCGAGGAACTGACCGGTGGCTTCACGTCCCTTGCGGCTGGCAAGCCGCGCGACGGCCTTGACCCTGTCGGCGCGTGGATTGGACATGAGCTCGGGCGAATAGGTCATGATTCGAGAATACCGGTAGAAACACCAAAGGGCGGGATCCGCACCTAGTGCGGATCCCACCCTTTGGTGTGATCTCTCTAATAAAGAGGAAGTAGATTTACTTCATCTTCTGGCGGGCTTCGCCGCCGGCAGGCTCGAAGCCTGCGGCCTTGGCAGCCTCGATGGAGTTGAACCAAACTTCAGCGTCAGTCTGCTCGTACCAAGTCGAGCCCGGTACGTGGTACTTGTTGGAGCCTGCATTGCCCTTGATGATGAAGCCCTCTGGGACCTCAGCACCTTCAACTACCTTGAAGACGCCGTTTGCTTGCGTAGCCTCTGCGGCTGGGGCCTTTGCGGCCTCTGGAGCAGCGGCAGCAGCCTTAGCAGCAGCCTTTGGGGCTGCAGCGGCTACTACCTTAGGCGCTTTTGGGGCGTTGACGTCAGCCGGCAGGGCACCCTTTGCTACCTGAACCAGAGTGGCGAATGCGTTGGAGTCCGAGACAGCCAGCTCGGCAAGCATGCGGCGGTCAACCTCGATCTCAGCGGCCTTCAGGCCCTGGATCAGACGGTTGTAGGTCAGACCGTTGGCGCGGGATGCAGCGTTGATGCGCTGGATCCACAGGCGGCGGAAGTCACCCTTGCGCTTGCGACGGTCGTTGAAGCTGTAAACGAACGAGTGGAGCAGCTGCTCCTTGGCCTTGCGGTACAGGCGCGAACGCTGACCGCGGTAGCCCTTGGCGCGTTCCATTACGACGCGACGCTTCTTGTGGGCGTTTACTGCCCGCTTCACACGTGCCACGTGTGTTCTCCTTCAAGTTGGTTCCCCAGGCCGCGGTGGCGGAATGGGAGAAGTCTATGGGTGGTGGGGTGATGCTTCCCCGAATTGCGAAAGGGAGGCTTAGAGGCCCAGCATCCGCTTGATGGTCTTCACATCGGCCTTTGCGACCAGCTGGTCAGAAGCCAGGCGACGGGTCAGTCGCGAGGACTTGTGCTCCAGGTAGTGACGGCGGTTAGCCTGCTGGCGGACGAGCTTACCGCTGCCGGTAACCTTGAAGCGCTTCTTGGCGCCACTGTGAGTCTTGAACTTCGGCATAGCTGCCGTTCTCCTTACGTGCTCCACACGGCAATTGAATGACGTGTAGGGATCATCCGAAGCGGGCCCCTTGCGAAAGGTGACCGCTGCTGTTCTCTTGTAGTTGGATCTTCCAAGGAAGTTCCTTCACCGTCTAGCGGTGACGGGCTCGAAAGCCCAACAGGCTTGGCTAGGCGTCGCCTTCAGCTGCTTGGCGTGCCTGCTCCAGCTTGGCGCGAGATTCCTCGTCCATCGCTGCTGCGACATTCTGGCCTTCGGTCTCGGCTGGAGCGTCGGTGCGGATCTTGCGCTTGGCCGAATCACGGCCACCCGACTTCTGCTGCTGTTCGCGGCGAGCCTCGGCCTTGTTCTTCAGCGGACCTACAACCATGACCATGTTTCGGCCATCGATGCGCGGGCTGGATTCAATGACGCCAACCTCGGCGACATCCGCTGCAAACTTCTCCAGCAGGCGGATACCCATCTCGGGACGCTGCTGTTCACGACCACGGAACTGGATCATGGCCTTGACCTTGTCACCGGCGCCCAGGAAGCGCAGTGCGTGGCCGACCTTGGTCTGGTAGTCGTGGGTGTCAATCTTCAGGCGGAAGCGAACTTCCTTCAGGACCGTATTGGTCTGGTTCTTGCGAGCTTCGCGAGCCTTGACAGCGGCTTCGTACTTGTACTTGCCGAAGTCCATCAGTTTGCACACTGGAGGCTTGGCGTTGGGTGCCACCTCGACCAAGTCCAGATCGGACTCGTGAGCCAGTCGAAGCGCGTCCTCGATGCGGACGATGCCTACCTGCTCACCATTGGGGCCGACGAGACGTACCTCTGGCACGCGAATGCGCTCATTAATGCGTGGATCGCTGATGTGTCACTCCTGAAATCCTAAGTTCCATACCCGCAAACGAAGAAGGCCTCCGGCTGCGATTGCAGGCGAAGGCCACAGTGACGACACAATGGATCTGCGGAAATTTCCGAGTTCCATCTTGGATATGCTCAGGCATATCCTGCCGAATTACCCGGAAGCCTCAAAACGGCGACAGCGGGTGGGAGTTGGCCTCCACTTGCTTGGCTCAATACTAATACGATCCGTCCGCCCGGCGCGAACCGGTGGACCCTGACTGCATGTATCGAGTCGGTCTGTGACAAGCTTAGCAGTATGAGTACCGAAGACACCAACTCGCATCAGCACTCCGTCGACCAGCAGGTGCGTGACATCGCTGAGGTCGCTGCAGTAGAGATCATCACGACCGCTGCCGTTCACCTGATGAGCGCCGCCGCCGTCAAATGCGGCCTGGCCGAAGGCGATGACGCAAATGAACTGAAGGATTTGGACGAAGCCCGCAAGCTGATCACCGCCCTCGCCGGCCTAGTCACCGCTGGTGCACCTGAGATTGGTTCGCAGCATGCAGCGCCGCTGCGCGACGGCCTGCGTAGCCTGCAGCTGGCCTTCCGCGAAGCCTCGCTGATCCCCGACGCACCAGGCAAGGGCCCGGGCGAAAAGTTCACCGGACCGGTCAACTAGGCTTCGATCCGAAAAAATATTAGAGATTAAGATCATCCTCGGTCCGGCACATTGTGCCGAACCGAGGATGATGTTTTTGTTCTTGTAACCGAAGATCCGCGTAAACGGTATCTACGCCATCTACGCCGCGATGCGGGTACGGGTGCGCTGCCGGCGGACCCGGCGGCGAATCTGCTGGGCAAGCAATGCCAGGACAACAACGATGATGGCCAGCGAACCGATGCCGACGAATGCCAGCGGGGGGCCGAAATTGTCGACCATCACGCCGGTCATCGGGGACCCCAACGCCGTGCCGCCGGTCATGGCCGACCCGTACCAGCCCATGGCCTCGCCACGGCGCTTTTCAGCCACCAGGTCGGTCAGCCACTCCGAGGCGGCGGACAAGGTCGGTGCGCACATGAAGCCAGGCAGCGCGGAGAAGATCGCCAGAGACAGCGGATCCCAGGCGAAGAACATCGGGATCGTCAAGATCGCCATGAGCAGCAGCAGGACAAGGGGCGAAATATTGCGGCGCATGGCGCCGTACAGCAGACCGCCAATCAAGGATGCGCCGCACCAAAACAGGAACACGAGGCCAAGCTGTTCGCTGTTCCCGCCAGCTTCAAGTTCAGCCACGATGGATACCTCGGTGCCGGTCAGCAGCATTCCTGCTCCGGAGGCCGCGATGAAGACCGCGAGCACCGAGGCGCTGACCCAGTTGAAGCGGTTTTTGAAGTTCTTGCCGCGCTTCTTGATCCTGGCACGCGCAGATTTCATGCCGGCCAGAATCAATTCGCCTTCAACTTCCGGCACGCCTACCGGAGCCGCGGCGATGAAGCTCGCCTCGGCGCCGAGCCGTTCTTCGTGGGCGTTGGACTTGTTTGCCGACGCCTTGGGGTCGGCGCTGCTGGTCGGAGGGTTCAAGAGCATCATGGCCAATCCGGCCGCCGAGGCCGTCACGCCGATGACGCTCAGCCCGATGGTGCTTGAAATCTGCGTTGCCACGATACCTGCGGCTGCCGGGCCGACGATGAACACCAGTTCGGTGGCGGTGGCATCCAGGGCGAACGCGGTGCGCCGTTGCTCGCCGGTGGTCATCACGCCCAAGGCGGTTCGGACCACGGAGAAGACCGGCAGGGCGAAGAGCCCGCCGATGAAAGCCAGCGGATAGATCCATACCAGCGTGACGTGCGGGACTGTGCACCAGACCGCTGTTTCGACGATGACCGAGGGAATCAGCGCCCTGCGCAGACCCCACATGTCTACGCGGGCACCGCGCCAAGGTGCGCCGATCGCGATGCCAATGGTCATCAAGGCTGTCACCAAGCCGGCGGAAACCCAGCTCTGGTCCAGGTTCGTGACCAGATGGAGCAAAAGCAGCATGCCCAACGCCGAATGAGGAAGCCGAGCGACCATGCCGATAACCAGCAGCGAAGCGATCTGAGGCTGACGCAGGATCTGCCAGTAGTTCTTCATGACGCGGAGTATTCCTCTTCGTGTAGGCCCATCCCTAGCTGGATGAGCTGAGCAAGCTGATTTCTATCGAGTCCACCGCCTCGGCGAACTCGGGTTTTCGAGCCAATAGCCCGTGAATATTTGTCGCGATCTCTCGCGCATCGTTTTCGCTGGTTCCTGCCGCGAAAACGAACTGCAGGTTCAATTCCGGTCCGGAGCCGCCTCCGGGCACTGCGTTGCCCTGCGCATCTCGTGAACCAACACCTCGGCCTGGTGCTATCTGCACTTTGCGAAGCTGGGCGTAGCCACTCGTCGCGTCCTGGACGATTTCAGCAATGCCCTGGTTCAGATAGCTCGGTGTCCATTCGATCTGCTTGGCAAGGTTCCACATGCCCGGTCGTCGAAGGACAAACGTGTAGTCGCCGCCCGGATCCAGCACCAGTAATTGGCATTCTTCGCTGACCGCAGACAACGCGGCGCGCGGGGCGTAGACCGCGACTGGTCTCGCTTCGTTGTGCCAGGCCTGGAGCCGCTCCACGGTGGTGAACACCGGCAAGGCCATGCGTCCGTCCGGCCCCTTGATCTTGACCAGGGCCATGTCGGCTTCCTTGTCGGAGGCGAAGCCGTGCTCGGTCATCGCTTCTTCGCCAAGCTGGGCTACTACTGCAACGAAAACCCGGGCGCTGGCCAGCGACTGGTGGACGCCGGACTCGCTGCCGTTGCCGGCTCGCAGATCAGCCAGCGCCTGCATCACCGCCTCATCTGCCAGTCCGTCGTCCTTGTCGAACTTGTGCAGCGGGTTTTCATCACCGGCCAGGTCCCGGCCTTCCCAGCTTTGACCTGCGGAATCAGTCGGGGAACCTGCCCGCGCCAGTGCCGCGGCGATATGTCCGGGCAGGTGGCGCTTGGGTGCGGATTCAGGTTGCGCGGTGCTCATAGATCCATGCTATCTGTGAGAACCCCGGTGGAAGAACAAGTTTCAGGGACTCGGGCATGAGCTTGCCCACGAGACCTTGGGCACACTTCAGATATTCGGGCCTGGCCACAACGCGGCGGATGTGGCATCTTGAAATGATAATGCGCAAGGACACGGAATCCGAGAGCCTGTTTGCCACGGCAATGCCGGGCTATGTCCCGCAGGGCGCAGTTCGCGGCCTGGGCGGGGGGGCTCATCTGTCCCCCGCCGTTGGCCACAGACGCCGCAGGAGGTTCATATTCGGCTTCATAAAAAATCGTGGACCGGCTGGATTTTTCCAACCGATCCACGACTTCAAAGGTCTGGCTCAGACCTATTTAGCGACGGCCTGCCACATCAAGCGCCTCGGGCAGCGTGAACTGCCCCGAGTACAGGGCCTTGCCCATGATGGCGCCTTCGATGCCTTCCGGCACCAACGCACGCAGAACACGCAGGTCTTCGAGGGAAGAGATACCGCCCGATGCGACAACCGGCTTGTTGGTTTTCGAGGCGATCTCGCGCAGCAATTCAACGTTGGGTCCACGCAGGGTTCCGTCCTTCGTGACGTCAGTGACGACGTAGCGCGCACAGCCGGCATCCTCCAAGCGGGCAAGCACCTCCCAGAGGTCTCCCCCGTCCTTGGTCCAGCCATGGCCGGAGAGCGTAGTGCCACGCACATCCATGCCCACGGCGATCTTGTCGCCGTGGCGGGCAATGGCCTTGCGGGTCCACTCCGGGTTCTCCAGTGCGGCCGTCCCGAGGTTCACGCGGGTGGCGCCGAATTCCAGTGCGCGATCTAGTGACGCGTCATCACGGATTCCGCCGGAGAGCTCAACCTTGATGGACAGCTCCTGGGCGATTCGCTGGACGATCTCGATGTTGCTGCCGCGACCGAAGGCGGCGTCGAGGTCGACCAGGTGCAGCCATTCTGCACCGTCGTTCTGCCAGGCCAGCGCCGCTTCCAGAGGGTCGCCGTATCCAGTTTCGGATCCGGCTTCACCCTGCACCAGGCGAACCGCCTGTCCGCCGGCGATATCTACTGCGGGAAGCAGTTCGAGAATTGGTTGCTCACTCATGTTGTCCTTCTTCGAAAGTTTGAAACTAGAGGGTCAAGACCCATGCTGCGATGACACAACCAGCTGCCAGGCCCCACGCGGCAATGATCCACGACAGGTGCGCTTTCTGGTTCTTCAAGGAGATTGCTCCGCCGGCAAGAAATGCGCCGACCCCGAGGAGTACGATCGACCACATTCTAGAGAGTCTCCAGCCAGTTGCTCAGCAGCTTCTTGCCAGCTTCGCCAGACTTCTCCGGGTGGAATTGCACTGCCGACAAGGCACCGTTTTCAACGGCTGCGATGAATGGGGTTCCGTGGGTGGACCAGGTAACCTGCGGCGGAGTCATTGCCGGCTGGGTGACGTCGAATTCCCACTTCTGCACTCCATATGAATGCACGAAGTAGAAGCGCTCGTTTTCGATACCTGCAAAGAGCTTGGTGTTTTCCGGCGGACGAACGGTGTTCCAGCCCATATGCGGGATGACATCAGCCTGCAGCCGCTCTACGGTGCCTGGCCACTCGCCAATACCCGCCGTCTTGACGCCGTGTTCCACGCCTTCGTCGAAGAAGACCTGATGTCCAACGCAGATTCCGAGCACGGGCTTGCCGCCGGCGATACGGCGACCGATCCAGCGCAGTGCACCGAGCTTGGTCAGCTGGTCCATGACCGATGCGTAGGCGCCGACGCCGGGAACGACCAGACCGTCAGCCGCTTGGACCTTGTCCGCGTCTGCGGTCAGCTCTACCTCGGCTCCGGCGGCTTCAAGCGCACGCACTGCCGAGCGAACGTTGCCCGAACCGTAGTCCAGGACAACAACTTTCTTTTTTGCCACTTAAAGGGCACCCTTCGTGGATGGAATCTTGTCGCCCATGCGTTCGTCGTGCTCGACGGCTTCGCGCAAGGCACGGGCGAAGGACTTGAACTGCGCTTCGACGATGTGGTGCGGGTCGCGGCCCGAGAGCACCTCGATGTGGGCACAAATCTGCGCGTGGAACGTGATCGCCTCGAAAACGTGACGGGTCATCGAACCGGTGAAGTGTCCACCGATCAGATGGTATTCCTGGCCGGCCGGCTCGCCGCCGTGCACCAGGTAGGGGCGCCCGGAGACATCTACAACGGAGCGGGCTAGTGCTTCGTCCAGCGGTGCGTAGGAAGTGCCGAAGCGGCGGATACCCGCCTTGTTGCCCAGGGCAACACGCAGCACCTCGCCGATGGTGATCGCGGTGTCTTCCACTGTGTGGTGTACGTCGATATGGGTGTCGCCGGTTGCACGCACGGTGAGGTCGATCAGCGAGTGCTTGGACAGGGCAGTGAGCATATGGTCGAAGAACGGCACGGTGGTGCTGATCTCCGAGACGCCTGAGCCATCGAGATCCAGTTCAACGAATACCGAGGATTCGCTGGTGACTCGTTCCATACGGGCGCGACGTGCGCCAATCAATTCGGCAGACATGTCTTCCTTCGCTTGTCTTTTCTACTTCTGTGCGCTGAGCAGTTCGGTCAGCCGCTCCAAGAAGGCGGTGGTTTCGGCCTCAGTTCCCGCGGTGACTCGCAGGGTGCCGGCGATTCCGTTGTCACGGATGATGATTCCAGCGTCCAGAAGCCCCTGCCAAATGGCGTGGGGGTCGTTCAGGCCGCCGAAAAAGACGAAGTTCGAGTCTGAAACCGAAGGCTTCAAACCCAGCTCGGTCAAGGTGCTCACGATGCGGTCGCGCTGGGTCTTGATTTCTTCGACCTGTGCCAGCAGAAGGTCAACGTTCTTCAGCGCGGCAATGGCGGTCGCCTGGGTCACTGCAGAGAGGTGGTAGGGCAGGCGGACAAGCCGAATCGCATCGGTGACTTCCGGTGCCGCAGCCAAGTAGCCCACTCGGGCGCCAGCCAGGCCGAAGGCCTTGGACATCGTGCGGCTGACAATCAAGCGCTGGCGACCTCCGAGGAGGCTCAGTGCCGACTTGGTATTGGCCAGTGAAAATTCAGCGTAGGCCTCGTCGACGATGACCATGGCGTTGGTCTCGGAGGCTGCCTCGTAGACAGCCTCGATGACATCCAATCCCAATGCCGTGCCGGTTGGGTTGTTCGGAGAGCAGAGGAAAACGATATTCGGTGTGTGCTCGCGTACCTGCGCGGCAGCAGAGTCGGCCGAGAGAGTGAAATCATCGGCGCGTTGGCCGGCGATGTATTCGGTATCGGTTCCGCTGGCCAGCAGAGGGTACATGGAATAAGTGGGGCCGAAACTCATGACGCTTCGACCGGGGCCACCGAAGGCTTGCAGGATCTGCTGCAGGATCTCATTGGAACCGTTCGCGGCCCAAATGTTCTCGCGATCCAGATCGTGGCCCAGGTACTTGGCTAGGAGTTCACGCAATTCCACGAATTCACGATCCGGGTAGCGATTCAGCGTGGACGCTGCCTTGGAGACTTCTTGAGCGATTGCATCAATCACGGTCTGCGGAAGCGGATGGGTGTTCTCATTGACATTCAGCTGAATTGGTACGTCAATTTGTGGCGCACCGTAAGGGGACAGCCCGCGGAGATTCTCACGCAAGGGCAGCTGACTCAATAGTTCACTGCGGACATTCACGTCATTAAGTCTAATGGCGCAGTCGTCGGTTCAAGAATTGGCGACAAACCTTGGTAACAATACCTGTCGCCATTTTGAGGGTTTGACCGGCTAGTTGGCCAACACCGGGATCTCCAAGGTGTCGCCAACGCGGATCTCGCTGGAGTCCAGTGCGTTGATCTCCGTGATATGCTCCATGGCCGCATTCACGTCGTAGCCTACGGCGTATTCACGGGCGAGATTCCACAACGAGTCGCCCGGGATGACGGTCACGGCCACGGTTTCAACACCTTGCGGCGAGTTGGACGCCGCCTGGGCACTTGAAGTGAACATGGTGATCAGGAATGCGGCGGCGATGGTCAGAATGAACACCGGGACCCCAACCAGCACAGCCCAGCCGCGACGATTGATGCGGATCTTCATGTGTTCTTTGGTGCGTTTCGAGTCAAGTGCGGCGGTTGCCATGACTATTCTCCTCAACAGTGGCATGATGCGAACCTGTCTTCGAATACTGTTTTCGAAGATGTGTTCGATTCTCGTATATCTTTTCTAACAGAACTTCGCGGAAATTGTCCAGACACTTTCGAACAAATCTTTGAAAGACTCCCTCACATCGACTAAGATTTCGAAGTAGAAGAGGAACGAATACATAACATCACTGGCTTCCGACAGTTAGGCATCCGCCCAGCTCACGACCGGTGATTAGGGAAGGCTAAAGGTCATGTCAGCTTCAGAGCGCACTCCCCGATCGAATGCACGTTCGCTGACGATCCGCCAGAAGAAAATTCTCGAGACCATCCAGCGCTCGATCGGAAAGAACGGCTATCCGCCGTCGATGCGCGAGATCGGCGACACCGTGGGGCTCAAGAGCCTGTCGAGTGTCACGCACCAGTTGAGTCAGCTTGAAAAGCTCGGCTACCTTCGTCGTGATCCACGCCGACCTCGTGCCATGGAGATCCTGCTGCCGCTGCAGCTCAGCGAGGATGCCGCAGCGGCCGAGGCGCCCAAGCCAGCGGAAGAGGCCGGCAAGGAAGATGCGAAGATCATTGAGCTGAGCACCTCCGCGGACACCACTATGGTGCCGCTGGTTGGCCGTATCGCCGCTGGTGGACCGATCCTTGCAGATCAGACGGTAGAGGACGTGTTCGCGCTTCCGCGCCAGCTGGTGGGCCACGGAGAGCTGTTCATGCTTCGAGTCTCAGGAGACTCGATGGTTGATGCTGCGATCTGCGACGGCGACTGGGTTGTTGTGCGTCGCCAGCAAACTGCGAACAACGGCGACATCGTGGCTGCATTGCTCGATGAAGAAGCTACCGTGAAGACGTTCCGGCAGCGCGACGGTCATACCTGGTTGTTGCCGCAGAATTCTCGGTACGAGCCGATCCTCGGTGATGCAGCGACCGTCATGGGACGCGTTGTATCGGTCATGCGTTCGCTCTAATCCGACAAATCGAAGAGCGCTGGGGTGCAGTTCAATATAACTGCGTCCCAGCGCTCTTTGCTTCGACACGGGCTCAGCCGTGCCGGCTTCCGCGGAATGAACCAATACCGATCTAGCGGTTCGGGTCCATCCGCTTGAGGACACCGGTGATGGTCTTCTTGTCCACGGTGGGCCACATCGGCGGCAACGAGGCCTTGAGGAAACTGCCGTAGCGTGCGGTAGCCATGCGTGAGTCGAGGATTGCCACGACGCCCTTGTCCGACACGGAACGAATCAACCGGCCAGCGCCCTGGGCCAGACGGATCGCGGCGTGGGTGGCCGAAACCTGCATGAAACCGTTGCCGCCGTGCTTCTGCACGTCTTCGGTGCGGGCCTTGGAGATCGGATCGTCCGGACGCGGGAACGGGATCTTGTCGATAATAACCAAACGGCAGGAGTCGCCAGGCACGTCTACGCCCTGCCAGAGAGTCATGGTGCCGAAGAGACAAGTGTCCCGTTCCTCGGCAAACTGCGCTACCAGAGACTTCATGCTCGCATCACCCTGGCAGAGGATCTCGACGTCGAGGCGCTCGCGCAAGATCGCCGCCGCTTCTTCGGCAGAACGCTTCGAGGTGAACAGCGCCAACGCGCCGCCGCCCGAAGCCTTGATCAGATCCTCGATTTCGTCCAGGGTCTCGGCGGCAAGCTGCCTGCCGGGTTTGGGCAGGTGCTTGGCGACATACAAGATGCCCTGCTTCGGATAATCGAATGGGCTGCCGACGTCGATGCCTGTCCATGACGGTGCACCGGCACCCATGAGCCCCAGTGAACCGGCCACCGAGTCGAATTGCGCGCCGATGGCCAAGGTGGCGCTGGTCAAGATGACGGTACGACCGTCAAAGAGTCCTTCGCGCAGTTTTCCGGCCACGGACAGCGGTGCCACGTTAAGTGTCGCCGGCTGGTTGTCATCCGCCTCGACATAGCCGCGGCCTTCGACAAATTCTCGCGGACGGGTCGTGTAGAGCACCTCCCGGCGGTCTTCGGCTTCGAGCATGCGGATGGCGTCGTCCATGACGGCCTGCATTTGCGACCTGGCGGTCTGGCGACCACCATCGGCCGGCGCGTTGGCTTCAGGCTTCGTCAATGCGAGAATGAGCCGGGCCTGTTCCACGATGTCGTTCAGGGCGATTCCCATGTCCTCGCGCAGGCCGGTCTGCAACAACCCGGTCGGTACGCCGGTCAAGGCCTTTTCAAGTCTGTTGGTGGCTTTGACCAATTCGTCAACGTTGACGGCGCAATGGCGCTTGGCCCCGCCCGCTGCGGTGAGCACCATACGAGCCGACAGTGCCCCTGAGACCGAGCTGGTGACGCGGTCCTGGAGCTCGTGGGCCTCATCGATGATGGCGACGTCGAAGTCCGGGAGCACCGACAGCCCTTCGAAGGCGGAGACCGCCAGCAGGGCGTGGTTGGTAATCACCACGTCGGATTCGGCGGCCCGGGCGCGGGCCATCTCCGAGAAGCATTCATCGGCCATAGGGCATTTCTGGGAGCCAAGGCACTCCATGGCGGACACCGAAACCTGTTTCCATGCCTTGTCGCTGACTCCGGGGACCAGTTCGTCCCGGTCCCCTGTGTCGGTGCGCTCGGCCCATTCGCGAAGCTTCATGACTTCGCTGGCCAGCGGGGAAAATGTCTGTCCCCTGGGCGCGGCGGGCTCATCCATGGAGAACAACGTGCCTTCGTCGTCTTCCGGGTATCCGCCGCCGAGCTTGTACTGGCAGAGGTAGTTGGAGCGGCCCTTGAGCAGGGCCACGTCCATGGGTCGCGAAAGCTTGCCCTTGAGAGACTCCAGGAGCCGAGGTACGTCACGTCCGACGATCTGCGACTGCAACGCCAAGGTTGCAGTCGATACGATTACCGGTTTGGCGCTGGTCTGGGCGTGTGCCAGTGCCGGGATCAGGTAGCCCATGGACTTGCCCGTACCGGTTCCTGCTTGCACCAGCAGATGCTCTTCGTCTTCCAGCGCCGATACAACGTGCTTGACCATTTCCTGCTGGCCGGCGCGCATGGCGCCGCCCATGGAAGTTACTGCGGCTTCCAGCAGGTCAAGGGCCTGCTCTTGCTTATCCATGAAGGTTGAAAGTCTCCAACTCTGCTGCCAACGATTCTCGTACCTTGACGATCAATCTGGTTCCGTTCTCCAGATGCTCGCTTTCAAGGATTTCAGACTCACTCTGATGAAGTTTCGCGATCAGATCCCCGCGGCTATATGGGATCAGCACTTCCATCTGCACTCCCGGGCGCGGAATCGAGGAGCTGACCTTCGCCAGAAGCTCCTCGATTCCCTCACCGGTGTGTGCCGAGACAACCACGGTATTGGATTCGCGGTTTCGGACCCTTTCAATAACAAATGGGTCAGCCACATCAGCCTTGTTCAGCACGATGATCTCGGGAATGTTCAGCGCATCGACTTCGCCCAGCACCGTACGCACTGCCTGGATCTGGCCTTCCGGATCCGGATGCGAGGCATCAACAACGTGAAGAATCAGGTCGGAATCCGCAATTTCCTCCAGCGTCGAGCGGAAAGCCTCCACCAGCTGCGTCGGCAGGTTGGACACGAAACCCACCGTATCCGCCAGCGTGTAGGTCAGCCCGTCCTCGGTGGCCGCCTGCCGCACCGTGGGATCCAGGGTGGCGAACAGCGCGTTCTCCACCAAGACCCCGGCATTGGTCAGTCGGTTCAGCAGGGAGGACTTCCCGGCATTGGTATAGCCGGCAATGGCGACCGCGGGAACTTCGTTGCGGCGGCGGTTTGCGCGCTTGGCTTCTCGGGCCGGCTTCATCGCCTTGATCTCACGGCGCAATTTTGCCATGCGGTCGCGAATGCGGCGGCGATCCATTTCAATCTTGGTTTCACCCGGGCCACGCGAACCAATGCCGCCGCCCGCGGCGCCCACCCGGCCGCCGGCCTGGCGGGACATGGATTCGCCCCAGCCACGCAGACGCGGAAGCAGGTATTCCAGCTGGGCCAGTTCGACCTGGGCCTTGCCTTCACGGGACTTCGCATGCTGCGCGAAGATGTCCAGGATCAAACTGGTGCGGTCGATGACCTTGACCTTGACAACGTCTTCCAGCGCACGGCGCTGCGACGGGGCCAGTTCGGCATCGACAATCACGGTATCGGCGCCAGTGGAGGCTACGATCTCGCGCAACTCCATGGCCTTGCCCGAGCCCAGATACGTCGACGGGTCTGGCTTGCTGCGGCGCTGCACAACACCGTCGAGTACTTCCGAGCCTGCGGTTTCCGCTAGCGCTGCCAATTCGCGCAGCGAATTCTCCGCTTCGGTGACGCTTCCATCGGTCCAGACTCCGGCCAGCACCACACGCTCAAGGCGCAGCTGGCGGTATTCCACCTCGGTGACGTCTTCGAGCTCCGTAGAGAGGCCTGCAACGCGTCGCAGGGCGCGACGCTCGGCCAGGTCGTCCTGCTCACCGTCATAGGTGGAATAGCCGGAGGAAAAACGGTTCAGGGCGGTCGCCTGACCAGAGAAAACGGATTCATCATCGGATGCGAAATGCTGCACCTGAGGCCCCTGGGCCTCGTCTGCCGCAAGGATGCGGTCGATGGCGGCCTGAATCTGGGCGTCGTCCATCGACGATGAATCGTGTTCGTGTGACTCGGAGTTAGTCATGGTCTCCTTTGAAGTACTTCGCTTTCCAGAATAGTGCGGGGCACCCCCACTTCGCGACGTGGCGCGGTCGGTTTCAAGGTGTTCGTTGGTCATTGAGTATCCTTTGCAGAAATCGGTAGCAGCATTCGGTGCTGATGGTGATGCGGTTACGCAAACGCAAAGGCAAGGTGAAGACCCCAACACACCTGGGAGTCTGGAAAGTAGAAAAGACTTTGCCGCCTGCGGATTCCGCCGTCCGGGCGCGCAAGACCAGCGCCGGGGATTCGGGAATCACGGGTAACCGTGTGGGCTACGTATTAGACGAAGAACAAAGTCATAGACAAAACTCTATCAGTCTTGTGCGGCCTGGTACATATTGGCTTTGTCACGTTGCCTCCGCCCATATTTGGCCCGTGCGCACGCAACGATAAACTTTGCAGTATGAGCTCGGATCACTACTTCAGCGCCAGCCCCGCCTCGGCCGATGAACGCCGCACGATTTCAGTCGAGTTGAACGGCACCGTTCGCAAGATCCAGACCGCAGCCGGCATCTTCTCGCCTTCCGGTTTGGACAAGGGCACCGAGGTGCTGTTGAAGAACGTTCCGGCGCCGCGTGGCCGCATCTTGGACATCGGCTGCGGCTGGGGACCCATCACGATTACCGCGGCCGAGCAAAGCCCCGGTTCGGAAGTCTACGGCGTCGACGTCAACGAGCGTTCCATCGAGCTGGCCCGCCTGAATGCGCAGAGCTTGGGCCTGGACAACGTGGTGGTCGGCCGTCCGGAAACTGTGGACCCGGAGCTTGAATTCGACACGATCTGGTCGAATCCGCCGATCCGCATCGGCAAGGAAGCCCTGCATGAACTTCTGCTGCTTTGGCTGCCGCGGCTGGCGCCGGGTGGCGAGGCCTGGATGGTAGTGCAGAAGAACTTGGGCAGCGATTCCCTCCAGAAATGGTTGGTCGAGCAGTTGCCAAACGACTGGCGCGTCACCCGTGAAGCCACGGCAAAGGCCTTCCGCGTTTTGAAGGTTTCACGCCCGGCCCAGTAGGTTCGCCGTGCCAGTTGGCTGTGTGGCCCGCCTGCTAGTCCCGGCTGATGATCCCGCGCGCGACCAGTTCCGCCGGCCCGCTCAGGATGGTATCTTCCCGATCGCCGTTGGCAAGGAATGCAACCCCGACCGTGCCTCCGGGAACTTCAACCGACCAATCATTGATCAAGGCGGTGCCGCGCGCCCAGTAGCGCATCGCAGCGGCGGCCGCGCAAGCTCCGGTGCCGCAGGACAGCGTCTCCCCTACCCCGCGTTCGTGGACGCGCATCTTCACTCTGGCCCGGCCGTCTTCGATCAGCGGCTCGGCGGGAACCACGAATTCCACGTTGGTTCCGTGGGGCGGGGCCGGCGAGACTTCCGGGGCAATAAAGAGCTCCAGATCTTCCAGCATGCCTTGGTCCGGAAGCGCTACCACGGTGTGCGGATTGCCCATCGTGATGCTCAGCGCCGGCAACGCCTGTTCCCAGCCGCTGGGGCGGACCATCGAATCCACCGAGTCGGCGGCGGCCTGGTCCTCATGGATCAGGCCCCATGGCCCCAGATTGGCTGCGTACCCGTCCGCCAGCCGGGTGACTTCCTTGACGCCGGCACGGCTCCCGATCTGCAGGCTCTGGCCGACCGCTAGATTGACCAGGCCTTCGGCGATGAGGAAATGCACGAACGCGCGCACTCCATTGCCGCACATCTCGGCGATGGAGCCGTCGTTGTTGCGGTAGTCCATGAACCAGTAGGCCTTGGGATGCTCGATGAACTGCTGCTCATAACCGGACACCTGGGAGGTCGGCACCGCACGGATCAGCCCGTCGCCACCGATGCCGAAATGCCGGTGGCACAGGGCTGCCACCTGTTCGGCGGTGATTTGAAGTGCTCCCGTGGGATCCGCGAGCAAGACGAAGTCGTTTCCGGTTGCATGGCCCTTGGCAAATGCCTGGCCTGCAAGCTGCTGAAGTTCGCTGCGGTACATCCGTGCTCCTCGTGTTTCGTGCTTCGTTCGCTAGTTGCGTCAGTTCCGCTGGGTCCGGGCCACCAGCTCCAGCGCCTGGTCGAGCAGACCGGGCTTGGTCGGGTCGAGCCAGGAGACGCGTTCGTCCGCATTGAACCAGGTGATCTGGCGGCGGGCGAACTTCCGGGTGGCGACCACGGTCTGCTCTATGGCCTCGACACGTTCGATCTTCCCGTCCAGGAAATCGATGTACTGCTGATAGCCGATGGCCCGCGAAGCGGTCTTGCCTTCGCGCAGTCCCGAATCCAGCAGTCCTGCGACTTCCTGGGCTAGCCCCTTGGAATCCATTTTATGGACCCGGGCTTCCAATGCTTCATGCAACGCGGAGCGCTCGTAATTTAGTCCGATCTGGACTGCAGGCTGGAAGTACTGGCGCTGGGGCATATAGGAGCTGAACGCCCGGCCGGAGATTTCGTAGACCTCCAGGGCGCGGATGGCGCGCCGCTGGTCGAGGTTCCTCGCCGCGGAGACCGGATCCACCTCCGCCAGACGGCGCCGCACCTCTCCGTCTCCATGGGCTTTGACCTCGGCTTCGAGCCGTGCCCGCACCTGTGGATCGGTTGGCGGGAAGTCGATGACGTCCAGCGCGGCACGAACGTACAGTCCGGATCCGCCGACCATGACGGGTACCTTGCCCTTCGCCCGGATCGCGTCGAAGCATTCGCGGGCCTGGGCCTGGAACGTTGCGACGGATGCCTCTTCCCGCACGGACATGATGTCCATGAGGTGGTGCTCGATTCCGCCGCGCTCGTCGAGGGCGAGTTTGGCGGTACCGATGTCCATGCCCCGGTAGAACTGCAGCGCGTCGGAATTGACGATCTCGCCCTTTAAGTACTGGGCCAGGGCGATGGCCAGATCCGATTTACCGGTTCCTGTCGGGCCGACCACGGCAATGACCGGAAGGTGCGTGGCTTCCATCAAGCTAGCTGCGCACCTTCAGGGTCGGCATCCCCAAGTTGGTGCGTCCCGGCTCGCTGCTGGCGCCGGGAGCCGACACGCCGCAGCTGTCGGCCTGCGAGCGGTCCCAGGCATCCCCTGCCCGTGAACGGCGCAGCTGGTATTGCCCTGCGGTCGGGTCGGAAACCAGGTGGAAGGCGGCTACTTCGGTGATCGGCAAGGTGACCAGGTCGCCGGGGCGCGGCGTCTGGGCACCCTCGGGAACCGAGAAGTGCACCAGGCGCTGATCCTGCGAACGGCCGGAGAGCCGATGGGTCGTTTCAGCCTTGCGGCCGGCATGCTCGGTGACCATGACCTCGACGGTGCGGCCCAGCTGCTTGGCATTTTCCTCCTTGGCAATCCGGTCCTGCAGTGCAGTCAGTCGCTCGTAGCGTTCCTGGACAACGGCCTTGGGCAGTTGCTCGTCCATGGTCGCCGCCGGCGTGCCAGGGCGCTGGGAGTACTGGAAGGTGAATGCCGAGGAAAAACGTGAAGCTTCCACGACGTCCAAGGTGGCTTGGAAGTCTGCTTCGGTCTCTCCGGGGAACCCGACGATGATGTCGGTGGTGATCGCCGCATGCGGGATGCGCTCGCGCACCTTGTCCAGGATTCCGAGGAATTTCTTTGAACGGTAGGAACGGCGCATCTGCTTGAGCACGCGGTCCGATCCGGACTGCAGCGGCATGTGCAGCTGCGGCATGACATTCGGGGTTTCGGCCATGGCTTCGATGACGTCATCGGTGAATGCCGCCGGGTGCGGGCTGGTGAAACGCACGCGTTCAAGGCCTTCGATTTCACCGCAGGCGCGCAGCAGCTTGCCAAAGGCCAGACGGTCGCCGAACTCTACGCCGTAAGAGTTCACGTTCTGGCCCAGCAGCGTCACTTCGATGGCGCCGTCGTCGACAAGTGCCTGGATTTCGGCCAGGATCTCCCCCGGCCGACGGTCGCGTTCCTTGCCGCGCAGGGAAGGAACGATGCAGAACGTACAGGTGTTGTTGCAGCCAACCGAGATCGACACCCAGCCTGCGTAGACCGACTCCCGGCGGGTGGGCAGCGTCGACGGGAAGACGTCGAGGGATTCGAGGATCTCCAGTTCGGCCTTCTTGTTATGCTGGGACCGGTTCAGGAGTGCCGGCAGCGAGCCGATGTTATGGGTTCCGAAAACCACATCAACCCAAGGGGCCTTCTTGAGAATGGTGTCGCGGTCTTTCTGCGCCAGGCAGCCGCCGACAGCGATCTGCATTCCTGGCCGGGATTCCTTGACCCCCTTCAGGATGCCGAGGTTGCCATACAGCTTGTTGTCAGCGTTTTCACGCACGGCGCAGGTGTTGAACACCACGACGTCTGCGACCTCTTCAGTCAAATCTTCCGGCTTCCGCGCAAGCCCGGCATCTTCAAGCAGGCCGGAGAGCCGCTCGGAGTCGTGGACGTTCATCTGGCAGCCGAAGGTGCGCACTTCGTACGTGCGCGGAAGGTCTTCGGACTGGGGGCTGGAAATCGGTTGTTGCTCACTCACCTTATAAGGTTACCGAATCCGCCGGGACCCTGAAACGAAGGCAATCCTCGGCGCGCGACGATCCTCAGTATTGCCCCTCGTGCCGTCCGAAGCGTTCATCCCATTCTTCGCGGGCCACCTTGAAAGCCATGCCGCCGTTATAGCCCTTGCGCCCCAGCATGCCGACTAGGCGCCGCAGCGCCCTGTCCCGGTCCGCTCCCATTGATTCTGGCCGCAGTTTGACGCGGACCAGTTCCCGTGCGCGCTGCTCTTCGGCTTCGTCGTCGATCTGTTCCAGCGCTTCGGCTGCGGTTTCGTCGTCGACGCCCTTGGTGCGCAGCTCACGTTTGATCGCGCCGCGCGCCAGTCCACGGGAACGAGCCCTTGCGGCGACCCACGTCTTGGCAAAACGTTCGTCGTCAACGAGGTTGATTTCTGCGTAGCGCTCGATCACCTCATCGGCGATCTCTTCCGGACAGTCCTTGTCAAGGAGCTTGTCCTTGAGCTGTTTCGCGGTTTTGTCGCTGGCCGTCAGTTGCCGCAGCAGGATCCCGCGGGCTTTTTCACGCCATTGGTCGTCGCTGAGTTCGTCGGTTTCCCCTGACTCACGCGCCGCGCGCCTGGCCTCGCGGGCATCCTTGCGCTCTTTCTTGGTGGGCGCCGCCGGAGCCGGAGCCGAAAGAATTTCGTACATCGCCGCACGCAGTTCATCGACGCTTTCCGGCTTCTTCTTTTCCTGTGCCGGGAGGCTGGCGATGATCCGGCGGTTGGTTGGTGCCAACGTGTCGGAGGAAGCCTTCCTTGCGCCGGCTTCGCCGGTGCCCGGCTTCGCCGGTTGGGACGCCTCTGGCTCGGCCGGGTCTGGCCGGGCCCACTCGGGCATGTCTTCCAGGTCTCCCTGAAATTCATTGGAAACGGACATAGCGTCCGACCCGGAATTGAATCCGGATCGAACGCTACGTCGTTTGAAGCCTGAGCTCACTACTGATCGCCCTCGACGACTCGCAGTTCTGTCTCGTCTTCTTCCACTTCTTCTGCTGGCAAGACGCCGAGCTTCTGCAGGATCTGGCGCTCCAGTTCGGTAGCCAGATCCGGGTTGTCGCGCAGGAAGCGGCGGGCGTTTTCCTTGCCCTGGCCCAGCTGGTCGCCGTCGTAGGTGAACCAAGCGCCGGACTTCTTGACCAGGTTGTGCTCAACACCCATGTCGATGAGCGAGCCCTCGCGGGAAATGCCGTGACCGTACAGGATGTCGAATTCGGCCTGCTTGAATGGAGGCGCCATCTTGTTCTTCACGATCTTGGCACGGGTGCGGTTGCCGACCGGGTTGGTTCCCTCCTTGAGGGTTTCAATACGGCGGATATCGATGCGAACCGAAGCGTAGAATTTCAGGGCCTTGCCACCGGTGGTGGTTTCCGGGCTGCCGAAGAAGACACCGATCTTCTCGCGAAGCTGGTTGATGAAGATCGCGGTGGTCTTCGAAGCCGAGAGGCGGCCGGTGATCTTGCGCAGCGCCTGGGACATCAGTCGGGCCTGCAGACCCACGTGGCTGTCACCCATTTCGCCTTCAATTTCCGCACGCGGCACCAGAGCGGCCACGGAGTCGATGACGATGATGTCCAGCGCGCCGGAGCCGACAAGCATATCCATGATTTCCAGAGCCTGCTCACCGGTGTCCGGCTGGGAAACCAGCAGGGCGTCGGTGTCCACGCCAAGCTTCTTGGCGTATTCGGGATCCAAAGCGTGTTCAGCATCGATGAATGCTGCAATGCCGCCGTTGCGCTGGGCGCTTGCCACGGCGTGCAGTGCAACGGTGGTCTTACCGGAGGATTCAGGACCGTAGATCTCCACGACACGACCGCGCGGAAGTCCGCCAATGCCCAGAGCCACGTCCAGCGCAACCGAACCGGTAGGAATTACTTCAATGGGAGCGCGGGTTTCATCACCCAGGCGCATGACCGAGCCCTTGCCGAAGGCCTTGTCGATCTGGCCCAGGACAGACTCAAGTGCCTTTTCCCGATCATTATTTGCTGCCATGGTTCACCTTTGCTCATGCAAGCCATCAATCGACCTGCTCACGATTTCTTGTCCTGCATTAGACAGTATGAGCGCCTACCGACACTTTGGACCCGTGGATCCGGTAAGTGTGGACAAACTCAGAGTTTAAGTTTTCGCGGGCGTGTTCCGCCTCGTTCACAAACGATTCTATCCGAATAGATGTTCGAAAATCAATGTGGATGTTTCGAATACTCGAAACTGCCCGCCGTTGCCTAGGACTGCTTGGGCTCGATATCTACACCAAGCCAGCGGTCCACCGGCACATCCTGCGCACGGCACAACGCTTCCCACACCTGCTTCGGCGTGATGCCTTTCTTCAGGGCATCGCTCGCTGTCAGGCTGTCCAATTCGGACAGGGCCATGGTATCGGCCAGAACATGGGAATATCGCTGGCCGAATTCGTTCTCCATGTTCCGCCAGAAGTCGCTAAGTCTCACTGGAATATCCTCCCACGAATGAGGCGAGGGCCCACGCATTTGCGTGGGCCCTCACCCGTCGGACCACCCACCTACCGAGGCCTGGTAAGTAGCGGTGAAGCTTAAACCGAAGCCAGCGGCTTGTCGTTGCGGGTTGCAGCGAACTCGTTGGCCATATCGGTTGGAACGGTGTCCGGGATCGCGATGCCTTCGGCCAGTGCGACGCGCTCGGATACTTCGCGCAGCATGAGCGAGAGCGGAATCTCCAGTGCGGAGCAGATGGAGGAGAGCAGCTCGGAGGAAGCTTCCTTCTGTCCACGCTCGACTTCCGACAGGTAGCCCAATGAGACACGGGCGCTATGGGAAACCTCGCGGAGGGTTCGGCCCTGGCGCTGGCGGACGTCTCGCAGGACGTCACCGATTTCATGACGGAGTACTACCATTTTGTGCTCCTCCTTCACGGGCTGGACCATATGGGCTTCTCCCATATCGCGCCAACGGACAACACCATTGACTGTGACGGGTTGCTTGACCATAAATTTAGCCTTTGCTCCTAGGTCCATCTCGAAGATCTGTTCATAACGGGGGCCGTCCTTGCGGCCCTACAATTCGTACAACGGCATGTCATTCGAATTTGTTCCCGTGCTATCACCCTAATCATAAATTTGCGACGTACGCCACAAATCGATGATTCATTGCGGAAATTCCCGGGAAAAGTAGTATTCCGCTCTTTACTGTGAAGAAGCTTTACCCAATATGGCAGCCAGCTGGTTGATGGCTGCGTTGGTGCTCTGCTCGCGGATCTGCGCGCGGTCCCCCACAAAATGGTGCTCCCTGGCTCCGGACTCGATTCCGGACGCCCAGCCGATGTACACGGTGCCCACGGATTTGCCGTCATGCGGTTCGGGGCCGGCGACACCAGTGGCCGAAACGGCAAGATCCGCCCCGCAGGCTCGCTGGGCCCCCACTGCCATCTGGCGTGCTACCTCGGGATCAACGGATCCCTTTTCCGCCAGCAGCTTCTGGTCCACGCCCAGCACCGAGGCCTTGACGTCGCTGGAGTAGCTGACCACCCCGCCGCGCAGCACCGCAGAGGCGCCCGGCACCTCGGCCAAGGTGGCAGCGATCAGCCCGGCGGTCAGTGATTCGGCGGTGGCAAGCTGGAGCTTGTGCTCGCTGGCCATGGAAATCACCGCTGGTGCCTGGTGCCTCATGTGTCACTCCCCTGGATATGGATGGTGCGCACCGGAATGTCCCCGATGCGCGCCGATGCTCGTCGGTTGCCGGAATGCGCTAGTTCTGTGCGTTCTTCTTGTACGCGCTGCGCAGGGCGATGGCCTTGAAGATGTACTCGACACCAGTCACCACGGTTACCGCCACGGTCAGCAGCATCAGGGCCCAGGCCACCGCGTGCAGCCAGCCGACGGTATGGGTCAGCGGCAGCAGGTACAGCCCGATGACCACAGCCTGCAGCACGGTCTTGATCTTTCCACCCATGTTCGCGGCGATCACGCCGTAGCGGATGACCACCACGCGCAGCAGGGTGATGCCCCATTCGCGCACCAGGATGGTCACGGTGACCCACCATGGGAGCTCGGCCAGGATGGACAGGCAGACCAGCGCCGAGCCGGTGAGCAGCTTGTCCGCAATCGGGTCGGCGATCTTGCCGAAATTGGTGATCAGCCCGCGGCTGCGGGCCAGGTCGCCATCCAGCTTGTCGGTGTACATGGCCACCACGAAGATGGCCAGCGCCACCCAGCGCCAGGTGCCCTGGGTGCTGTCGTCCGCAAACAGCGCCCAGATGAAGAACGGAACCATGATGATGCGGATCGTGGTCAGCACGTTGGCGATGTTCAACGTCGGCACCGGATTCGGCGGCTCGTGCGAAGCTTGCTCACTCATTCGGGTCAGTTTCTCCCTGTCAGGTCCCAGGCGTCCTCGCCGGAGCCCTCGTCGTCGGAGCCGTCGAAGTAGTCGACGGCCTGCGGCCGGTCATCCAGGTCCTTGGCAACCAGGTCCTCGGCATATTCTGCCACCGGATCCGCGTGGTTCACATTCGCCTCGTCCACCAGCGCCTGCTCGGCGGCGGTGGCCTGCGTGCTGGACGGATCGTCGCCACGCATGGCGGCCAGCACCATCGGCAGGTCGTCCGGCTTGATGAGCACGTCGCGGGCCTTGGAGCCCTCCGACGGGCCCACTACGCCGCGCGACTCCATCAGGTCCATCAGGCGGCCGGCCTTGGCGAAGCCCACACGCAGCTTGCGCTGCAGCATCGAGGTGGAACCGAACTGGCTGGTGACCACCAATTCGGTGGCCTGCAGCAGCAGCTCCAGATCGTCTCCGATGTCCTCGTCGATCTTCTTCTTTTCCGCGACCGGCATGACGTCGTCGCGGTATTCGGGCTGCAGCTGGGCCTTGACGTGCTCCACCACGCGGTGGATCTCCGACTCGGTGACCCAGGCGCCCTGCACGCGCATCGGCTTGGAGGTGCCCATGGGCAGGAACAGGGCGTCGCCCTGGCCCAGCAGCTTCTCCGCGCCCGGCTGGTCGAGCACCACGCGGGAGTCGGTGACCGAGGAGGTCGCGAACGCCATGCGCGATGGCACGTTGGCCTTGATCAGGCCGGTGACCACGTCCACGGACGGGCGCTGGGTGGCCAGCACCAGGTGGATGCCGGCGGCGCGGGCCAGCTGGGTGATGCGGACGATCGAGTCCTCGACGTCGCGCGGGGCGACCATCATCAAGTCGGCGAGCTCGTCGACGATCACCAGCAGGTACGGGTAGGGCTTGAGCACGCGCTTGGAACCCTCGGGCGGGTGCACCTTGCCGGCCTTGACCGCCTTGTTGAAGTCGTCGATGTGCTTGAAGCCGAAGTTGGCCAGGTCGTCGTAGCGGGTGTCCATCTCGCGCACGACCCAGCCCAGCGCCTCGGCAGCCTTCTTCGGGTTGGTGATGATCGGGGTGATCAGGTGCGGCACGCCCTCGTAGGCGGTCAGCTCCACGCGCTTGGGGTCCACCATGACCATGCGGACCTGGTCAGGGGTGGCGCGCATCAGGATCGAGGTGATCATGGAGTTCACGAACGAGGACTTGCCCGCACCTGTGGCGCCTGCCACCAGAAGGTGCGGCATCTTGGCCAGGTTCGCCACGACGAACCCGCCTTCGACGTCCTTGCCCACGCCCATGACCATCGGGTGCTCGGTCTTGCGCGCATTCTGGCTGCGCAGCACGTCGCCCAGAGCCACAACTTCCTTGTCGGTATTCGGGATCTCGATGCCGATGGCGGACTTGCCCGGGATCGGGGACAGGATGCGCACGTCGGAGGAGGCCACCGCGTAGGAGATGTTCTTGGACAGCGCGGTGACCTTCTCCACCTTGGTGCCCGGGGACAACTCGATCTCGTAGCGGGTCACCGTCGGCCCTCGTGAGAACCCGGTGACCTGGGCGTCGACCTTGAACTGCTGCAGGGTGTTGGTCAGCGCGTCGACCACGACCTGGTTGGCTTCGGAGGCTTCCTTGGCCGGAGGGCCCGGCGGCAGGAAGTCTGCCGAGGGCAGGGTGTAGGTGATGTCCCCGGAAAGCTGCAGCTGCTCGGTGCGCGCAGGGATGGGCGGCTGCGGGGTGCCGGAGAGCCCGGCAGCGCGCGAGGAGACCTGGTCCATGGCGCTGGTGGCGGCTTCAGGCTCGGCCTTCAGCCCGATGCTCTCCATGATCTGGGCCATCTCGGCCTCGGCCTTTGTCGGGCGCTTCACGCCCGGAGGCGGGGTCTGCGGATCCGGCTGGGCGTCCTGGTCCGGTTCGATGTCCACCGCGCGGTGCGCGACGGTCGGGTGCTCAGAGGCCAGCTGCTCCCGCGAGAAGGCCTGGGTGGCCGCCTCGTCGGCGTCGAAGACCTCCGAGGAGCGGTTGCGGTGGACCGCTGGCAGCGAGGTGGTGGCGGCTTCGGCCGGCTCGGCCGAGTCCTCGTCGATGACCGCCTTGTCGTAGGCGACGTCGCCGCTGCGCTCGGAGTCCTCGTGGCCGTCCACGTCGTAGACCTCGGTGACCTTGCGGGCCGCGGCGCGGCGCTCGAAGAAGCCGGGCTTCTTTTTCTTCGGCGCCGGAGTTTCCTCTTCCTGCGGGTAGAGGTAGGACTGGTCGTGGTCCTCGGTCTCGGCGTTCAGCTCGCCGCCGCGGGCGCCGGCGTGCGAGGAAGCGCGGGCCGGGCGTTCGGCATCGGGGTCCTGGCCCAGCAGCCGGTTGTAGCCGGCGCGGATGCGCGTCGGGATCTGGGTGATCGGGGTGGCCGTGACGATCAGCAGCGACATGAACACCAGGAAGATGAAGACGGCCATGGCTCCGGGGACCGAAATCAGCAGACCCAGCGGGGTGCCCAGGATGGAACCGGCCATGCCGCCGGCATTCCAGAGCACGTCGAAGTCCTCGGACACCGCCGGCGAGCCATTGGCCAGCGAAGCGATGGAGGACCCGGACAGCGTCATGATCAGCAGGCCGATGCCGATACGGTTGTTCTCGGTCACCGCCTCCGGGTAGCGGAACAGGCGGAAGGCGCCCACGAAGAGGATGATCGGCAGCAGCACGGCCATGAAGCCGAGCGTTCCGCCGACCACCGCGTGCACTCCGGTTCCGAACCAGCCCGCGTCGCGTAGCCCCCACCATTCGATGATCGCCACGACGATGGCGATCAGGGCGAGGAAGAGTCCCGTGCCGTCGCGCCGCAGCTCGTACTCGGGCTTGACGGTGCCGCCGATGCGTCGGAAGGCGCCGCCGAAGATCCGGGCGATGCCCATCCACACGCTGCGGATCATGCGCAGCGGCAGGGGCAGTTCCTGTTCCGGATTTTCGGTGGGTTTCTTGGAGGACGAGGTGCCGGACGCCTTGGGTTTACGCGTCGTTGGCTTCTTCGCCCCCTGAGACTGGGTACGTGGGGCCATGATTCTAGGGTATCGCCCTCCGCTGGGAACGCACCGAATTTACACGTGAACCCGGTGCTCCCCCGGCGCTAGAGAATAATCACGCCCCGTCGGGCAGGCTCAGCCGTTGCTACCTAACCACGCGCTGGCAATGTCCTGCGCGGACTTCTGGTCCACGGTGCTCTGGACATTCAGGTTGATCAGTTCCTCGGCGGAGAGCTTGGCGCTGATCGGGTTGATCACTGCCGCGAGCTCTTCGGACTTGTCGGCTTCGACCACCGGGACCACGTTGGAGGCGAGGAACAGCGCCTTCGGGTCGTCCAGGACCACCAGCTTGTCCGTCTTGATCCGCGGGTCGGCGGTGAACACGTTGGCCACGTTCACCGTTCCGGCGTTCAGGTCTTCCACGGTGGTGTCTCCCGTGGCCGAGAATGCCACGTCGACTCCGTACGTCTTGCTCAGGCCCTTCGGGCCGTAAGGCCGCTCGGCCAGCTCCGGCGGACCTCCGAGAGTGAGCTTCTGCGACACCTTGGCCAGATCCTCGATCGACGAGACGCTGTTGTCCTTGGCGAACTTCTCGGTGACCGTGTACGAATCCTGGTCCGAGGCCTGGGCCTGGTCCAGCACCGCCAGAGAGTCGGGCAGCGCCTTGCCGAGCTCGTCATACACGTCTTCCGACGCGCGGGCTGAGGTTTTCGGCTCGAAATACTGCAACAGGTTGCCGGTGTATTCGGGCATGATGTCGATGCTGCCGTTCTCCAGCTGCGGCATGTACGCATCGCGCTGCCCGATGTTGAACTTCCGTTCCACGGTGAAGCCTGCCTTCTCCAGCGCCTGGGCGTAGATCTCCGCGATGATCTCATTCGAGTAGTACGCCTGCGAGCCCACGACCACGCTCTTGTCCGATTCCCCGGAGGCTCCGGCGCTTGGCTCGTTGGCCAGCGGATCGCTGGAACCGCATCCGGCCAGCGCCAGCATTCCGGCCAGCGCCAGGACCGAGGCCGCCCGGGCCTTGTGCATTGGGAACTTCATGTTCGCGTCCTTTCAACGGGGCGATCTATCTGTAACTCAAGGGTGTTTCCGTCACCCGCGCCGTGCCCGCCGGGTGCGTCGCGGTCCCCGGCACGGGTGCTGCGCAGCCCGCGGGGAACCGACATCTTCTGGGCCAGGGCCATCAGCAGCTCCAGGATGAGCGCGAGCGCCGCGACCAAGAGCGCGCCGCCGAGCACCATGTCGTAGCGCCTGAGGTTCAGGCCGGTAATGATCGGCAGGCCCAGTCCCCCGAGGTTGACGTAGGCGGCGATGGTGACGGTGGCTGCCACCTGCAAGATGGCCGAACGCAGGCCGCCCACCAGCAGCGGCAGGCCCAAGGGAATCTCGACCTTGGCCAGGATCTCGCGTTCGGTCATGCCCATGGCGCGGGCGGCGTCGATGGTTTTGCGGTCGATGGATTCAAGCCCGGTATAGGCGCCGGCCAGGATGGACGGGATGGCGAGCAGCACGAAGGTGATGACCGCGGCTTCCGGCTTGTGCAGCACCCCGGCCAGCAGCACCAGCAGGATCAGCAGTCCGAAGGAGGGAACGGCCCGGGCCAGCCCGGAGACCGCCACCGCGATTTCGCGGCCGCGTCCGGTATGGCCGATGGCCCAGCCGGCGGGGATGGCGATGACCGCGGCGATCGCGACGGCGAGCGCCGTGTACATCAGGTGCTGTCCGAGCAGGAGCAGCAGCGAGTTCGGCCCGCTCCACTGGGCGGGGTCGGTGAGCCAGGTGAAGGCTTCGCGCAGCAGGTTCATCGGGTGCCCACCGCCTGCGGGGCGCGGTTCCGTGCGCGGCGTGCGCGCCGTGCGCGCCGCGGCTGCGCGGCGGTCCATGGCATAAGCCAGCGCCCGGCCAGCACCAGCAGCAAGTCGATGAGCAGCGCGATCAGCGCCACCGCGAGGACGCCGGCGAGCACCTCGGGGATGATGCGCCGCTGCAGGCCGTTGGTGAACAAGTAACCCAGGTTGGTCACGCCGACCAGGATGCCCACGGTGGCCAGCGAGATGGTGCTGACCGAGGTGACGCGCAGCCCGGCGAGGATCACCGGGCCGGCCAGCGGAAGCTCCACCGCGGCGAAGCGCCGGCCGGGGCCGTAGCCCATGGCCGTGGCGGCCGAGCGGGTCTGCGGATCAACCGAGTCCAAGCCGTCCACCACGCAGCGGACCATGATGGCCAGCGCGTAGATGGTCAGCGCCACGATGAGGTTCGCTTCGCTGATGGCGCTCATTCCGGTGACGACCGGCAGGATCATGAGCAGCGCCAGCGAGGGGATGGTGTAGAGCAGGCCGGTGCCGGTCACTACCAGTCCGCGTAGCGCCTTGTAGCGCCAGGCGGCCCAGCCCAGGGGCAGCGAGACCAGGAAGCCGGCGGCGATCGCCCACAGGCTTTGGCGCAGGTGCTCCATGGCCAGCGTCCCGATCAGGTCGAGGTTCTCCAGGATCCAGTTCATGCCCGGTCCAGGTCGTTCTCGTCGATCAGGCGTCCCTGGGTCCTGCCCTGGGGGTCCACCAGCACCGTGCCGGTAGGCGTCTGCTTCAGGCGCAGGGCGCGCTGCCCGCGTTCGGCCCCGATGAACGAGGCGACAAAATCGTTGGCCGGCGATTCGATGATCTGGCTGGGGGTTCCCACCTGCAGCTTCCGGGCCTGCTCGGAGAGGATGACCACCTGGTCCCCCAGCAGGAACGCCTCGTCGATGTCGTGGGTGACGAAGATGATCGTTTTGCCCAGCTCCCGCTGCAGCCGCAGCAGCTCCTGCTGCAGTTCGGTGCGCACGATCGGGTCCACCGCGCCGAAGGGCTCGTCCATGAGCAGGATGTTCGGTTCCGGGGCCAACGCCCGGGCGACGCCGACGCGCTGCTGCTGGCCGCCGGAGAGCTGGTGCGGATACCTGTCGGCCAAGCCGGAATCCAGTCCCACCGTCGCCATCAGTTCAAGTGCCCGGTTGCGGGCCTTGCCGCGGGAAGTTCCCTTGAGCCTGGGTACCGTGGCGATGTTCTCCGCGACGGTGAAGTGCGGGAGCAACCCGGCGTTCTGCATGACATAGCCGATGCTGCGGCGCAGCTGGACCGGGGACCCGGAGCCGATGTCCTGCCCATCGATCCTGATGCTCCCGGCGGAGGGTTCGACCATGCGGTTGACCATGCGCAGCAGCGTCGTCTTGCCGCACCCGGAGGATCCGACGAACACCGTGGTGCGGTGCGCTGGCACTTCGAGGGAGAAATCGCTGACCGCCGTGGTGCCGCCCGGGTAGCTCTTGCTGACTGCGTCGAATTCGATCATGGGCGGACACCGTCCACATCCTGGATCTGCAGCGCACGGTGCGACGCTGGCCTCAGGGGATTCGTCAGGGCGTTCATTTGCCCCATTCTGCCTAATCCGAGGCTTCCTGCACAGTCCCGCTCGCAAATCTTCAGCATTAGTTCAGTTTGTCATCCCAGATCAGGAACGTATAAGTAATCGCAAAAGAATGACCCCGCGAAATTCTCTGCGAGATTTCACGGGGTCATCGACAGCTCTTTAGAAGGACTGCCACTGATCGAGGTAGTCCGGGGCGTTCACGCTGCCGAAACCAATTCCGAGGACCAGCAGAATGATCGAAATGATCCATGCGGTCTTCTTGTGCTCTTCGTACCCGGCCAGACGGTAGCCGTACTTGTCGCGCATGCCGCCGGCAAGGATCAAGATGATGTCCACGATGAGCCAGATGCCGAAACCGCCGAGGGTGATCAGCTTGAGGATTCCGGTGCCGATCTTCCCGAGGTAGAAGCGATCGATGCCCAGACCTCCGAGGAACCACGAGAGCAGCCACGTTGCAATGAAGCTCTTGTGGCCTTCACCGTTGTTGTGCTGCTCGTAAGGGTTGGACGGATACGAGCTGGTGGAGTTGGCGTAGTAATTCGGCGGGTTTGGCGGAACTGACATGAGGAATCCTCGCGATGCGGTTGATGGTGGTGAGGCGCTGGCCTCAATGAGGATGGGAGACCAATGTTTAAGCACAACTGATCTAGAGATTCCTCGGGATCCACACTAGTGAATAGCGGCATCTCCTACCAACTACACATGGATTCACAACGGGTTGGCCTCTCAGGCCGCTGATTCGGCATTGCGTCCGGACAACCTTGGCGTGATCATCCAAACGCTTGACACGGACAGTGCGAGGTACCCTGCCGCACTCCAGATCCAGAAGCCTGCAGGTGCGCCCGGCAAGAGAAGCAGCAATCCGGCGCCGGAAACAAGCAGGGTCGCCACGGCGGCCCCGGTGGCCGCTGCACCCCGCGGGGTTGCCGCACTGCCCGGATTCCGGCGACGAGCCTGGAGCGCCATTCCAGCGAGGGCGCCCAACCCGGGAATCAGCCCGGCGCCGGCGCCGAGCATGGCTCCGTTGGCCAGTGCGCCGAAAGCTATGGCGAACGAATCCGTCAGTCGTCCCGAGGTTGTCAACGTTTCGACCAGTAGACCCCAGTGGTTCAGTATTCCCAGCAAAGCGCCGAGCACTGCGCCGACAAGCACCGTTCCAGCCACTAAGCGAAGTGAAATCCGTTGAACTTCCGGTGCGGGAGCGTGTGACACGTGGGCAGAACCTTTCGTTGGGCAAATAATTTGCTGGTACGGGCTGTCATGTCGCGGGCCCTTGGCTGGCATCCGCGCGGTTCAACACCAGCAGGGTTCCGAAAGCCAAGATGAAGCACCACGCCAGCAGGCCGAAGGTGGTGGCGTAGACGAATCCTAGATTTGGTTCCTCGCTGAGAACGGTTGAGAAGATCAGCACTGCGGGAATCAGCCCGCCGGTCATTGAGCCCATGCCACCGGCGGCTGCTTGCTGAAGTGCCGTCGCTTTCGGGCGTCGGGCTTCGAGGATTCCCAAGGCCGCATAGGTCGCAGACCACGAGAGTATTCCCAGCGCCAAGCCGCTGAGCATCGCGGCCGGAAGCACCACCAATGCCAGATCCAGGAGGTAGCCGCCATCAAGCATCTCCTCCGCTGCTGTCCCGATGAATTGGGGTCCCCACCAAGCGGCGACGGAAATCGTTCCGGACAGCACCCCGAGGCCCGCGGCTGTCCAGAACAGCCGTTTGCCCATGGTGCCGAGGTCGCGTGCTCGTTGACGGATCATAGGCCAATCCTAGCCCGGGGGCTTCGCGGTCGACGCCGAGGAATCCGGAGATGACGCCTTGTTCCGCAAACCTGCTCAGATTCGACTCGACGAGGCCTGCGGACGGCGCAAAGCCTGCATCTTCCCCTGGCTGGCGGGACGATGCAGGCTTCTGAGCAACCGGTCCGCTACGGCATCGCGGATAAGACTACTTGGTCACGGTCTTGGTTGTGGTGGACGCGGCCCATGTTGCTGTCGGGATCGTCAGCCTGTAGCTCTTCTTCTTCGGCTGCTTCACGGTAATCTTCGCCGTGCCCTTCTTGAGGTCAACGGTCTTCAAGGTCTTCCAGGTGTTGCCCGACTTCACCTGGAACTTGGCCTTCTTGCCGTTGTACTGGGCGTAGCGGTACTTCTCCGGCGAATAAACCTGTGCCGTGGCCGTCAAGGTGACCTTGCTACCCGAGCGGGTCGCTTTCAGCGTGCTCTTGGTCTTGCCCCGCACATAGAACGTCTTGCTGCTGTAGTCGGTGTAATCGCTGTAGTCGGAGAAGTATTCGCCGAAGTACGAATCCCAGTAGTCGTACTCGGCGAAGATGTCAGCCGGTCCAACCTTGTAGGCACCCAAGCCGTAAAGGCTCGGGCAGACAGAGGCCCTGTCCGATACGCGACGTCCCTCCATCCACAAGGCATCAACCACACCGCCGTTTCGCGTGACGTCGATAATCCCATAGGAATCGACGTAGTCGCCTTTGATCTTGGTGCTGGCAGACACCGGAATATTGCGGCAGCTCGAGTCCCCGACGGTGATCGACGACACCGAATAGCCGGTGATGTCGATCGAGCGTTCGCTGGCCTGCGCCGGAGCCGCGGCCACGGTGAGGGCCCCGACCAGGCCCATCGTTGCCAGCGCGCCCATGGCGCGTGATAGTGCAGTTTTCCTCATGAGGTCCCCCAGAATGCGTGTGAGTGCGATGCCGTTGCGACATCGAGCTCAACAAAGCATCTGGGAGGCATCGGACATTTTTACTGGTTTTCGCCGGAATATTTCGCCCTGGCTCGACATCACGAATAAATCGTTGGGGTGCGGCCCTTGCCGCGCGACGGACCGGGCGACCCGCGGATCGCACAACGCAGGGTTAAACAGCGGAACCCCGCCCGGGGGCAGGGTTCCGCGGTTCGGTGTTCCAGAAGCCTAGGCTTCGAGCACCACAGGTACGATCATCGGGCGGCGGCGCAGCTTGCGCGAAACCCACGAGCCGATCACGCGGCGCGTGATCTGCTGCAGCTGGTGCGTGGTGTGGTTCGGGTTGTTCGCAACCGCCTCCACGATCGCGGCGGCGATCTTCGGCTTGATCTCGTTGAAGACCGAGTCCTCTTCGGCCACGCCGCGGGCGTGGATGTCCGGGCCGGAGATGATGGTGCCGTTCTGGCGGTTGATCACGGTGATGACCGAGATGAAGCCCTCCTCGCCCAGGGTGACGCGGTCCTTCAGGTCGTCGTCGGTGATGGTGCCGACCTTGGAGCCGTCAACGTAGACGTATCCGCATTCGACCTGGCCGACGAGCTTGGCCACGCCGTCCTTGAGGTCGATGACCGAGCCGTCCTCGGCCAGCAGCACGTTCTCCTCCGGCACACCCGACTGCGCGGCCAGGCGGCCGTTGGCGATCAGGTGGCGGGTTTCGCCGTGCACCGGCAGCACGTTCTTCGGGCGCAGGATGTTGTAGCAGTACAGCAGCTCGCCGGCCGAGGCGTGCCCGGAGACGTGGACCTTGGCCATGCCCTTGTGGATGACCTCGGCGCCCAAGCGCATCAGGCCGTTGATCACGCGGAAGACCGAGTTCTCGTTGCCCGGGATCAGGCTGGAAGCCAGGATCACGGTGTCGCCCGGGTTGATCTGCACCTTGTGCTCGCCGTTGGCCATGCGCGAGAGCGCGGCCATCGGCTCACCCTGCGAGCCGGTGGACATCAGCACGACCTTGTGGTCCGGCAGCTGGTCGATCTGCTTCAGGTCGACCAGTACGCCCGGCGGGATGTCCAGGTAGCCCAGGCGTTCGGCGATGCCCATGTTGCGCACCATCGAGCGGCCGATGAAGGCCACCTTGCGTCCGTGCATGGCCGCGGCGTCCAGCACCTGCTGCACGCGGTGCACGTGCGAGGAGAAGGAAGCGACAATGATGCGGCGGCGGGCGCGGGCGAACTTGGCTTCGAGCACCGGGCCGATTTCGCGTTCGGCGACGGTGAAGCCCGGCACCTCCGCGTTGGTGGAGTCCGGCAGGAACAGGTCCACGCCTTCCTCCCCGAGGCGGGCGAAGTGGCGCAGATCGGTGATGCGGCCGTCCAGCGGCAGCTGATCCATCTTGAAGTCGCCGGTGTGCAGCACGGTGCCGGCCTCGGTGCGCAGGAAGACCGCCAGGGCGTCCGGGATGGAGTGGTTGACCGCGACGAATTCGCATTCGAAGTTGCCGACCTGGGCGATCTCGCCCTCCACCACGATGTTGCTGTTGGCCTTGATGCGGTGCTCGGCCAGCTTGGCTTCGACGAAGGCCAGGGTCAGCTTGGACCCGTACAGCGGGATGTCTTCGCGAAGGCGCAGCAGGTACGGCACCGCACCGATGTGGTCCTCATGGCCGTGGGTGAGCACGAGGCCCACCACGTCGTCCAGGCGGTCCTTGATGTATGAGAAGTCCGGCAGGATCAGATCCACGCCAGGCTGGTGCTCCTCGGGGAAGAGCACGCCGCAGTCCACGATCAACAGCTTGCCGTCGAGCTCGAACACTGTCATGTTTCGGCCGACTTCGCCCAAGCCTCCGAGGGGGACGATGCGCATGGTCCCCTTCTTCACCTTGGCCGGGGTCTGCATGCGCGCAGAATCGGCCTTTCCTACTGAACTCTCAGTCATATGCGGTTATACCCTTTCGTTACAGATCCCATCCGCCTTCACGTAGGTCCGCGCGGATGGCATCGAGTTCTGCGTCCGACGGTGCCAGCAGCGGCAGTCGGACGACGGTGTTCGGCAGGACACCCTGCCAGTGAAGTCCATATTTTGCGGCGACCGCGCCCTGGATGTGGCTCATGATGCCGCGCTGGATCGGGTCCAGCTCGAAGTGTGTAGCGCGTGCAGTGGCCAGATCCCCGGCATGCATTGCATTAACCAGCGTACGGTATTTGGCGGCCGCGACGTGAGCGGAGACCGAAACCACGCCGACGGCGCCCGCGGCCATGAGCGGCAGGGTCAGCCCGTCGTCGCCCGAGTACACATGCAGGTTGGTCTTGGCCAGCACGGTGGTGGTGGACTGGTAATCGGCCTTGGCGTCCTTCAACGCGATCACCTGCGGGATCTTCGCCAGTTCGATGATCGTCTGCGGGGCCAGCGAGATGCCGGCCCGGCCGGGGATGTCGTAGAGCATGATGGGCAGTTCCACGGCTTCGGCGATCGCCTTCACGTGGGCGATGACACCTGCCTGGCTCGGCTTGTTGTAGTACGGGGTGGTGACCAGGATGCCGTCAACGCCGGTTTCCTTGGCGGCCAGCGACAGTGCGATGGAGTGGCGGGTGTCGTTCGTGGTGGATCCGGCGAGCACCGCGGCGCGGTCTCCGACGGCCGCGACTACTGCGCGGAACAGGCCCACGTTTTCCTCGTCGGTCAGGGTCGAGGTCTCGCCGGTGGTGCCGGTGACGACCAGGCCGTCGCAGCCATCGTCCACGAGCTTGGCGGCCAGCTTGGCGGCCATTTCATAATCGACCTCACCAGCGTCGGTGAAGGGCGTGACCATCGCGGTCAGCACCGTGCCAAAGGGGAACGCCAGATTATCAATTGCACTTGTAGCCATGGGATTAAATCTACACTCGCGCATGTTGCGATGGCATCTTCCGACAATTCCGTGATGCGATAACTCCATGGACCAATCGAGCAAACCGTCACGGCTGCTGGGGGTGGATGCGGCACGTCTTGCCGCCATCCTCGGCATGTTCGCGGCCCACATTTTCAGCCTGTATGAAAGGGGGCCCGAAGGGGCCTACTCCCCTACGTTTACCGGGGCTGTAGCCGCGGGGCGGGCTTCGGTTTTGTTCATGGTTTTGGCCGGAGTTTCGCTGACGCTGCTGACGCGTTCGCTAGCGCGCAGGGGCTTTTCCAACCCCAAGGTTTACTCAGTCCTTGCCCTGAGAGCATCAATTATTGCCGTGCTCGGAATGCTGATTGGACCGTCAAATGAAGGCATTGCGGTCATTTTGGTTCACTATGGCCTACTTTTCCTGTTGCTTCCTCTGGCCCTGAGGCTCTCAAGAACAACAATTTGGGTAGTCTCAGCCCTATGGCTGCTGATCATGCCTATACTGTGGCGGCCCTTGGCGCACGCCTGGGAGGGCCAGACGCTCGGGCACAACCCGACCTTTCTCGACCTGCTCACCCCAGGGCTGCTGCTCAAGGACATCTTGGTCACCGGCTACTACCCGCTGATGGTCTGGGTCGGATTCGGGCTGCTGGGCATCGCGCTGGGGCGCACGTGCCTGGCTTCGCCGGCGACCGCCGCAAAGCTCGCCGCAGGCGGGGCGGCGGCGGCCCTTACGACGCTCGCGCTCGGCTGGGCGGCTACAAGCCGGTTTACCGAGCAGATCGCAGTCGCCGTACGGATCCCCCTGGACGACGTGGGCGCACTGGTGGCCGCCGGCCGTCTACCGCGAGTCAGACTGGATCCGTTGTTGGCGGACCCCTCCTACATCTGGCTGCCCACCGCGCACAGCACCTCACTGGTCTTCACCCTCCATGCGGCCGCCTGCGCCGTCACGGCGATCGGCCTGATGCAGCTGGTCGTTCCGTTGCTGGGCCTGGTGGGCTGGTTCCTTGCCGGGGCGGGACGGGCCCCGTTGACGCTGTACGCGGGGCATATTCTGGTCCTGCCCCTGATGCAGGACTACCTGCCGCCGATGGCGATCTGGTGGATCCTGTGCGCGGCTACCGCGGCGCTGGGGCTCTGGCTCGGATTCACCAAGTCCACCGGCCCTCTGGAATACGTGGTGCGGGTCCTGAGCGGCGCCGACTCCGAGCCACCCGGCAGGGGCGCTTCGGCCCCGCCGTCCCGCTGAGCCGGTGGCGCCGGCTCCCGACGAACACCCAAAAGATCCCCGCCTTCCTTGGTCGAGGAAGACGGGGACCTGTGCTGTCGTAGGCAATGCGCCGCAGGATTAGACCGCTCCGGTCTTCTGCTCCTGGCGCCAGAAGCCGATGGACGTGCGCATCGAGTTGCGCGCCCGGCGCTTGTCGCCGCAGGCCTCGTAGGCCAGGGCCAGACGGTACCAGGACTTCCAGGACTCCGGGTTTTCCTCCACATCGCGTTGGTGGTTGGGGAAGTCGGCATCCGCGGCTTCACGCACGAACCGTCCCGACGGCATGCGCGGCAGGTCCTCGGGCAGTTCGCCCAGCGTGGCCAGGGTCTTGCCCATGGCTTCGGTGCGCAGTCCGAACAGGACTTCGCGGATCAGGATCCAGACGCCGAACGCGGGAACCACCAGAATGGCGACACCCATGATCTTTGCCGTCAGCGAATCGGTACCCATGAAGCGGAACGCCTGGGTGAATGCCATGCCGATATA
The DNA here is from genome assembly GCF_046940185.1 of Arthrobacter sp. 'calajunan'. Taxonomy (NCBI): domain Bacteria; kingdom Bacillati; phylum Actinomycetota; class Actinomycetes; order Micrococcales; family Micrococcaceae; genus Arthrobacter; species Arthrobacter sp. 'calajunan'. The sequence goes on from NZ_JBKZDY010000002.1 coordinate 64,032, forward strand.
CAGGGCGAAGAGAATGAGGATTCCGCCGACCCAAAGTTTTGTTTTCACTGGCCCAGCTCCAGGTAACCGTCCAGCCCGTAGGTCAGTCCCGGGCGCGAGGCCACGGTGCGCAAGCCCAGCAGCACGCCTGGCATGAACGAGGCGCGGTCGTAGGAATCATGGCGCAAGGTGAGCTGCTCGCCCGGACCGCCGAGCAGGACTTCCTGGTGGGCGACCAGGCCGCGCAGGCGCACCGAATGCACGTGGATGCCATCCACCTCGGCTCCGCGAGCGCCGTCCAGCTGGGTTTCGGTGGCATCCGGGCTCGGAGCGACGCCTGCGGCCTCGCGGGACTTGGCAATCAGCTCGGCGGTGCGCACGGCGGTGCCGCTGGGTGCGTCGACCTTGTTCGGGTGGTGCAATTCAATGATTTCCACCGATTCGAAGTACTTGGCGGCGGTGGCCGCGAACGCGCTGGCCAGCACGGATCCCAAGGCGAAGTTCGGGGCGATCAGCACGCCGTTCTCGGGGTGCTCGGCCAGGAGCGCTTCGAGCGCAGCGCGGCGCTCGTCGCTCCACCCGGTGGTGCCGACCACCGCATGCAGCCCGTGTTCGATGGCGAAACGCACGTTCTGCTCGGTGGAGGCGGGGACAGACAGATCAACGATGTGGGTGGCTCCGGCATCGATGATCTGCTGGAGGTCGTCCCCTCGCCCCAGGCTCGCTACCAGTTCCATATCTGCTGCGTCGGTGACGGCCTTGACCGCTTCCGAGCCCATACGTCCGGCCGCGCCGAGCACGGCCACCTTGATCTGTGCACTCATGCCTTTAACCCTATCGCCAACAAAGGCGTGCGATGGATTTGCGTGACGCGCAGCTCAACTGGATGCACCGCAGGACGCTGCCGCTGTGTTTCTGCGGACACTGCGGGCCCGTGCGGTGGGGTTGCTTGGTTTTCCCGCGCAGGCTAGGCCAAGATGAGTGCAGGCACATCACGATCGACAGGCATGGACTCAGTGGGGCAAACAATCAAGCGAATCGGATTCAGCGCGCTTTCGGTGCTGGTATTGGCATGTGGAACTACCGCCTGCGGGGCTGCCAGCGAACCTGACGCCCTGGCCGATGACCAGCAGCAGGCCATCGTCGACCTGGTCCAGGATCACGGCACTGACTTCACCGCGCCGTCGTGCCAGGTCGAGGTCTTCCGCATCGGGGATCCCGCCACCTTCGGCTGGGCAACCTGCACAGAGACGCAGGGCCCGGGCCCCGCGCCCGCCACCCAAGCAGCCTCTTTCCCGTTCAAGATCACCGGGGACACGGTTCAGAAACCCGAAGACGGCGACCGGTACCTCAAAGACGTGCACGAGATGTTTCCCGAGGACCTGTGGTCCGCGCTCGAACAGCGCCACCGCGGAGCCTGAGTGCCGCACAACCCAGCCCCGTCATTTCTGACACCACGAAAGGCCACCGTGAGGCACGAATACTTCGGAGTACTGCCCGAGTCCCTGAAAACCCGGCTGTCGGTGCGCATGGCGGGACAGGGACCCGATGTGGTACTGATCCACGGGCTCGGCGCGTCCAGCCGGTATTTCACCCCGCTGGCCAACCTGCTCGCCGCCGACCACCGCGTGATCGTTCCTGAACTGCCGGGGCATGGAAAGAACATGGACGACGGCAGACCGGTCACGGTGGCCAGGTTTGCCCACGAGGTAGCCCTGGCGCTGCGCCAGCTCAAGGCCGAGAACGTGGTGCTGGTAGGGCATTCAATGGGAGCCCAGGTGGCCATCGAAATCGCGCGCTCCTGGCCCGGTCTGGTCAAGCACCTGGTTGTCGCCGCACCGGCAGTTAACGACCGGGAGGACACCCTGTTCCGGCAGACCCGGCGCCTGCTGGAGGACTTCCCGAACGAGTTGAATTCGGTCAAGGCAATCCTTGCGGTGGACTACCTGCGCTGCGGCATCCCGTGGTGGGCCAAGAGCTGCCGGGAGATGCTGGATTATCCGACCATCGACCTGCTGGGCACGGTCCGCTGCCCGGTGGATGTCGTGTGCGGCACCAGAGACCCGCTCTCCCCGCCGGAATTCGGGCTGCGGCTCACCGCCAAGGCCCCGGGGTCCCAGCTGACGATCCTGCGCCAGGCCGCGCATGGGTTCAATTTCTCCCATGCGCCGGAGCTGGCAGGAATCATCCGGCGGGCCGGAGCAGCCGGCCATGCAGCTGGGGTCCCCGCGGTTCCGGCCGAAGCTGCCTGACCGCAGGGCCACATCCTCCTACAGGCCCAGCGCCGCCTCGTTTTCGAACGGCCCCACAACGGTGATGACCCGTTCCCGGGCGGCCAGTTCCTGTGCCAGCGCCTGGACCTGCTCGGCAGTCACGGCATGCACGCGGGACAGGGCTTCATCAATGTCCTGGAATTCTCCGGTGATCATTTCCGCGCGCCCCAGTCGGGACATGCGGCTTCCCGGATCTTCCAGCGCCAGCACGGTGCCACCGGCCAGCTGGCCCTTGGCCTGGGACAGTTCCTCGGCAGAGATGCCCTGCTGGGCCAGCCGGTCAAGTTCAGCGCCGAGCAGCCCGATGACCTCGGCGGCCTTGCCGGGAGCGCAGCCGGCGTACATGCCGAAGTAACCGGCGTCGGTGTACGCCGCGGAGAAGGAATAGGTGGAGTAGGCCAGGCCGCGCTTTTCGCGGATCTCTTGGAACAGCCGCGAACTCATGCCGCCTCCGAGCACGGCGTTGAGCACCGCCAGCACCTGGCGGCGGTCGTCGTGCCCGGTGATGCTGGTGCACCCGATGATGATGTTTGCCTGTTCCACCGGGCGGTTGATGACTTCGAGTCCGGGGATGCTGGTGATTTTTGCCGGCTCCGGGTTGCGGCGCGGCTCGGGCACGGCCAGCGGGTCCAGTTCCCATCCGGCGTCGCTCAGCGCGGTCATCAGCATGGAGCACAGTTCCTCGTGGTCCAGCGAGCCTGCCGCGGTGACGATCAGTTCGCTCGGACGGTAGTGGGCGCGGTAGTGCTCCATCACCGCCTCGCGGGAAATCGCCATGATCTCTTCAGGGCTGCCGCCGATGGGGCGGCCCAGCGGGTGGTTGCCCATGACGCGGGCGACAAAGTGCTCGTGCGCGACATCCGTGGCGTCATCGGCGTCCATGGCCAGTTCCTCGATAATGACACCGCGTTCCTGCTCCAGCTCATGCGGGTCGATGACGGCCGAGGTGACCATGTCCGCAATGACTTCCATGGCCATCGGCAGGTCGGTGTCCAGGACCCGCGCGTAGTAGCAGGTCGATTCCTTGGCGGTGGCCGCATTGGATTCGCCGCCGACGGCGTCGAAGGACTGGGCGATTTCCAGCGCGCTGCGTTTGGTGGTGCCCTTGAACAGCAGGTGTTCCAGGAAGTGGGTCGAGCCGTAGTGCCCGGCTTCCTCGTCACGCGAACCAACCGGAACCCAGAACCCCACGGTGGTCGAGCGCTGCCCCGGCATGGCTTCGGTCAAGACGCGGACGCCGCCGGGCAGGATGCTGCGGCGAACTTCCGAACCGCCCTCGCCGCGGTGAACCAGCGTGAGGTCCGCGGGGTCGAGAGGCGAAAACTGCTGATCCTCCACCGAATGCAACGGCAACGGAATCATGACCACTGGGTACGTCCTTAGATCGCTCGAAGTCAGCCAGCACCATGCTGGCAATCGTTCATTAATTCTCGCACAGCGGGCGAAAAGTGTTGGCAACTGTCACCGGCCGGCTGGCGGCAGGAAAGTGTGTTCGGTCAAAAACACCGATGGTGCCAGTCGGTTCCGACTGGCACCATCGGTGCATCAATTCAACTTGATTAGTAAGCCCGGCGCTTTCTCGCCAGGACCGCAATGGTTCCCAGCAGGATCAGCACGCCTGCAAGTCCCATCAGTGCCGCTGCAGCGATACCGGTCTGAGCCAAATCTTCGTCCTGTGGCTTGTCCCCGCTGGCGGATGGTGGCATAGGTGAGCGCACCAGCCGGCAGGCCATCACCCAGGTGGCACAGAACCTCTTCGCCGCCGGCGCCGCGCAACGCGTGGTAGTTGCCGGGATGCCGAAGCTGCGCGCCGCCATGCATCTGGATACCGTGTTCACCTTCGCCGACCGCGATGTGGTGCCCTACTTCCCGGACATCGTTGACGGCATCCACACCTTCTCGCTGCGCCCTGCCGACAACGGATCGGTGGCGGTCTTCGAGGAGAAAAATCCGTTTGTGGACGTGGTGGCCGATTCGCTGGGCCTGAAGAAGCTGCGCGCCATCAAGCCGGGCGGCGGATGGTATGCCGGCGAGCGCCAGCAGTGGGACTCGGGCAACAACCTGGTAGCGGTGGAGCCCGGCGTGGTGTTCGCCTACGACCGCAACACGCATGTGAATGCGCTGCTGCGCAAGGAAGGCGTGGAAGTCATCACGATTGTCGGAGCAGAACTTGGACGCGGCCGCGGCGGCGGGCACTGCATGACCAATCCGCTCTCGCGCGAGGCCGTGGACTTCTAGCCGGTCCGGAAAACACGCGGATGCCCGGAGCCGCGGCCACGATGCTGGCTGCGGCTCCGGGCATCAACTTTGCGTCCCTGTCTCCTGGTGTTTACGCGGTGTTGCGGCCCCCGCTGAGGTCCAGCACCTGCCCGGTCATGTAGCTGGCTTCGGGCGAGAGCAGCCACAGGGCCAGCGCCGAGAATTCCTGCGGCTCCCCCACGCGTTTCATCGGAACCCGCGCGAGCAGCGCCGCATTGCGTTCGGGGCTGAGGTCTTCGAGCAGCCGGGTATTGAACATCGAAGGAGCGATGCAGTTGATGGTGATCCCGAAGCGAGCGGTTTCCTTGGCCACTGCCTTGGCCAGGGTGATCATCCCTGCCTTGGACACCGCGTAGGCGCTCATGTTCTCGTTGCCTTCGCGCCCGGCAATGGAGGAGAGCATCACGATGCGCCCGTAGTTTGCCTGCTTCATCAGCGGGAGAACCACCTGCAAACCGTAGAAGCAGCCGTCCAGGTTGATTTCAAGGGTCTTCTTCCACCCGGCCGCCGGCACATCCTGCACCGCATATTCCGGGCCCTGGATGCCGTGGCAGAACAGTGCCCCGTCCAGCCGGCCGTAGGCCTCGCGAATGCTGTGTGCGGCGGCTTGCCAAGCCTGCGGATCCGCGACGTCCAAATCCAGGGACAGCGCCGCCTGCGGGGTCCGTGGCTTGACGAGGTCGGTGGCCACCACGGTGGCTCCCTCCTTTGCCAGCCGTCGCACCGCGTCGGCGCCCAGTCCTCCGGCCGCCCCGGTGACCAGCACCACCCGCCCGGAAAAGCGCCCCTCCCAGGGAACGAACTGCCCGGGGACGCCAGCGGATGCCTGATCCGTCATTTGCCAGCCTCCACCAATGCCGCTGCGGCCTGCTCCCGGGCCGCATGGGCGCCGGCAATGTGGGCGCCGGCCGCGTAGCCGCGGGTGACGGCCGAGCCCAGGGTCGCGCCCCCGCCCGGGTAGTTGTTGCGGAACACCCCTGCCGAGGCATTGCCCGCCGCATACAGCCCGGTGATCGGTTCGCCGTGGCGATCCAGCACCTGGGAATGCTCGTTGGTAGACAGCCCGCCCGAGGTTCCCAGCACGCCGGGATGGATCGGCACCGCGTAGAACGGCCCCCGCTGCAACGGGGCGAGGCACGGGTTGGGCGCATTCGCGGCATCCCCCAGATGCCGGTCCTGCTCGGTGGCGCCACGGCCGAACTCGGGGTCCGCACCCGCCCGGGCGCCGATGTTGAAGCGTTCGACGCTCTCCTGCAGTGCCGCCGCGTCGATGCCCACTTCCCCGGCCAGCTCCCGCAGCGTCGGCGCGCTGTGCATCCAGTCGGGCCGTACCCCGGGCGTGGAACCGGCCACCGGGTACTTTGCGAAATAGTCAGCGTCGAAGACAAGCCAGGCTGGGCTGTTCTGCAGGGCCGAGCTGACCGGGTCGATGTTGCCGAAGACCCGGCACAGATCGTGGTAGTTCAGTGCCTCGTTCACGAACCGCCGGCCGGAGGCGTTGACGGTGATGGATCCCGGAAGGGTCATCTCGACATTCGCCATGCGTCCGGAGGGTTTGCCGTCGTACTCGGCGTCCGGAGCGGCGATCACCGGCACACCCCAGATCGCGGTCATGTCCTTGACCGCGGCGCCGGCGGCCAACGCCAGCTCCAGGCCGCTGCCCTCGTTGGACGGCGCGCTGATCGGGGTCACATCGAATGACAGGTAGGTCTCGCGCAGCCTCGGGTTCCATTCGAATCCGCCCGAGGCGATGACCACGCTGACGGCGCTGACCTGCCGCTTGCCGGCTACTTCGAGGATCCAGCCGTCCTGTTCCCGCCGCAGGCCGGTGACTTCTGCATCCAGCGCCAGCTGCACGCCGCGGTCCAGCGCGCTCGCCGCGAGCGAGCCGACCAGCGCGCCGCCCATGGTGCGCACCCCCGACGCCTTGCGCCGGGCCAGCAGTTCCGGATCCGGGGCGCGGCCGTTGAGCTCGTCGCGTTCGATCATGCTCAGCAGCGGGAAATAGGTGGGTTGGCGCAGCGCATCGGCCAGACCCGGATAGTCCTCGGTGGTGAACGGCACGTTGTCCAGGCTGCGCCCGCCGGACGCCGCGCCCTGCCATTCCATGTGGTAGTCCGGGCGCCCCAGCGGCACCAGCCGTACCCGGGTATGAGTGTCCAGGAATTCCACCGCCTGCGCGCTGGTGTCCACGAACCAGTCGATCTCCTCCGAGCTCATCACCTGGCCGGCCGCGGCCTTCAGGTAGGCGGCGCCGGCCGCGGCGCTGTCCCGGTAGCCGGCCTGCTTGGCCAGGTGGTTGTTCGGCGCCCAGATGACGCCGCCACCGGCCGAGCTGGTGCCGCCGAGCTTGCCGGCCTTCTCCAGCACCAGCACGCTGGCTCCTGACGCGGCGGCCCGGACCGCCGCGGTCAGTCCCGCGGCTCCGGAACCGAGAACCACCAGGTCGTAGCCTGAATCCAGCTCCTGAATGGCGGTCAGCGGGTTGCGAGTCGATTCGGGGGTCGTACTCATCTGGCGGTGCTCCTTTCCAGGCGGGCAGTGCCGGCCTGCGGTGGGATGCCTGCTCCAGTGACAGGCAGGTCGATGACGATCTTGCCGACGGCTTGGCTGGAGTCGAGCATGGTTTCAAAGGCCTGGCCCAGCGAGTCGAAGGCGAAGCGGTGGGTAACCAGCCGCGTTGCCTGCTGCTGATGGCGGGCGAGCACGTCGAGCGCGTCGGGGATCAGGTTCAGGCTGTTGCGGCTGCCGCGGATGTCCAGCTCCTTGAAGGGAATATCGCGCAGGGACAGCGAGGCGTGGCGGGTGGAGATGCCCACCTGCACCAGGCGTGCGGTCGGCGCGGCCAGGCGGACAGCGGTTTCGAAGGACGCGGGGACGCCGGTGGCCTCGATGACCAGGGTCGGTCCCGCGGCGGCTCCCCAGGCCTCCCGCGGGATCCCGCCACCGGGTGCGAAGGCTGCCACAGCGCCGAAGTCGCGGGCCAAATCCATGCGTGCCCGGGACAGGTCCGAGGCGATGACCCGGACCCCGCGTTCGGCCAGGAACAGCGTGGCCAGCAGGCCGATGGGGCCGCAACCGAGCACCAGCGCGGTTTCTCCGGGTACCGGGGTGCCCCGGTTGACCGCTTGCATGGCGATGGATCCGGGCTCCCCCAGCGCGCCCAGATGCAGCGGCAGCCCCTGGGGCAGCGGATGCAGCTTGTCCACCGGGACGCTGACGACTTCTGCCAGCGCCCCGTCCTCGTAGCAGCCCAGGCAGGAGATCGATTCGCAGACGTTGTACCGCCCGTCCAGGCACGGCGGGCAGTGGGAGCAGTAGACCATGGGGCTCACCGCCACTTCCAGCCCGGGGACCAGCGGCAACCCGCTGCGCGGGTCAACGGCGCCGGGATCGATCTGCTCGATGATTCCGGCGAATTCGTGGCCCTGGATGACCGGCAACTCGGCCGGGTAGTCGTCGTCCCAGATGTGCGCGTCGGTGCCGCACAGGGCCACGTGCCGGACCCGGACCAGAGCGCGGCCGGGTGCCGGGGCCGGAGCGGGGACTTCGCGGTATTCAATGCATCGCTTGGCCGTCGTGGTGGCGGTGAGCATGGTGCTGTCCTTCCGTGGCGGCGGCTCGGGGCCGCCGCCGGGGTTCCTAGAGTTTGTCCTTGCCGAAGAAGACGTCCCAGCGGCGGATCTCGCGCTGCTCGATCAGGCCTTCGCGGGCGAACGGGTCCTGGTCCATCAGCGCCAGCGCCGCCTGCTCGGATTCGGCGCCGATGACCAGCAGCGCGCCGGCGCCGGAGTCCACCGGTCCGCTCACGCGCAGCTCGCCGTTCTCGAAGCGCTGCTGCAGGAATTCGACGTGGGTCGGGCGGACACGGTCCCGTGCGTCGCTGGTGGCCGGCGAGTAGGTGTAGGTGATGGCGTAGAAGTTCATGCTCGATGCTCCTTGTTCGATGGTCGGGTTAGCTGCGGGCGGCGGAACGCGAAGTCGGCTCGCTGGAAGGGTTTTCGGCAGAGGGGTCCGTGGCCAGGTCGCGGCCCACCAGGTAGCCGAAGGTCAGTGCCGGGCCGAGGTTGATGCCGCCGGCCGGGTAGTGGCCGCCCATGACGCTGGCCTGGTCGTTGCCGACGGCGAACAGCCCCGGCAGGGCCTCGCCCTGCTCGTCAAGCACCCGGGCCTTGGCGTCCACATCCAGCCCGGCGAAAGTGCCGAAGCTGCCCGGAACCACCTTGACCGCGTAGAACGGGCCCTTCTGGATCGGGCCGAGGGTCGGGTTGGGGGTGTTCTTGGCATCGCCGCCGTAGCGGTTGAACGGGGTTTCGCCGCGGCCGAACTGAGGGTCGATGCCCTTGGCGGCGTTGGCGTTGAAGTCCTCGACGGTCTTTTCAAGCTGCACCGGGTCGATGCCGCATTTGGCGGCGAGCTCCGCCAGGGTGTCGCCCTTGACCAGGTAGCCGCTGCGCAGGTACGGGGTCAGCGGCACCGGCAGCGGCTTGGCCATGCCCAGCGGGAAGCGGCGCACGTAGCGCGAATCGGCGATCTGCCAGGAGACCACCGGCTGGCCCTCCGGGGTGGCTTCCAGCATGCCGGTGACGTAGTCGTAGTAGCCGTTGGCCTCGTTGACGAAGCGCTTGCCGTTGGGCAGCACGCCGATGCTGCCGGGCTTGGCGCGGTCCATGATGTGCGGGAAGGTCCCGGTGCTGCCGTTGGGGTAGCGGATCAGCGAGACCGGGCACCAGGCCGCCGGGGAGGCGACGTCGGTGTTGAAGCGGGCGCCCACCGCCTGGGCCAGGCGCAGGCCGGCACCGTCGGCTTCCGGCGGGGTCAGCGTCCAGTGTTCCTTGCCCGTCGGGGTCTTGGGGAACAGTTCCCGGCGCAGCTGGGCGTTCTGCGGAAAGCCTCCGGTGGCCAGCACCACGCCGCGCGCAGCGGTGATGGTGTAGCCCGTGGCGCCGCTGCTGACCCTGACCCCGGTGATGCGACCGGTGGAATCGGTGAGCAGTTCGTCCGCGGACGTTGACACGCGGATGTCGACTCCTAGATCGTCGGCGGACTTCATCAGGCGCCCGGTCAGCGCGGTGCCGTTGACCAGCTGCATATTGCGGCGGTAGACGGCCATGGACAGCATATGGGTGCTCACGCGCTTGGCGGCGTGGATGAGACCCGGGATGCTGCCGGTTGAGGCTGAGAGGAACTTGGAAAGGTCCGGGCCTGCCATGATGCCCATACCCAGGAAGCTGGTGGCGTAGAGCTGGTGGCGCATCTTGGCGCGCAGTTCGCGCGGGATCTTGCGGGCGTCGTAGGGCGCCGGGCCTACCGAGCGGTGGCCGGTGCCGGCGCCCGGGGTGTTGCCGTAGATGTCCTTGATCTGCGCGCCGGGGGTGAACTGCAAGCTGGTGTGGTTGTGGAAGAAGTCCACCATCTGCGGGGCTCCTTCGAGGAAGGCGTCCACGCGGTCGGCGTTGTAGTACTCCCCCAGCCGGTGCTGCAGGTAGGTGCGGAATTCCTCCCGGTCCTCGTCCACGCCATCGGCTTTGGCCAGCGGGTTGCCCGGGGCCCAGGCCCAGCCGCCGGAGTAGGAGGTCGCCCCTCCGCAGACCTTGGCCTTTTCCACCACGATGACCTTCAGTCCGTGGTAGGCGGCGGCCACTGCCGCCGATAGCCCGCCGGCGCCGGAGCCGACGACCACGACATCGGCGGCGGTGTCGGCGGTTGCGCTTCGTAGGGTTGCGGTGCTCATGGAAATCATCCGTTTCTTGGGTGTTCGTGCTTGGTGGTTCGTGTTTGGCGGTTCGGTGGGTGCCGCGGCTTAGACCGCGGCGGTGCGCAGGGTGCGGGCCCGCGCCAGGACCTGTTCCGCCCCGGCCTTGAGTTCTTCGGCCCAGCGGCGGGCGCCGATCCGGGCGACGGTCGAGTCGGAGGGGGTTTCAACACTCAGCGGCGTTCCGGCCGGCAGGGCGGCCACGAACTCTGCCAGCTGCACGGCCCCCTGTCCGGGGACGATGCGTTCGCTGCGCGATTCGAGCACCAGCCCTTCGCGGGTGTCCGGGCGCTGGGCCGGCGCGTCGCACAGCTGCAGCATGGCCACGTGCCGGGCCTGGGCCGCGAGCTGGGCGGGGCTGGCCTGGATGCGGCTCAGGTGCAGGGTGTCGGCGACGATCCGGCATCCGCTGGCCTGAGCCAGCTCGCCGGCCAGTTCAAGGGTGTTCACGCTCTGGTAGGAGATGACTTCAAGGGTCGGCACGATGCCGAAGCCCTGGGCGTCCTCGGTCATCAGTCCCAGGTTCTCGGTGAGCCGCTGCAGGTTGCCGTCCGAGGCGGCGACGGTCAGCGTCCTGGCCTCCAGCGCCTGCCCGGCGTCGAGCATCTGCAGCCATGCCTCGCGCTGGTTGGCGCCGTCCAACAGGATGAATTCGATGTCGTGCACCCGTACGCCGGTGTCCTTGACCGCTTTGAGGGTCTTGGCCAGCAGCGGCGAGCCGGGCTGCAGGTTGTAGGGTTTTTCCTCCTCGGTCACCTGGCGTACGCGGGCCCCGACGAAGTCGAAGCCGGTGTCGGCGGCCAGGTAGACAAGTTCTGCCGGGGAGCTGCCCAGCAGCGAAAGCTGGGCCAGTCCGAGTTCCTGGGTGGTGGTGTTCATGCTGGGTCCTTGGTGGTCGAAAGATTCTAGGCGCGGGCGGTGGTGTAGAGCCGGTCGGCGACGGACGGCGGGACGATGGTGCGCTGGTTGGAAGCCGGAGCGAAGTCGACCGGGCGTCCGGTCCGGGCGGATTCGTAGACTGCAAGCAAGATGCGCAGGGACTTCAGCGCTTCGCGGCCGGTGACCGCAGGTTCCAGGTCCTCGCGGACCGCGGCCACGAACTGGGTGATCTGCGCCCGGTGGTGGTCCTTCAGCGCCCCGTTGATCCGGGACAGCTCGACGTTCGCGTCAACGCCAGCCGGGTGCACCGGCCGCGCGGCGATCTTGTGCTCGGATGCCTGCAGGGTCAGCCGGCCGTCGCTGCCTTCGGGGAATTCGCTCAGTTCAGCGCTGGCCCCGTTGGAGCCGGTGATGCGGATCTGCACGCCCAGCGCGGGGTCGGCGCTGGTGCTGGCGAGCACCGTGGCCATGGCTCCGCTGGTGAAGGTGATCAGCGCGGTGGCCGAGTCCTCCACCTCGATGTGCTCGCCGTGCTTGTAGGTATTGACTTCGCCCTGCACGCGGGCCACATCGCCGAGGTACCACTGCAGCAAGTCCAGGTAGTGGATCGCCTGCGTCATCAGCACCCCGCCGCCGTCCGCAGCCCAGGTGCCGCGCCAGCCGGCGGCCGAATAGTATTCGTGCTCGCGGTGCAGCAGCACCGAGACCTGGCCGAGCACCGGGGTGCCCAGTGCGCCCGAATCGATCTGCGCCCGCAGTTCGGCGGCCGCCGGCCAGAAGCGGCGCTGGAACAGCACCCCGAGCTTCACTCCGGCCTCGGCGCAGGCCTGCACCATTTGCTCGGCCGCCGGCACGTCCACCGCGATGGGTTTCTCGCACAACACATGCACCCCGGCCGCCGCGGCGGCCAGCACCACCTGCTGGTGGGTGGGGTGCGGGGTGCACACCGAGACGATGTCCAGACCCAGTTCCAGCAATCGCTCTACCGAATCGACGGCGTGCTCCACCGAGTATTCGGCGGCCATCGCTGCGGCCCGGGCCCCGTCCACGTCGCAGAGCGCGGCCACGGTGACCGAGTCCAGGGCTTGGAACGCTTCGAGGTGGTTGGCGCTGATGTTGCCGCAGCCCACGATGCCCACCCGCAGGGAGCGGGGTGCGTCGGTGGTGGCGGTGCGTGGCGGTGTTGGCATGTTGTGGGTCCTTGGATTCGATGTGCTTCGATAGCTGTGCGCCCGGGCCAGGCCGGGCCGCGGCGGTTAAACGGCGGCGAGCAGGTGCTGCAGCGAGCTGCGCATGCGCCGGCGGTCCGGGGCGGTGCAGACCAGCAGGGCGAAGGTGTCCGCCGCCTGCTCGACGAGCATCTCGGTGCCTTTCACGGTGGTGCAGCCGTGCGCCGCGGCGTCACGCAGCAGCTCGGTGTCCACCGGGCGGTAGACCACGTCAGCCACCCAGTGGTCTGCGGCCAGCCAGGAGGTGTCGAAGGGCGTGCCGCCGATGCCTTCCATGCCCAGCGGGGTCGCGTTGACCACGCCCTGCGAGGCGGCGATCCAGCCGCGGGCCTGTTCCGGGGTGCCGGTGGACACCTGCTGCCCAGCGCCCAGGGAGGCGGTGAGCAGGTCCTTGAGCTGGGCCAGGCGCCCGGCGTCGGTGTCGATGATCCGCAGGTCCGCCACGCCGAAGTCCAGCAGCGCCGCGCCCACCGCGGAGCCGGCGCCGCCTGCCCCGAAGAGGGTGACGGTGGCGCGCTTCGCGTCGCGGGCCAAGCCCCGGCGCAGCCCGGCCAGGAAGCCGGTGCGGTCGGTGTTGTGCCCGATCAGCCGTCCGTCCTGGAGCACCACGGTGTTCACCGCGCCGATGGCGGCGGCGTCCGGGGCGATCTCGTCCAAATGCGGCATGATGGCCTGCTTGTGCGGGTGGGTGACGTTGAACCCGGTGAAGCCCTGCGCCAGCGACTCGCGCAGCACCTGTCCCAGGTCGACGTCCGTCCGCCCCTCCAGGTCGATGCGCTCGTAGCTGTAGTCGGGCAGGCCCAGCGCGTGGGCCTCGGCCTGGTGCAGGGCCGGGGAGAGCGAGCCGCTCAGGTCGTTGCCGATCAGGCCGATGCGGTGTGCGGTGCGGCGCATGCTACTTCTTCTCCTGCATCTCGCGCAGCGCCTGGACCTGCAGCTTGGTCAGCCCCAGCTCGGCGGTCGGGGTGCGGTAGGTCTCCGGACCGGTGGCGAAGGCGATGGCGGACAGGGTGGCAAAGCCCATGCACATCCAGGCGACCGGCATCCAGTTGGCGGTGTCGCCGGAGGTCATCAGGGTGCCGATGGCCGGGGTGAAGCCGGAGACCAGCAGGCCCAGCATCAGGCCGATGGCCATGCCCGAGTAGCGCACGCTGGCCGGGAACTGCTCCGGGAAGCCTGCCATGTAGGTCGAGTTCGGGGCCGCATAGAAGACACCGATCAGGATGATCGCTGAGACGAAGATGACCGCGACATTGCCGGTGCTGATGGCATTGAAGAACATGAAGACCATGGCTCCGGCGCCCAGGGCGCCGCCGATGAATACCGGCTTGCGGCCGATCTTGTCGGCCAGCATCCCATAGAGCGGCTGGGTGAAGACCGCGGCCAGGTTTGCCGCGGCGATGGCCGCGAGCATGGTGGTGCGTTCGATGCCGTTGTGCTCCACCGCATAAGCCAGGGCGAAGACGTTCACGATGGTGTTGATCATGGCAAAGGTGGAGGAGAGCATCACGCGCACCACCGAGGTCCAGTGGCGGGCGAAGAGCTCCAGGATCGGGACCTTGACGACCTCGTTGTTTTCCTTGGCTTCGGTGAAGGCCTCAGGCTCGTCCAGGTGGCGGCGGATGAAGAAGGCCAGGACGGTCAGCACCACGCTGGCCAGGAACGGGATGCGCCAGCCCCAGCTGAGCATCTGCTCGTCGGGCATGCTGGCGATCGGGATGAAGACCACGGTGGCCAGCACGATGCCGAACATCACGCCGCTCATGGTGAAGGAGGCGAAGAAGGAGCGGCGGCGTTCCGGGGCGTGCTCCATGGACAGCGAAGCGGCGCCCGGCGATTCGCCGCCGGCGGACAGACCCTGGAACAGGCGCAGGACCACCAGCAGGATCGGTGCGAAGATGCCGATCTGCTCATAGGTCGGCAGCAGGCCGATCGCCAAGGTCGAAATGCCCATCAGCAGCAGGCAGGCCATGAGGGTGTTGCGGCGTCCGAAACGGTCTCCTAGGTGCCCCCAGAGCACCGCGCCCAGCGGGCGGGCCACGTAGGCCACGCCCAGGGTGGAGATCGACAGGAGCACCGAGTTGGCACCGCCGTCAGGGAAGAAGACGTGGGAGAAAACCAGGGCGGCGGCGGAGCCGTAGATGAAGAAGTCGTAGTATTCCAGGGCGCTGCCGAGGAAGCCGGACACGGCCGCGCGGCGGGCCTGTGGACGGGCGGGAGCCTGGAGGGCATCCGGGGAAGAAGTTGCAGATCGCATGATGAGTCCTTTCTCCTCTTCGAGAGGAACATCATCTAGTGTGACCCGCCTAACTTATTATGTCCACGACCTAATTGCACATTAGCTATGTGTATTAACTACATAATTCTCGTGGGCGACGGAAGCACTTCTTCGCTCAATTCGAGGAATGCGTCGCGGGCCAGCGAGCCGGGGCGCACCGACCAGGCCAGGCCATGGTTCATGTAGTACTGCTTGCCGTGCAGCGGGACGAAGACGGCGCCCGGAGGCACCACATGGGCGATGCCCTCGGGCATGAACGCGACACCGACCCCTGCCGCCACGAGCATCATGGTCATGTAGGGGTCGGTGATTTCCTGCGACACCGTCGGATAGAACCCAGCGTCGGTGCAGGCGTAAATGGTCGACTGGTAGAGCGCGGACCCCGCGGAGATCGGCGGGGTGATGAATGAGTCGTCGGCGAAGGCGGCGAGCTCGACACCCTCCCGGTCGGCCAGCGGGTGCTCCTGCGGCAGCACCATGCCGAAGGCTTCCTGGGCCAGCAGGCGCGAGTTGATGCGTGCGGAATCCACCGGCAGGCCGACGAACGCCAGGTCCAGGGAGCCCGCCTCCAGCTGGTGCACCGCGTCATGGGTCATCACGCGGCCCACCAGCGTCAGCTCGATGTCGGGGTGGGTGCTGCGCAGCGCGCGGGTCATGGGCGGCAGGGCCAGCTGGTTGAGCACGCCGGTGAAGCCCAGCGAGAGTTTTCCGTAGACCTTCCCCTGCGGCACCTTCACCGCCTGGGCGGCGATGGTCAGCTCCTCCATAACCTGCCGCGCGTGCGGCAGCAGCGCATGGCCGGCGGCGGTCAGCTCCACCGAGCGGGTGCTGCGCACGAACAGCTCGGTGCCCAGCGAGCGCTCCAGCTTGCGGATGGTCTGGCTCAGCGGCGACTGCGCCATGCGCAACCGCAAGGCCGCATTGCCGAAGTGCAGCTCCTCCGCCACCGCGATGAATGCCTCAAGCCACCTGATTTCCATGCCTACCCGCTTTTCCCTAGTCGGTCGTCAACTCCTCCAGCGTACCGGGGCGCGGCAGGCTCCCGGTGGCGTGACGGGCTGCGGCCCAACCGAAGGCCAGGCCGGAGCCGACCTGCACGCCGGCTCCCGGGTATTCCGAGCCCATCACGGAGGCGGCGTCGTTTCCCACCGCGTACAGGCCAGCGATGGCCTCGCCACGCTCGTCCAGCGCCTGGGCCTGCGGGTTGGTGAGCACCCCGAAGGCGGTGGCCAACGGGGTAGGCACCAAAGCCATGGCGTAGAACGGCGCACGGGCCACCGGCCCGACGTTCGGGTTGGGCCCATGCTCGGGGTCTCCGGCCACTTGGCCGAAGAGCAGGTCGCCCTTCCCGAAGTCCTCGTCCTTGCCGGTTTCGGCGAAGCCGTTGTAGCGCCGCACGGTGGCTTCGAGGCCCGCGGGGTCCACCCCGATCTGCGCGGCCAGGCCGGCCAGCGTCTCGGATTCGTAGAGGTAGCCATCCTTCACGTAGCGTTGCAGCGCGGCCCGCGGCAGGTGCGGCATGGTGATCATGCCCAGCCCGTACTTGGCCAGCGTGCGCGAGTCGACGATCAGCCAAGCCGGGATGGCACGGCCGTCGGTGGCGTACATCGCGCGCACGAAGCGGTGGTAGGAGCAGGACTCGTCGACGAAGCGCTTGCCGTCGCTGCCCACCGCGATCACACCGGGCTTGGCGCGGTCCCAGATATGCGGGAACACGACCTGGGAACCGTCGGCGCGGCGCCCGATGGAGCTGGGGAACCACAGCGCGTTTTCGCCGTTGTCCTGCCCCAGCGCCGCACCGACCCCGGCGGCCAGCGCCAAGGTATCGCCGGTAGCTCCTTCGCCGGCGCGGGAGAACTGAGGGGTGGGCTTGGGCATGTATTGCTCGCGCAGCGCCGGGCTTTGCGAGAAGCCGCCGCCAGCCAGCACCACACCCTGTCGGGCGCGGATCTTCAGGGTTTTGCCCTCGTGGACCACCACGAGCCCCTCGATGCGTTCGCTGCCGCGGATCAGCTCCGTGGTGTGGGCACTGAAGCGGAAGTCCACTCCGCGCTGGAGCGACTGGTGGTAGATGGAGGCAACCAAGCCATTGCCCATCACCAGCCGAGTACCGCGCGGGCGGGTGACCCGGTCGCGCGCCCACTGCAGCCCCAGCTTGCCGGCCAGGCCCACGGCCTTGGCACGCTCGGCGGCGCTGCCCGTGAACAGCTTCAGCAGCGCGGCAACGTCCGGACGGCGCAGCATCAGGGTTCCGCCCATCAGCGCGAATTCGGGGACAGGGCGGCGGATGCGGCGGAATTCGGTGGCCGAGAGCTTGCGTCCATCGAAGGGCTCGGGTTCCAGAGCGCGGCCGGTCTTCCCGGTTTCGGGAAGCTCGGAGTGGTAGTCGACAACGGCCGGCGAATGCAGGAAGCGCACACCCAGTCCTTCGAGTTCATCAAGCATCTTGGGCGCGGCGTCGAGGTATCCTAGCCGGGCCTCGCGCGGCGCCTTGTCCCCCACCACCAGGTCCAGGTAGCGCACGGCTTTCTCGTAGTCGTCCAGGATTCCCTGCTCGCGCTGGAACTTGTTGTCCGGCACCCAGCAGGTGCCGGCGGAGTAGGCGGTCGTGCCGCCGAGGTACTCGGTCTTTTCCAGCGTCAGCACCTTGGCGCCGTGCGCCGCGGCGGTCAGCGTGGCGGCAAGGCCGCCGGCCCCAGTCCCCAGAACCACCACATCGTATTCGAGGTCCCATTCACTTTTCTGGCGCGCCATCGCTTGCTCCTCAGTACTCGTCGCATGACATCAGTTGGTCTGGTGTTCATTATGTGACGCAGAACAATGTACTGTCCACGATGTTTTTGATCATTTATTATGTATCAAAACTACTCAATTTGGAGTGGCGGGTTCGTGGCCGCGGGTTAGGAACCCGCGGCCGGCGGCCTAAAGCCTCGGGTCCAGCGGCTCGGATTCCAGCGCGAGCACACCGAACACCATCTGGTGAACCTTCCACAGCGGCTCCCCCACCGCGGTCAGCCGCAGCGCTTCCAGTCCCAGCAGGTACTCCTGCATGGCCCGCGAACGCTTCCGGTCGGTGGCCCGCTGCTTCAAGCGCCGCAGGTTCTCTTCCTGAAGGTAGTCGGCGCCGTAGATAATGCGCAGGTATTCCCGCCCGCGCACCTTGATGCCCGGCTGCACCCAGCCCTTGGGACCGCGGGTGAGGTTCTGCCACGGCTTGACCACCATGCCTTCGCCGCCCGTCATGGTCAGCTCCTCCCACCAGCGCACCGCTTGGTCCGTCGATTCCCCGGAGTCCAGTGACACCCGCATCCAGGCGGTGTCCTTGAACAGGTCCGGCGCCTGCACCGCCAGCTTCTGCGCAATTCCCAGGTGCCATCCATGGTCGCGGCTTTCATGGGTCTTGCCCTCGGAGGCCAGCACCTGGAATGCGGCGAAGCGGATCTCGTCCTTGTTTCCCACGTACCGCCGGTAGGACTCGCGGAACGCCAGCGCATTCCCGCTGCGTTCACGGGTGCGTTCAAGCAGCGCGGTCAATTCCAGCCCGGTCCCAGCAGCCTTCTCCAGCAGGTCGACGGCTGCCGAGGTGGCTGCCACCGCGGCGGCGCCGACCGAAGCGTAGTTGTCCTTGATCAGTGATTCCGCCTTCAGCGACCAGGGCAGCAGCTCGCCGTCCAGGATGACCCAGTCCGAGCCCAGCTCCTCCCACAAGCCCGCCGCTTCCACGGCCTCATGCGCCCGTTGCAGCAGGGCGCGTTCCACCTCCGGAGCCAGGAAATCGCGCCCGGTGCGCGTATGCAGGGCGCCGAGCCAGCCCTCGGGCGCGTCGAAGCGCCCGGGATTGCGGGCCAGCAGCAGCACCGCGCGCGAGCCCATGTGCTTCTCTTCGCAGACGACCTCGGTGATCCCGTGCTTGCGGAAGTAGGCGAAGGCCTCGTCCGGGTGCTCCAGATACCCCGGACGCGCCGAGGACTCCGCCGGGGACATGGTCGGCGGCAGATAGCGCAGCCAGCGCGGGTCGGTAGCGAAGCGGCTCATGGTTTCCAGGGCGCCGGCGGCCTGCGCGGCGCTGAGCTTCACGGTGCCGCGCTCGCCGGCCTTTAGGTGCAGCGGGCCGGTGACGTCCGCCATGGACAGCACGCCCGGTTCGCGCTGCGGCCCGTGCGGGGATTCCAGCGGCCGCAGCGGTTCGGCGTACTGCGCCAGCGCGTCCACGGCCACGACGTCCCGTTCCGGGTAGCGCAGCGCGCTGAGCTGCCCGCCGAAGGCGCATCCGGTGTCCAAGCAGGCGGTGTTGTTGATCCAGGCGACCTCGGTGACCGGGGTATGCCCGTAGAGGACGGCGGCCGCACCGCGGTAGTCCCGGGCCCAGGGATAGCGCACCGGCAGGCCGTACTCGTCCTTCTCGCCGCTGACCTGTCCGTAGAGGGCGAAGGCCCGCACCCGCTTGGAGGCCCGCCCATGGTACTTCTCGATCAGCCCCGCGTGCGCCACCACCAGCTTGCCCTCATCCAACACCAGGTGGGAGACCAGGGAACGGGCGAAGTCCTGCACCTCGCGCGTGAATTCCGGGCCTTCGGCCTCCAGCTGTTCCAGGGTCTTGTCCAGGCCGTGGCCCAGAGTGACCTTGGCCCCGCGCAGGGCGCGCACCAGCTTGTCCTCGTGGTTGCCTGGCACCGCCAGCGCGTGCCCGGCGGCGGCCATGCCCATCACCAAGCGCAGCACGCCGGGCGAATCAGGGCCGCGGTCCACCAGGTCGCCCACGAAGACTGCCTGCCGCTGCGGGTGGACGGCGTCGACGGCGCGCCCCTGCCGGTCGCGGACCAGTTCGTAGCCCAGCTTCTCCAGCAGCAGCACCAGCTCGTCCAGGCAGCCGTGCACGTCCCCGATGACGTCGAACGGGCCGTGCTGGTCCCTGAAGTCGTTGAGCAGCTTGTGCCGGGTGATGACCGCGTCCTCGATCTCCGCCAAGGACGAGAGCACGTGGACCCGGGCGAAGCCCTCGCGGCGCAGCATCTTGAGCGACCGGCGCAGCTGCTGGTGCTGGCGGTCGATCGCCGACTTGGGCACCCGGTGCTCGCCGCGGGTCTCGTTGCGTTCAAGGCACACCTCGACTGGGACGTCCAGCACGATGGCCGTGGCCAGCACGTCGTGGCTGCGCGCCAGCTCGATCAAGCTCTGCCGGGCGGCGGGCTGGACGCTGGTGGCATCCACCACGGTCAGCAGACCGGTTTCCAGCCGCTTGCCTGCCACGTAGTGCAGCGCGTCGAAGGCCGCGGCGGTGACGGACTGGTCGGTCTCGTCATTGCCGACCAGGCCGCGGAAGTAGTCGCTGGACAGCGTCTCGAAGCGGCCGAAGTGCTTGGCGGCGAAAGTCGACTTGCCGGATCCGGAGACGCCGATGAGCACCACCAGCCCTGACTCGGGAATGGAGAATTCGTTCATGCCGCGTCCTTTCGGAAGATCGCCATCTGGGTGGGCGTGCCCGCGGAGCCGTCCACCGGCCCGATGCCGCGGAACTCCACGGCATAGCCGTAGTCCGTGGCGGCGGCCCCGGCCCAGGCCTGGAATTCCGCGCGCGTCCATTCGAAACGGTGGTCGTCGTGGCGCAGGGAGCCATGTTCCAGGTCCGGGTACTTGCTGTTGTATTCGACGTTCGGAGTGGTCATCACGACCATGCGAGGGGCGGCGCCGGCGAACACCGCGTCCTGCAGTGCCGGCAGCCGCGAGGCGTCCACATGCTCGATGACCTCCATGAGCACCAGCGCGTCGTAGCCGGCCAGCCGGTCGTCGCGGTAGACCGCGGAGCTGTGCAGCAGGCTGATGCGTTCTTGCTGCTCGTCCGTGCGCTCCTCCAAGCGCAGCGCGGCGGCAGCCTGTTCGAGGGATCGCGCGGAGACATCGGCGCCGACGATGCGGGTGAAAAACGGGTCCGCCTGCAGCCGGCGCAGCAGCGCACCGGGCCCGCAGCCCAGGTCCACCACCCGGTGGGCTCCGTGTTCCTTGAGCGCGGCGATGACATCCATGGCACGCTGCACCCGCAGCGGGACGGCTGCTTCGCCGCCCGCCTGCTCCGAAATGCCCGGGTCTGCCGTGGCTTCCGGGACGGCTGGCGGATCCATCCGCGCCTCGGCCAGCGCCACCAGGTCCTTCTGGTGGGCCAGATAGCGGCGGGCGATCAGCTCCCGGTCGGGGTGGTCCTCCAGCCAGCCTTCGCCCTGCCGGGCAAGCTTTTCCGCTTCGTCGTCGTTGACCCAGTAGTGCTTCGAGTCATCCAGCACCGGCAGCAGGACGTAGAGCTGGCGCAGCGCAAGGTCCAAGCGGACCTCTCCGCTGAGCGCCAGCGCGCTGTACTGCGAATCGCCCCAGTGCGGATGCTGCTCGTCCAGGGCGATGGGCGTCTGCTCGACGTTCCAGCCCAGCGGCGCGAACAGCCGCTTGGCCAGGTCCCGGCCCGCGTGCCCGCGGGTGGAGAGCACGGGCAGCTCGAAGCGCAGCGGCAGCGGCGCGGCGGCCAGCTCCGGGTAGCTTTCGCTGGTCCCGGTCATGGCGCTGCGCAGCACCTTGCCCAGGGCCACTGACATCAGGCTCGACGCGGCGTACGGGCGGTCGTTGACGTAGTAGTCCAGGGCCCCGGCGTCGCCGCGGAAGCGCTTGCTGCGCACCAGCCCCACGGGGTCGACTTCCAAGAGCAGGGCCGCGGTGGCGCGTTGCTTGGAATATTCGGGATAGAACACGTGGGCTTGGCCCACCGCCAGGTCGAAGGACTGTACCTTGCCTGGATGCTTGCGCAGCAGATGCGACAGGGCGGTGGCGTCGATCCCCGACCCGGGGGCGGATTCTAGGGTGATTGTCAGTAGCACGGGGCGGACTTCCCAGGAGTTTTTGCTCGGTGGCTTGGCGTTTCATGCAAGACTACCGAAAAACTGGGTCTCAGGGCGCCGCGTGGCGAAGCATGCCAGTCCCGCGTGCCGCCTGGGGTGCGGAATTCCGCTCCGCCCGGCGGCTTAGTTCAGGTAGCCGCGGCCTGCGGCGTCCGCGCAGACCGGGGTCAGGTTCTCCGCGTCCCCGCTTTCGCAGGCCATGTAGACCAGGTTGGCGGCTTCTTCGGTGCTCAGCACGTCGTAGCCCATGGACCCGGGGTTGTAGGACACCGCGGTGCTCCACTCGTCGATGTTCTTGCACTCCTGCAGTCCGCGCAGCTCGGCTTCCTGCAGCTGCTCGTTCGAGGACTCGGGATTGGACCATGCCTCGTTCTGCGTTTGGATGGCCGCGCTGCAGGCGTCGCTGACCGGGGAGGTCGCCGCGGCGTCGAAGTTCGTACAGCCGGCCGCCGCCAGCGTGATGATCGACAGTACAGCGGCCGAGGACAGAACTTTTCGCATACCTGCCATGCTACCCATGCAACATAGGTATTGGCTGGGTTGCTTCAAGCACGCGCCGGCCGTGCCCGGAGCGCGAAAAATCCCGGCCACACACACGGGCGGGGCCGGGATCCTCTGCCGCAGGGTGCTGCGGCTAGGCGATGCGGGAACGGTCGAAAGCGTCCAGGCTGATGCCCTGCTCCAGGATCACCTTGGCCCATTCCTTGGCCGAGTGCAGGCTGTGGTCGCGGTAATTGCCGCAGCTGACCGCCTCGGTGCCCGGCACGTCATCCCAGGTCACCTTCTGGACCAGGTCCTCCAGCGAGGTCTTGATGGCCGCGGCCACCTGCTCGGGGGTCGGCTCGCCCCAGGCGATCAGGTGGAATCCGGTGCGGCAGCCGAACGGGGAAAAGTCGATCAGGCCCTCGAAGCGGGTGCGGATCAGCCCGGCCAGGGTGTGCTCGATGGTGTGCAGCCCGGCGGTCGGGATCTCGCCGTGGTTCGGCTGGACGAAGCGGATATCGTAGTTGGAAATGGCGTCGCCCTTGGGGCCGCGCTCGACGCCGATCTTGCGCACGTAGGGCGCCTTGACCTTGGTGTGGTCCAGCGCGAAGCTCTCAACTTCTGCAAGTTCAATATCACTCATGCCAAAAGTCTATCCGCTCACTTGGCCTCGACGCGATGATGGTTAATGAGGCGTAACCGATAGAATTTTGTGAGACTTCGGGGCGTAGCAGCGGACCCTGAACTTACTTCCTAGAAGGGAACTTCATGTCGGACAAGAAGACCTTGCTCGTATTCGCGCATAGCGACGAGGCCGTGGCATTCGCCGATGTCGAGCACCTGATTTCCGGTGTGGGCAAGGTCAATGCGGCCGTGGCGCTGGCCGGCGAACTGGCCGGAGGCAATATCGAACGCGTCGTCGTGCTGGGCACCGCCGGCGTGGTCGGCCATGCAGGCGAGGACCGCCCGAGCCTCGACACCATCTACCAGGTGACCAAGCTGATCCAGCACGACTTCCCGCTGCCTTCGGCAGACGTCGAGCCAACCGGCGAAATCTTGCTCCCCGACTTCCAGGCCACCATGGCCACCGGCGACGTCTTCGTCTCCGACGACCAGCAGCGCGTGCACATCTCCGGCTTGGGCGCCTCCTTGGTGGACATGGAAGGCTACGCGTACGCCAGCATCTGCCAGCGCTTCAACGTGCCGCTGCAGATCTTCAAGATCCCTTCGGACTACGCGGACGACTCGGCGTCGATCGATGAATGGGACGACATCGCCAAGGCCAAGAGCGTGCAGCTGCGCGAGTTCTACGAAAAGAACCTGGCCTAGCGTCAACCGCACCGAGGGCAGGGACAGCGCCGCGGGTCGATACCCGGACGCTGCCCTTGCCCTTTGTTCCTGGCCCTTGCCAACCCGCCGGGATCAGGCCGGACGGGATCGACACGGTCGGCGTCCAAACTGCCGCTTGGTCTAATCGACCTGGGATTCGATACAGTGAGCGCATGACGCCACGGACCGAGCAACCATCAGGTGGCAGCGAAAATTCGACGCCGCGCCACCATCAGCTGATCATTTCCCTCTTCGGCCTCTACGCCAGGGCGCACGGGGGCGAGCTGCAGGTGTCCACGATCATTTCGCTGATGAACGACCTCGGCGTCGAGTCGGCCGGCGTGCGTTCTTCGATCTCGCGGCTCAAGAAGCGCGGCGTCATCGACAGCGTCAAGGTCAACAACCGGAAAGGTTACGCGCTGTCGCCCTCGGCCTTGTCCGCGTTCGCGGAAGGCGATGAACGCATCTTCACTCCCCGCCGGGCGACCGCCGACAGCCGCTGGCTGCTGGCCACGTTCACGGTGCCCGAATCGCAGCGCAGCATCCGGCACAAGATCCGCTCGACCCTGGTCCGCATGGGATTCGGCGCCGTCGCACCCGGGCTGTGGATTGCCCCGGAGCACCTCAAGGACGAGGCCCTGTCCTACTTCGACCGACACGGGATGGCGGATTACTTCGAGTTCTTCCTGGCGGAGCATGTGGGCAGCCATGACCTGGCCAAGAACATGGGCATTTGGTGGGACCTCGAATCGCTGGATTCCCTCTATTCCGAGTTCCTGGAAACCAATCGGCCGCTGCTGGACAAATGGACGGGAATTCCAACCGCGCAAGAGTCGGAGGACCTCGACGCCGAGGCGTTTGCCGACTACCTCGTGTTGATTACCCAGTGGCGGCGGCTGCCGTATTCCGACCCGGGCCTCCCTGCCGAGCTCCTGCCGGAAGGGTGGAACGCCATCGCGGCCTCCGACCTGTTCCAGCAACTCCACGAAATCATCGGGTTCAGGGCGTCCCGGCACGCGGAACGCGCCATCAGCGCCCAGGAAAGCGACGCCCGCATCTAGCTCCGAGGCTTCTGCCTGCCTGGCCGGCCAACAATAAGCCGCAGGCCAGTTCATGCGAACTGGCCTGCGGCTTATTGTTGTTTTGCTGCCCGGTAAATCCCTAGCGGCTCTGGATAACGGCGACGCCCTGGATCTCGATAAGCGCTTCCTTCTGCCACAGGCGGGTGACGCCGATGCCGGCCATGGCCGGGTACTTGCTGCCCGCCATCTCGCGCCACAGCTTGCCGATCTCACGGCCGTTGGCCATGTAGTCGTCGACGTCGGTGAGGTAGATGGTCACGGTCACCAGGTCCTCCGGCTTGCCGCCGGCTTCCTCAAGGGTGGTCAAGACGTTGCCGAAAGCCTGCTTGAACTGTTCCACGATGCCGCCGGGAACGATCTGCATGTTCTTGTTCAGGGCGGTCTGGCCGCCGAGGTAAACGGTGTCTCCAGCACGCATTCCATGCGCATAGCCGGATGGCTTGGGCAGGGATTCCGGGTTGACAGTGAGGTTTTCGAAGACTGCGGTTTCGGCCATGGTGATCCCTTTCAGAGATTCGATGCGATATCCAAAAATTAGGTCTAGCGCACAAATTGCAATGCGTTCTACATTGAGCATACGTGACGGCGGTAAAAAAGTCGACACATATTTCTCCGGGTGAAAGCACACAATGAAACTCGCTTCGATTCAGTACAAAACACAGCGCATGGCAGCCGTGGCGGTAGACGGCGGCTTTGCTCCGCTGAATGCCCAGAATCTCAGTGAGCTCCTCGACAACGAGCAGTGGCAGGACTTGGCCCGGAAAGCTCTTGCCTCCGGATCCGCCGAATTCATCGCCACCGCCGATGCAAGCATCCTGAACCCCGTCCCCGCCCCGAACAAGGTCATCTGCTGCGGGCTGAACTACTCCGACCACATCCTGGAAATGGGTCGCGAACTGCCCGAATACCCGACGCTTTTCGCCAAGTTCGCCGATACCCTGACCGATCCGAATGCCGAGATCACCAGCGAAAATTCCGAGTCCGTCGACTGGGAAGCCGAACTGTGTTCGCTCATGAGGACGAGGCCACGGCCTTCGCCGATGTCGAGCACCTGGTCACCGGCATCGGCAAGATCGATGGCGCGGTCGCGCTCGCCGGAGCCCTGGCCGGAGGCCACTACGAGCGAGTCGTGGTCCTTGGCACCGCCGGCGTGATCGTGGTCCTTGGCACCGCCGGCGTGATCGTGGACGGCGAGCAGCGCCCGGACATGGACACCATCTACCAGGTCACCACGGTCATCCAGCATGACTTCCCGCTCGAATCGGCACCCCTGCGTCCAGCCGGCGGTGTATTGCTTCCGGAGCGCCAGCTGACCATGGCCACCGGTGATGTCTTCGTCAGCGACGACGACCAGCGCATCCGCATCGCCGGACTCGGCGCCCAGCTGGTGGACATGGAAGGCTACGCCTACGCCAGCGTGTGCGAGCGCTTCAATGTCCCGCTGCAGATCTTCAAGGTGCCCTCGGACTTCGCCGACAGCAGCACCACGATCGATGACTGGTTCGCCGTTGTGGCGCGCAAGAGCCGGCAGCTTCGGAAGTTCTGGGAGCAGCACCTGAACTAGCGGCGTCCCCGCCCGATCCCCGGCACCGACGCCCTGCCCTTCCAAGGTGGACGTCTGCGCCCGACCCTACCAAGGTGGACGTCTGCGTCCTGCCCGGCCGCGAATTCGGGCCGGTTGCAGCAGCAACCAACCACCTGGGAATTTTTGTTAAACTCCCGCCAGGCCCAACCCCCGCCCCGCTGTCGCGCCGTCGCGCCGTGCGACCCTCGATTTTCATGGGGAATTCATTGACACTCCACCTGTCTGGTCACACTTCTTTGTTCAAGAATGTTAGGTTGTGGTATATTTTGTGATTCCAGTGGCATGATGGTGTGCCCGGATTAGCAAGGAAGTGACGATGGCTGTTCGATTGGGCGTAATCGCCGACGACTTTACCGGCGGTACGGATATCGCCAGTTTCCTGGTGGCAAACGGCATGAAAACCGTGCAGTTGTCCGGCGTGCAGCCGCTGCATGCCATTCCGCAGGGCACCGAAGCCATCGTGGTGAGCCTCAAGAGCCGTTCCAATCCCGTGGCCGAGGCCATCGAGCAATCCCTGCAAGCTTTGGACTTGCTTCGGCAAGCCGGCGCACGGCAGATCTACTTCAAGTACTGCTCCACCTTTGACAGCACCGCGCAGGGCAATATCGGCCCGGTCACCGACGCGCTGCTGAAGGCACTCGACACCGACTTCACCGTCATCTGCCCCGCCCTGCCCGTCAATGGCCGCACCACCTACCAGGGCCACCTGTTCGTCAACGGCGTGCCGCTGGACGAATCCAGCATGCGCGACCACCCGGTGACCCCGATGCGCGATTCCAGCCTGGTGCGACTGATGGACACCCAGGCCCAGGGCAACACCGGACTGGTCCCCTACGAGACCGTTGAGGCCGGTGCCGCACAGGTTGCGCGCGCGCTGCGCGACTGCCGCGCCGGCGGCCGGCGCTACGCGGTGCTCGATGCCCTGAACCAGACCCACCTGGACACGCTGGGCGAGGCGGTGAAGGACCTGCCCTTGGTCACCGGCGGCTCCGGTTTGGGCGGCGCCATCGCCAAGGCACATCGCAGCGACGACGCGGGCGCCGCAGCCAGCTTCACCCCGCATGCCGGTCCCGGCGTCATCCTCTCCGGCTCCTGCTCCGCCGCCACCAACGAGCAGGTTGCCGCCTACCGCACCCAGGCCCCGGCCCTGCCCGTAGATGTCGACCGGCTCATGAGCTCCCCCTCGGGCTACGACCAGGAAGTGCTGGACTGGTTCGCGGCCCAGGACGCCCAGGGGCCAGCGCCGCTGATCTATGCCACGGCCGGGCCCGATGAAGTCTCCCGCCTGCAGCGCTACTACGGGGCAGCGGCCTCCAGCGACGCCATCGAGCAGTTCTTTGCCCGCATCGCCTCCGACCTGGTTTCCCGCGGTGTACAGCGCGTGGTAGTAGCCGGAGGTGAGACCTCCGGTGCCGTCACCCAGGCCCTGGACGTGGACGGTTTCCAGGTCGGTCCCGGCATCGCCCCCGGCGTGCCGTGGGTCCGGTCGCTGGATGGCCGGATCGACCTGGCCTTGAAATCCGGGAACTTCGGCGGCGTCAACTTCTTCGCGGATTCCCAGCAGGTCAGGGGAGCATGATCATGAGCAACTTCGCAGCCAACCTGTCCATGATGTTCACCGAGCTGCCCTTCGCCGAACGCTTCCAGGCGGCCGCCAACGCCGGGTTCACGGCGGTGGAATACCTCTTCCCCTATGAGCTTCCCGCCGAGCGGATCCGTGGGCTGTTACGTGAGAACGGACTGGTCCAGGCGTTGTTCAATGCACCGGCCGGCACCTGGGAGGCCGGCGAACGCGGGCTGGCCGCCCTCGAAGGGCGTGAAAAGGAGTTTCACTCCTCCATCGAGCTGGCCATTGACTACGCCCGGATCCTCCAGTGCCCGCGGGTCCATGTCATGGCCGGCAATGCACCGGTCACCCCGCAGGCCACCGAAACCTATGTGGGCAACCTGCGCCACGCGGCGGATGCCGCCGCAGCCGCCGGCCTGCAGCTGAGCATCGAGCCGATCAATGCCCGGGACATGCCCGGCTACTTCCTCTCCGGCGTCCCGCAAGCCCTGGAACTGCTGGAGCGCATCGACAGGCCGAACGTCGGGCTGCAGTTCGACTACTATCATGCCCAGATCACGCACGGCGATGTCACCATGCTGATGCGCGGCTGCATCGAGCGGATCACCCACGTGCAGATCGCCTCGGTACCCGAACGCCACGAGCCCGATGGCGGCGAGCTGAACCTGAACTACGTGCTGGGCGAACTGCACGCCGCCGGCTACCGCGGCTGGATCGGCTGCGAGTACCGTCCGCGCACCACCACCGAGGCCGGCCTGGGCTGGCTGCACCGCGTCACGGCAAGCCAGCCATGATCCCGCTGGAACGCCAGCGCAGCATCCTGCGCCAGCTGGAACAGCAGCCCAGCGTCAGCATCGCCGCACTGGTCCAGGAGCTGGACGTCTCGCACATGACCGTGCGCCGCGACATCCGCCGCCTGGAGGAGCTGGGCAAGGTGATCTCTGTCCCCGGCGGGGTCAGCCGCCCCGAACGCCTGGCCCTGGACCTGTCCCACGAGGTCAAGGAGGGCCTGCAGCCGGCCGCCAAACAGGCCATCGCCCGGCAGGCCGCCGGGCAGGTGCAGCCCGGGAACGTGGTGTTCCTGGACGCCGGAACCACCACGCTGGCCATCGCACGCGAGCTGGCGGAGGTTCCCCAGCTGGTGGTGGTGACCAATGACTTGGCGATTGCCCTGGCGGTCTGCGAGTCCGGCAGCAACCAGCTCTACTTCGTCGGCGGCTCCGTCGACATGTCCAACCAGTCCTCGCAGGGCTCGACAGCCGCGTCGCAGATCGGGCAGTTCAACGTGGACGTCGCCTTCGTGTCCACGTCCTCGTTTGACCTGCGCGGCATCTCGGTGCCGTCGGACGCCAAGCTGGCCGTGAAGAAGGCCATCCATGCCGGTGCCGTGCGCACCATCCTGGCCAGCGACAGCAGCAAGTACGGCAGGGTCGCCAGCCTGCAGGCCCTGAAGCTCACCGAATTCGACGCCATCATCTGCGATGACGAGTTGCCGGAGTCGGCCGCCGAGGGAATCCGGGATCTGGGTGTGAGCCTGATCCTGACCAACGAACATCTTCAACACTAATTTCCGGAGGATATCCCAGCCATGAAAATCATCGTTACCGGCGGAGGCGGATTCCTCGGCAGCCGAGTCATCCAACTGCTGCTGGATCGCAAGGATGCCGGTGCCAGCCCGGTGGACTTCGACGCGATCGTCAGCCTGGATTTGGCGCCCTGCCCCGTCGCCGACGACCGGGTTTCCTCGGTGACCGGCAGCATCGACGATGCCGCGCTGCTCAACGAGCTGGTCACCGACGACACCGTGGGCATCTTCCATCTGGCCGCGGTGCTTTCCGGCGGTTCGGAAGAGGACTTCGACCTGGCCATGAACGTGAACGTGGACGGCACCCGGGCGCTGCTGGAAGCCGCCCGCCGGGTCAAGGGCCCGGTGCGCTTCGTGTTCACCAGCTCCCTCGCGGTCTTTGGCGGCACCATGCCGGCGGTCGTGCCGGAAAGCCACGGCACCCAGCCCGAGTCCACCTACGGCACCGTGAAGTCCATTGGCGAGCTGCTGGTCAACGAGTACTCCCGCAAGGGCTTCATCGACGGACGCGTCTGCCGCCTGCCGACCATCTCGGTCCGTCCCGGCAAGCCGAATTCCGCGGCCTCCTCCTTTGCCAGCGGGATCATCCGCGAACCGATGAACGGGGTTGCCTCCACCTGCCCGGTGCCGCTGGACACCGTAATGTGGCTATCCTCGCCGCAGGCCGCGGTCGCCAACCTGGTGCACGCCTTCGAGCTGGACGGCGCCTCGCTCGGCGACTGGCGGGTGCTGAACATCCCCGGCTTGTCGGTCACCGTGGCACAGATGCTCGACGCGCTCACGCAGGTCGGCGGCAGCGCCGCCCGCGAGCTGGTGAGCCTGTCCCACGATCCGAAGATCGACGCGATCGTGGGCTCCTGGCCGGGCAACTTCGATGTCACCCGCACCAAGGCCCTGGGCTTTGCGGCGGACAACGACTTCGTCCAGATCGTGCAGCAGTACCACGACGATTTCATCGCCGGCTGATCCCCGGCCCACCCCCTAGGAAACCATCATGAATTTTGCGGTAGACGCAATCGCGACGACCAGCCCGTCGGCAATCATCGGGCTGGTTGTTGCCATCGCCGTGCTGATCTTCCTGGTCCTGAAGACCAAGGTCCACGCACTCCTCGCTCTGGTGATCGCGGCATCCATTGCCGGTTTGGCAGCCGGGATGACCCCCGAGGAGGCCGTCGCCTCCATCTCGAAGGGCTTTGGCTCCACGCTGGCCACCATCGGCCTGGTCGTCGGTTTCGGCGTGATGATGGGCAGGATCCTTGAAGTCTCCGGTGCCGCCGAGAAGCTGGCGATCTCGATGATCCGCTTCCTGGGCACCAAGCGCGAGGAATGGGCAATGTCAGCCGCCGGCTACATCATTTCCATCCCGATCTTCGTCGACAGCGCGTTCGTGATCCTGACCCCGCTGGTCAAGGCCCTTGCCACCAGTGCCGGGCGCTCCAAGCTGACCCTGGGCATCGCCCTGGCCGGCGGCATGGTGCTCACCCACCACGCGGTACCGCCCACTCCCGGACCGCTGGGTGCCGCCGGCATCTACGGCGTCTCCGTGGGCGACATGATCCTCTACGGACTGCTGCTGACGCTTCCGGCGCTGGCCACGGTGACCCTTTACGCCCGTTTCGCCGGCCCGAAGATCGAGGCCATGGCCCCGGTTTCCGCCAGCGTGGGCGCAGCCTCCGGCCAGGGTGGCGAGCCGGCCACCGCGAAGGAGGCGTATGCCGAGTTCAGCGCGCTTGCCGGCGAACGCGAGAAGCAGCTGCCCTCGCTGTTCATGTCCCTGCTGCCGGTGATCGGGCCCATCGTGCTGATCTTCCTGAACACCGCCGTTGCCGCGTTGGCCTCCGCCACCGAGGGCGTTGTCCCGGATGCGCTGGTGCAGGTCACCACCTTCATCGGCAACCCGGTGATTGCCGTGGGCATCGGCGTGATCCTGGCCATCTACGGCCTGGCGCGGCAGAAGGATCGCAATTCGGTCCTGGAGGACATGGAAAAGGGCGTGGAGTCGGCCGGCATCATCCTGCTGGTGACCGGCGCCGGCGGTGCCCTGGGTGGAGTGCTGCGTGACAGCGGCGTCGGCGACGCGATCGGCCAGTGGGCGTCCACCCTGCCCCTGCCCACTATCCTGATCCCGTTCCTGATCGCCACCTTGGTGCGCCTGGTCCAGGGCTCGGGCACCGTGGCCATCATCACCTCGGCTTCCATCTCCGCGCCAATCCTGGCGCAGATCCCGGACGTGAACATGGTTCTGGCCGCGCAGGCCGCGGCGCTGGGCGCCATGGTCTTCAGCTACTTCAACGACTCGCTGTTCTGGGTGGTCAACCGGATGCTGGGAGTCACCGACGTGAAGCGCCAGATCCTGACCTGGTCCGTTCCGACCACCATCGGCTGGGCGACCTGCCTGGTCACGCTGCTGGTCGCCGACCTGTTCGTGTAGCAATACCGCGTGCACAACCTCTACCACCCCTAGAAGGAATGATCGTGAAGTACACAGAGATTCGTGAGGAACTCGTCCGTCTGGCGGCGAGCCTGTTCGAACGGGGATTCTCCGTGGGCAGTGCCGGGAACATCAGCGTCAAGGTCGAGGGCGGATACCTGATGACGCCGACCAACGCGAGTCTTGGCCGGCTTGATCCGCAACGGCTGTCGCTGCTGGACGATCAGTTCAACCACATCGACGGCGACAGGCCGTCGAAGGAAGTGGTGATGCACCAGGCGATGTACCGGGCCCGCCCGCAGACCGGCGCCATCGTGCACCTGCATTCGACCTTCGCCACCGCCGTCAGCTGCCTGGCCCCGGCCGGAGAATCCACGATCGTGCCGCATACCCCCTACCTGGTGATGCGCATGGGTTCGCACATTCCCCTGGTGCCCTACTACAAGCCGGGCGATCCCCGGATGGAGCAGGACATCGTCGAGGCGTCGGAAAAGGCTCCGGCCCTGCTGCTGGCCAACCACGGAAGCCTGGTCGCCGGGGCCACCCTGGTCCAGGCCGTCGACTCGGCCGAGGAGCTGGAGGTCTCGGCGCAGCTGGAACTGCTGCTGCATGGACGTGAGACCCGTCCGCTGACCGAAGGCGAAATCCAGGCGTTGCTCACGCGCTGATCAAGCCACATGCGCGGCCGGGATCGGGCAATGACAAATTGCCCGATCCCGGCCTCTTGTCGTTTGGCGTAGAGCACGCGCCGGCCACCGTGAAACTTCCGGTGGCGCGCGAGGGCTAAACTTGAAGGGATGTCCCGGCCGGCCAAGGGCCGGGCACCAGGAATGTAGGGGACGGGAATGCCGGATCAGAAGACCTTGTACGTGTTCGCCCACGAAGGCGAGGCCACCGCCTTTTCGGATGTTGAACACCTGGTCACCGGCATCGGAAAGATCGGCGCGGCGGTGGCGCTCGCCGGGGCCCTGGCCGGCGGCGGCTACGAGCGCGTCGTGGTGCTGGGCACCGCCGGCGTGATCGTGGACGGCGAGCAGCGCCCGGACATAGACACCGTTTACCAGGTCACCACGGTCATCCAGCACGACTTCCCGCTCGAATCGGCGCCGCTGCGTCCGGCCGGTGACGTGCTGCTCACCGAACGGCAACTGACCATGGCCACCGGTGATGTCTTCGTCAGCGACGACGAGCAACGAATCCGGCTTGCCGGGCTGGGTGCCCAGCTGGTGGACATGGAGGGCTACGCCTACGCCAGCGTCTGCGAGCGATTCAACGTCCCCTTGCAGATCTTCAAGATTCCCTCGGAGTTCGCCGACAGCAACACCACGATCGAGGACTGGTTCGAGGTTGTCGAGCGCAAGAGCCGGCAACTGCGCGCCTTCTGGGACCAGCACCTGGATCGGGAAATCGTACCGGTTTCCTAAACGCCCTCAGCCGCTTCGGCCCGCCAACTTTTTCCCTACCCCTGCGATCTGCCGCCAGCGCGGTTTCCCAGCCGGCGCCACACCCTGCCCCACCATGCCTTATCACGATCTCGGGATTTTCCTGAGAATCACTGCCTCGTGGCAAATCCAGCCGGTACATTTGTGCCACTTCGAGAAAGGGCGAACATGGCACAGGCAGCGCACGGCATGTATTCCGCGGTGGGCAAGCTGAACAAGGTCCTCGTTTGCCGCCCCGGGCTTGGACAGGAACGATTGACGCCATCGAACCACAATGACCTGTTGTTCGATGACCTGCTCTGGGTGCACAACGCCCAGCGCGATCACCGGGACTTCGTGCGGAAGCTGGAGAGCCGTGGGGTGGAAGTGGTGGAGCTGCATGACCTGCTGGTGGAAACACTGGCCATCCCCGAAGCCAAGGAATGGCTGCTGGATCGCAAGATCGTCGCCAACGAGGTGGGGTTCGGGCTGGTTGAGGAAACGCGGGCCTACCTTGATTCGCTCGATCACATCCTGCTCGCCGAGTACCTGATCGGTGGATTGTCCACGCGCGAACTGCCGGAGGAATTCCGCAACGGCTACCTCGCACTGGTCCGGGAATCCACCGGGATCAACGAGTACCAGATGCCGCCGCTGCCCAACACGCTCTACACCCGCGACACCACCAGCTGGATCTACGGTGGGGCGACCCGGAACAACGCTGGGGCCAGGCGACCCTGGAGGGCGGGGACATCATGCCGGTGGGCAACGGCACCGTGCTGGTGGGCATGTCCGAGCGCACCAGCCGCCAGGCCATCACCCAGCTGGCCGAGAGCCTGTTCAACGCGGGCAGCGCCGAACGCGTGGTGGTCGCCGGGATGCCGAAGCTTCGCTCGGCAATGCACCTGGACTCCGTCTTCACCGTCGCCGATCGCGACCTGGTCACCTACTACCCGGGCATCGTCGACGGGATCCACACCTTCTCGCTGCGCCCGGGCGACAACGGCGCGTTCGAGGTCACCGAGGAAAAGGACCCGTTCGTCAAGGTGGTCGCCGACGCGATGGGATTGAAGCGGCTGCGCACCATCAAGCCGGGCGGCGACTGGTACGCCGGGGAACGCCAGCAGTGGGACTCGGGCAACAACGTGGTGGCCGTGGAGCCCGGGGTGGTCTTCGCCTATGACCGCAACACCCACGTCAATTCGCTGCTGCGCGAACACGGCGTGGAAGTCATCACAATTGTCGGGGCCGAGCTCGGGCGCGGCCGCGGCGGCGGGCACTGCCTGACCTCACCGCTGTCGCGCGACCCGGCCGAGTTATAGTCACTCCCCCTCGCCGCGGCACCTGCCCACTGCCCGGTTAACGGGATGATCCCGCCCCGCCACGAGGGCGGAACGGGATCATCAGGCGGGAATGCCTGGCCTACTCGGCGCCGACGGTCTCCTCTTCCTCGACCACTGGGGCCAGCGACAGCTTTCCGCGGTCGTCGATCTTGGTGATCTCGACCTGGATCTTCTGGCCAACGCCGACGACGTCTTCGACGTCCTCCACGCGCTTGCCGTCGTTGATCTTGCGCAGCTCGGAGATGTGCAGCAGGCCGTCCTTGCCCGGGGTCAGCGAAACGAACGCACCGAAGGTGGTCAGCTTCACGACGGTGCCCAGGTAACGCTCGCCGACCTCAGGAACCTGGGGGTTGGCGATGGCGTTGATGGCCGAACGGGCAGCCTCGGCGGATTCGCCGTTGGTTGCGCCGATCAGCACGGTGCCGTCGTCCTCGATCGAGATGTCAGCGCCGGTGTCTTCCTGGATCTGGTTGATCATCTTGCCCTTCGGGCCGATGACCTCGCCGATCTTGTCAACCGGGATCTTCACCGAGATGATGCGCGGAGCGTTGACGTTCAGCTCGTCCGGTGCGTCGATGGCCTGGTTCAGCACGTTCAGGATGTGCAGGCGTGCTTCGCGGGCCTGGGTCAGCGCAGCGGCCAGCACCGAGGCAGGGATGCCGTCCAGCTTGGTGTCCAGCTGGATCGCGGTCACGAACTCGGAGGTACCTGCGACCTTGAAGTCCATGTCGCCCATGGCGTCTTCGGCGCCCAGGATGTCGGTCAGGGCCGCGTAGCGGGTTTCGCCGTCCACGGTGTCCGAGACCAGGCCCATGGCGATGCCTGCCACGGCTGCCTTCAGCGGCACGCCGGCGTTCAGCAGCGACAGGGTCGAGGCGCAGACCGAGCCCATGGAGGTCGAGCCGTTGGAGCCCAGCGCCTCGGAGACCTGGCGGATGGCGTACGGGAATTCCTCGCGGCTTGGCAGCACTGGAACCAGTGCGCGCTCTGCCAGTGCGCCGTGGCCGATTTCGCGGCGCTTCGGCGAACCCACGCGGCCGGTCTCACCGGTCGAGTATGGCGGGAAGTTGTAGTTGTGCATGTAGCGCTTGGACTTCACTGGGGACAGCGAGTCGATCTGCTGCTCCATCTTCAGCATGTTCAAGGTGGTGACGCCCATGATCTGGGTTTCGCCGCGCTCGAAGATGGCCGAACCGTGCACGCGAGGCAGGACCTCGACCTCGGCGGACAGCTGGCGGATGTCAGCCAGGCCGCGGCCGTCGATGCGGACCTGCTCGGTCAGGATGCGCTGGCGCACAATGTGCTTGGTGACTGCGCCGAAGGCCTTGGAGATTTCTCCCTCGCGGCCTTCGAAGGCCTTGCCTTCGCCTGCCAGTTCGGCAAGGATCTCGTCCTTGTACTCGCTGGCGGTGTTGTCGCGGTCCTGCTTGTCGGCGATGGTGTAGATCTCCGCCAGGCGGGTCGAAGCGGCGGCCTCGACTGCTGCGTAGGCATCCTCTTCGTAGTCGCGGAAGACAGGGAACTCGACGGTTTCCTTGGCGGCGCGGGAAGCCAGGTCGGCCTGGGCCTCGCACAATACCTTGATGAACGGCTTGGCAGCCTCAAGGCCCTCGGCGACGACCTCTTCGGTCGGAGCCACGGCGCCGCGTTCCTTGATCAGTTCCCAAGCGTTGTCGGTAGCCTCGGCTTCCACCATCATGATGGCGACGTCGTCACCGGCGATGCGGCCGGCGACAACCATGTTGAAGACCGAGTTCTTCAGCTCGGAGTGACGCGGGAAGGCAACCCACTGAGCGCCGTTGCCGTCGTCGACCAGCGCAACGCGAACGCCGCCGATCGGACCGGAGAATGGCAGGCCCGACAGCTGGGTCGACATCGAGGAGGCGTTGATGGCCACCACGTCGTACAGCTCGTCCGGATCGATGGCCAGAACGGTGACAACCACCTGGACCTCGTTGCGCAGGCCCTTGACGAAGGCCGGGCGCAGCGGGCGGTCCATCAGGCGGCAAGCCAGGATGGCCTCGGTCGATGGACGGCCTTCACGGCGGAAGAAGCTGCCCGGGATGCGGCCAGCAGCGTACATGCGCTCCTCGACGTCCACGGTCAGCGGGAAGAAGTCGAAGCCCTCACGCGGGTGCTTGCCGGCGGTGGTTGCCGACAGCAGCGCGGTCTCTTCGTCGATGTAGACCATTGCGGAGCCGGCGGCCTGCTTGGCAAGGCGGCCGGTCTCGAAGCGGATGGTGCGGGAGCCGAAGCGGCCGTTGTCGATAACGGCCTCGGCGAATTGGATTTCTGGACCCTCCATTAAGGGGGTGCTCCTTTCAATCGCTCCCATGCGACGGACGAGCGAACCGTATGGCCCTACCCAGATCTGGTCTTCGATCGAGACCCGCGCGTGAACCCCAGGGGGTTTCCGCGAAGATCACTACCGAGGACCGCGAAACTGGCGGTCGGGACCAACGGTCGGTCAGTCCTGGGAGTTGTTTTCTTTCGGGGCGCAGCGCACGATGCACCGACCCATGTCTAAGCCTACCGGGAAACCGCCAGAGCTGCAGTGGGCCAGGTATCACGTGGCGCGCCCCGAGGGGACGGCCTGCCCGAAAACCGGCTGCGGTGGAACGAAGCAAGTCCGGGGTCTTGATTTTCATGGCGCTGTCCAGCCCCACGAGGGCCAGGCAACTCGTCCTGGAGAACGAGCATGCTTCGCCCACGTCGTCCCCGAACCACTGGTGCGTACCAATGCCGCAGCCGATGAGCACCGACCGACGATTTTCACGGCATTTTGATCCTCCCGGGCAGGCCGGCGCGGAACCCGGGGTGCGGCGGAGTGCTCAGTCGCGTTGCGCCCAGCTCATGCAGTACTCCAGATTGGCCAGAACGCTGGCGGCGGCCGTCTTCTCGTCGCGTGCCTCGATGGCCCCGAGCAGCTCCTCATGCCCGGCCGCCAGGCATCCGTCGAAGCCGTCGAGCAGCCGCTGGTGCATTTTGGTTCCGTGGAAGATGTCGTTGAAACTCGTGTAGACCTCGTGCAGCAGCCGGTTTCCGGAAGCTTCGGCTACCACCAGGTGGAACTTCCAGTCCGCGTCGATCCATGCCTGGATGTCCCCTGCATGCCAGGCGCGGCGTCGGTCGTCGAGCAGTTCGCGCAGTTTGGCCATCTCACCGGCATCCGCACGGAGCGCCGCGAGCCGTGCGGCTTGGGTGTCCAATGCGAAGCGCAGCTGAAGCACGTCGGTGTCCTTGTGCTCCCGGTACACCTGTTGGGCGGCGCCGTCGAATTCATTCGCCGCCCGGACGTAGGTGCCGTCGCCGCGCAGGACTTCCAGCATGCCCGCATGGCTCAGGGCCTTGATGGCCTCGCGCAGGGTGCCACGGGACACCTGCAGCTGCTCCATGAGCTCGAATTCAGAGGGGATGCGTTCGTCGCGCTTCCATTGGCCGGACACGATGCGTTCGCGCAGCCAGTCGGTGACTTCATGCGACAGCGGGCCGCGGCGCGAAAAGTGCTGCGTCGATGACATCCCGCCTACTTTCCTGCGCCCGCGTCGACTTGCTGAAGCCGGCCGGCACGGCGCGTGCGCGTCCCCGCACTGAGCCACAGGGCCAGGAGCACCTGCAGCACCGCCGCTGCCACGAGGAGCCACAGCGGCACGCTCCAGCTGCCCAGCTGCGAGGAGAGCAGCCCCAGCGAGAACGGCCCGATGGCTGCCACAATGTAACCCACCGATTGGGCAAGGCTCGACATGGCCGAGGACTCCTCGACGCTCTCACCGCTGCGGCTGATGGAGAGCATCACCAGCGGGAACATGGTGAAGCCAATTCCGAGGAACACGGTCGGGAGCAGGGCCAGCTGAACCGGCAGCAGCTCAAGGGACACGAAACCCGCCAACGCGGCGCAGCTGGCAATCATGAAGGCAGCCCGGAGCAGTCCCCGGGCGGCCAGGGCCATGACCAGCACCGTGGCGGGAATGGTGACCAGCTGAAGCCCGCCGAGCAGCATGCCGGCGGCCGTGGGATCCATGCCCCGGTCAACCAGGATCGAGGGCAGCCAGCCCACGATGCTGTACACCAGCAGGGCCTGCAGCGTGAAGAGCCCGGTGATCAGCAGGCCGCGGCGGGTCGCCAACAGCGGCCAGGGCGACACCTGGCCCGCAGCGCCAACCGCCGGCTTTTCACGGCGCGCGCCGATCGCCAGCGGAGCCACCACGACCAGGGTCGCCAGCGTGGGAATGGCCCAGACGCCCAACGCCGCCAACGGCGAATCCAGCTGCAGGGCGATGGGAACGCTGATTCCGGATGCCAGGGCAGCTCCCGCGGACATGGTGATGGAATACAGGCTGGTGATGCCCGCCGTGCGCTGCGGGAAATACTTGCGGACAAACGACGGCATGGCCACATTGCACACAGCCAGCCCCGACATCGCCACGATAGTTCCCAGCAACAGCATGGACGTGGTGGGCGCCAAGCGGATCGACAGCCCCGCGGTAAGCATCACCAGCGCCAGCATCATGGACCGTTCCAGCCCTGACCACCGCATCAGCCGGGTTGTCGCCAACCCGGCAAAGGCGAAACACAGAACCGGAATCGTCGGCAGGAGCGCCGCCACCACGGGACCGTAGCCCAGCAGTTCCTGCAAGGCAGGAAACAGCGCCGCAGCGCTGGCCACGGCGACGCGGAGATTCAAACCCAGGAGAACGACAGCTGCCAGGGCCAGCGCCATGGTGGCCCTGCGGTATCCGCTGTGAGCGGCCGGCGGGGCCGGATCCGCTGCTGCGGGAGATGGAGCTGGGATGGAATCTACCTGTTCGGTCATTGTTCAAACGTTAGACGTCTGACGTTTTGCCGGTCAAGCTGCCGCCAGCTGCGGCGCCGCGCAGAGCCCCTCGCTGCTCGACTGGCAACCTCACCCGCTGGCGGGCATCCGGGCACCGCCGACGTGCCATGGATACCAGCACCGCCACTTCAATCCGAGAGGGACCCAGCCGCGGAGGGCCGGACGGAGTATCTGCTCAGCCGCTGCGTGGCTATGGGTCAATGGCCTGCAGCCAGTTCCAGCGCCGCATCGCCAACGTCCACAGCTTTGAGCCCCGGCCAGCCGTGCAGCATGCCCAGCCACTCCCCCGGAATCGCGCGGGCGCCGCAGGCGGCCCCGACCAGCGATCCGGCGATGGCCGCCACGGTGTCGGTATCCACCCCGCCGCGCACCGCGGCTTCCAGCGCTTCAACCAGCACCCGCCGGTCCAGCGGAGCCTGCCCGGTGCCGTGGCCGGTGGCGGCGCTGATGGCGCTCCACGCACCCTGGAAGGCTTCAACCACCCACCCGTTGTTGCTGAAGTCCTTCGGCGCCCTGGCTTCCGCGGCACTGATGCGCTGTTCCCAGAGTCCTGCGCGGGCCGGTTCCAGCAGGTGCAGCCCGCAGCGCAGATCCAGCTGCCCGGTGAGCACCGCATGGCGGATGGCCGCAGTCCACAGCCCGCAGGCCTCTGCGGCCTCCGGGTCGAAGTGCGTCAGGGCGCTGAGCTTTGCGGCGGCCGCGAAGGCTTCCTCAACCGGACGGTGCAGGTACGCCAGAGCGACCGGTGCGGTGCGCATCAGGCTCCCGTTGCCGCCCGAGCGGCCCGTCCGCTGGTGCGCGTCCTCCGCAGCCTGGATGGCATCCGCGGCCACCGGCAGCTCCCGCCCGCCGCGCCGCGCGAGGGATTCCGCCGCCCGCAACACCGCGCTGGTCTGCACACCGACATCCGGTGCGCTCTTGGCCCAGTCGGCCCATCCCCGCACCATCTGCGTGCAGGCTTCCTCCGACGCCGTCCCGCCGGAGGCCGCCAGCGCCTGCGCCATGACAATCGCCATGGAGGTGTCATCGGTCCATTCGCCGGGTGCGAAGTCCCCCAGGCCGCCGCCGATCATGCCGACCGGTTCGCCGGCTTCCATGGCCGGTTTGAATTCGTAGCCGGCGCCCAGCGCGTCGCCCGCGGCCAGCCCCAGCAGCACCCCGCGTACACGGTTGTCGCGGTCGGTTTCATTCTTCATGCATTCCCCTTGTCGTCAGGCATTCCCCGGCCCTTGGGCCTGTTGCCAATCTATCGAACGGCTGCGACAGTTCGGTCCCTCTGGTCGGCCACTCGGTCCTGCCTTGCGGGGAACATCCGGCCGGCTATTCCTGGAGCAGGTAGCGCGACAGCTCGGCCAGCCGTTGCGGGACGTGCGCTTCCATCCCCGCCGCGCGCATCCGGAATTCCAGCAGGCGTTCGATGAGGTACCAGAACTGCAGGGCGGGCAGGCGGGACTGGTCGTTGACCGGTCCACGCTGGTTCGGATCCCAGTAGCCGAACATCTCCAGCAGCTCGGACTTGTCCATGAACAGCTCGGGGTGCCGCGAGTACTTCTGCATCCGGTCCGGGATGAAGCC
This sequence comes from Arthrobacter sp. 'calajunan', assembly GCF_046940185.1. NCBI lineage: Bacteria > Bacillati > Actinomycetota > Actinomycetes > Micrococcales > Micrococcaceae > Arthrobacter > Arthrobacter sp. 'calajunan'. The sequence goes on from NZ_JBKZDY010000002.1 coordinate 104,800, forward strand.
GCCGGCGCGGATCATCCACCCGGCGAACGTCGAATCGCTCTCGATGTCCCGGCCCTTCGGACCTTCTCCCTTGGGCCGGGCCAGCCGTTGGGCCACATGGCAGGCCAGCGCCGCCGGATCGTCCTTGAGCTTGCGGCCGCGCTGGGTCGCGGCGAGCACCCCCTTGGTCTTGCGCAGCAGTCCCATCTGCTGGGCCGCTTCGCGCAGCCGGATCACCGCAGGCATGTTGTTCTCGCGCTGGGTGGCCCCGCGTTCGTAGTCGATGCCCGCCAGCTACGCGCGGTCCAGCAGCTCGCCGACGACCTTCGGCGGCAGCCAGCCGGCGGCGGTGAGCTTCACCGGCTCGCTGCACAGCTCGATCAGCACCGCGAAGGGGCGGAGCAGCTCCACGAACCACGGCGGTGCGGCGCCGCCTGCCGGGTCCAGGCTCAAGCCGATCTGCGCGGCAGGCACGGACAGCGCCCTGCGCAGCTCCGGTTCCATCGTTTCGAACCAGCGGCCCAAGCCGTTGCCGCCGGTGAATTGCGCGGCAAGCATGTCCAGGCGCAGGTTGGCCACCTCCCTGCGGAATTCGGCGGGATCCAGCGGATTCCAGCGTCCCCCGCGCCAGTGCATCCAGTCCACGATGTGCTGGGCATCGAGGAAATCCGGGGCCGGGGCGCCGCGGAAGATCGAGAGCTTCTCTTGCCAGCCGTGGATCCCGCCGCTGTCCTCCAGCGGGGCGCGCAGCTGCCCGTCCATGACGCGGTAGGGAGCCTCGTCCCGGGCCTTGGCCCGCTGTGACTCGACGGTGATCTTGTGCATCCAGCAATCGCCGAAGTCGTATTCGAAGTACAGTTCGCCGTCCGCTGCGTTCAGCGCCTGGCCCAGCGTCGTGATCTCCTGCGGTTCGCCGATCCCGATCTCCCACCGGCTGCGCTCTTCGTACCAGGTGATGGGGTCCGCGGCACCCCGGCGCTCATACGGTGGGTCGCTGTGGAAGGCCTGCAGGTGCGCGTGCTCCCATCCCATCGCGCATTGCAGCGCCAGCCCTGCCTCGTCGAGCATGATGCCGTCATCGATTTCCAGGGTGCGCCAGATGGCCGGTTCGGAGCCTTCCAGCACGATGCGCAGTGTGAGCATTCGACGCAGTGGTATCACGGGTTGCATGGCCACGAGTTTATCGGGGCCCGCCGCCAGCCGCTCGGATCCCACTCCGGGGCGGGTCCCGAAACCGGTTCCAGGCCGAGCATGGAATCCCCGAGGCCTCCGGGAGGCCCGGATCACCACCCATACTCATGGCGGATTATCAGGACCTGCACAGCTACGCAGGGGTTTTTTCGGGCTATTGGCTGAAATTGCGCAGGAAATAGGGTGAACCGCTCCCGAGGGAATACCGTTAGAGGAGGAAACCCGCTCGTTGGCTCCCCGACGGGCCCACCGAGCACCCGGCGCCGTGGCCCCGTTTGGCACGCCTGTCCCCCTGTAAAGGCTTAATTTTGAACGGCAATGCAACCTTCAGACACAACAATGTAGCCCTCCTCTCGGTGAACAGCGTGCTGGCCGATCAGGTGCTCAGCTCGGCCGAATTCGACGAGCGGCTGGCCCCGAGTCTGAAGCGGCTGCGCCTGTCCAAGAAACTGCTCGAACGTGTTTCCGGCGTCGCCGAACGCCGCTGGTGGTCCGAGGGAACCACCTTCGACGATGCGGCGGTGAAGGCCGGCGAGCAGGCGCTGGAGGCCTCCGGCATCGAGCCGGGGCAGATCGGGTTGCTGATCAACACCTCGGTGACCCGCCGCAATCTGGAGCCCTCGGTGGCGTCCAAGATCCACCACGGCCTGGGCCTGCCCTCCTCCGCGATGAACTTCGACATCGCCAACGCCTGCCTGGGCTTCGTCAACGGCATGACCCTGGCCGCGAACATGATCGATTCCGGGCAGATCAGCTACGCGTTGATCGTCGCCGGCGAGGACGCCCAGCCCACCCAGGAGGTCACCTTCCAGCGGCTGAACGACCCGAACTCCACCCGCGAGGACTACCTGCGCCAGTTCGCCACCCTCACCCTGGGCTCCGGCGCGGCGGCCGCGGTCATCGGCCCTGCCGATGCGCACCCGGGCAAGCCGAAGATCCTGGGTGGGGTCTCCCGTGCCGGCACCGCGCACCACGAGCTGTGCGTGGGCGGGCCGGCTGGCATGTACACCGACAGCAAGGGACTGCTGGACAACGGCCTGGAACTGGTGGTCGACGCCTGGGACGAGGCGCACGCCGCCGGCTGGAACTGGAAGTCCATGGACCGCTACGTCACGCACCAGGTCTCCAAGTCGTACACCAACGCCATCATCAAGGCCGTGGGCCTGGTCAAGGACAAGGTCCCGGTGACCTTCCCCAAGTGGGGCAACGTGGGCCCTGCCTCGCTGCCGATGACCCTGTGGCAGGAGGCGAAGTCGCTCAAGCCCGGGGACCGGGTGCTGTGCATGGGGGTGGGCTCGGGACTGAACACCGCGATGATGGAGCTGGCCTGGTGACCGGCCCATTCCCCGGCGTCGCCCAGCAGCACTCCCGCCACCTGACAGTTCCGTCCACCTCCCTGGTCGACGTCCCGGGCACCAGCCACCGCTGGCACCTGCTGGACAACCAGACTGAACTCGAATCCCGCGGCATCACCCCGGTCGGCACCCTGCTGTGCGTGCACGGCAACCCCACCTGGTCCTACCTGTGGCGATCCTTGTTCGCCCACGTCTCACGGCGCGCCCTGCCCTGGCGCATCGTCGCGGTGGACCAGCTGGACATGGGCTTCTCCGAGCGCACCGGAGTCTTCCGCCGCCTGGCCGACCGGGTCAACGACCTGGGCGACCTGACCGCTGCGCTGCAGCTGTCCGGCCCGGTCACCACCGTGGGCCATGACTGGGGCGGGATCATCTCCCTGGGCTGGGCCGTGGCCCACCGCGGGCAGCTGGCGAATGTGGTGCTGACCAATACCGCGGTGCACCCGGCCGGCTTCGAGCTGCCCGCCGCGCTGCAGCTGGCCTCCCACCCGGCGGTGCACGGCTGGGGCACCACCAGCACCGATGCGTTCCTGCGGGTCACCCACTCGCTGGCCACCCCCGCGCTGGCCCCCGAGGTCAGGAAGGCCTACATGTCCCCCTACACCAGCGCCGCGCAGCGCACCGGGGTGGGCAACTTCGTCGCAGACATCCCCTTCGCACCCGGCCATCCCAGCCGCCCGGCCCTGGATTCCATCTCCGAGGCCATCCGCGAACTCACCGTGCCGGCCCTGATGCTGTGGGGACCGAAGGACCCGGTCTTCTCCGACCGCTACCTGCGCGACTTGATGGACCGCCTGCCGCAGGCCAAGGTGCACCGCTTCGAGGGCGCCGGGCACCTGGTGGCCGAGGACCGCGACATCGCCACCCCGATCTTCGACTGGCTCCAGTCCGCCGGCGCCGGCGAGACCGTGCGCGCGGGCAGCCTGCAGGACTACCGTCCGATGCTCGCGCAGCTCGACGAGCGCACCGCGGATCACAGCCCCGCGGTGGTGGACATCAGCCCGCCTCGCACGCTGTCCTGGGCGCAGCTCGGCCAGCGCGTGAACGCCCTGGCCAAGGGCCTGGAGCGGATCGGCGTGCGCCCCGGCTCCCGGGTCAACCTGCTGGTCCCGCCGGGCATCGAGCTGACCACGCTGATCTACGCCTGCCTGCGCCTGGGCGCGGTGATCGTGGTGGCCGACGCGGGCCTGGGCACCAGGGGACTGGGCCGGGCCATCAAGGGCGCCGGGCCGCAGTTCCTGATCGGCATCCAGCGCGCGCTCATCGGCGCCAAGGCGCTGAATTGGCCGGGCACGCGCATTTCCGCCACGCAGCTGCCGCCGGCCCTGGCCAAGGTCCTGGGCGTCGGGCACTCGGTACCGCAGCTGCTGGAGGCCGGCGCCGCGGGCGCCCCGCAGGCCGGGGACTTCGCCCCGGCGGACCCTGACGCGGATGCAGCGGTGCTATTCACCTCCGGCTCCACCGGCCCGGCCAAGGGCGTGGTGTACACCCATCGCCAGCTGGCCGCCATGCGCGACACCCTGTCCGCCACCTACCAGCTGAAGCCCGGCTCCGCGCTGGTGGCAGGCTTTGCGCCGTTCGCACTGCTGGGACCCGCCCTGGGCGCCACCTCGGTGACCCCGGACATGGACGTGACCGCACCGAAGACGCTCACCGCCGCCGCGCTGGCCGACGCGGCCGCCGCGATCGACGCCACCGTGGTCTTCGCTTCCCCGGCAGCCTTGGCCAACGTGCTGGCTACCCGGGATGAGCTGACCACCGCGCAGCGCCGGGCGCTGGAGCAGGTGTCCCTGCTGCTGTCGGCCGGGGCGCCGATCCCGGAGCCGCTGCTGGCCGAGGTCCAGCAGCTGGCCCCGCAGGCCTCGGTGCACACCCCCTACGGCATGACTGAGGCCCTGCCGGTCACGGACATCGACCTGGCCGGCATCCGCGCGGCAGGTTCCGGCAACGGCGTCTGCGTGGGCACCCCGGTCGCCGGGGCCAGCGTGGCCATCGCGGTGCTGGACGCCGCGGGCGAGCCCGCCGCCGAGCCGTCCACCGAGCCCGGGCTGACCGGCGAGATCCTGGTCCGCGCCCCACATGTGAAGGACCGCTACGACCGGTTGTGGATCACCGAGCAGCTGAGCACCTCCATCCCCGGATGGCACCGCACCGGCGACGTGGGGCACCTCGACGCCCAGGGACGACTGTGGGTCGAAGGCCGCCTGGGCCATGTGCTGCGCACCGCCAGCGGCCCGCTCACCCCGGTGGAAGCCGAGAACCTGGCGCAATCGGTGCCCGGTGCCGGACGCACCGCGCTGGTTCCGGTCGGCCCGTCCGGGACGCAGAGCGCGGTGATCGTGATGGAAACCGTGCCGCCGGCCCGCAAGCCGGCCCCTGCCTCCCCCGGGCTGTCGCAGCAGGTCCGCCAGGCCGTCGCGGCCGCCGGCGTCGAGGTCTCGGCCGTGCTGGTGGTCCCCGAGCTGCCCACGGACATCCGCCACAACTCGAAGATCGACCGGGCGCACCTGGCCGGCTGGGCCTCCGCCACGCTGGCAGGAGGAAGGATCCGCAAGCCATGACTCCACGCAACCAGCCGATAACCGCGCGCAGGGTGCTGGTCACCGGTGCCAGCGGCATGCTCGGCGGTGCTGTCGCGCAGCGGCTGCGCGAGAAGGGCCACCAGGTACGCACCTTCCAGCGCCGCGCATCCCAAGGCGCCACCGACGAGGTACTCGGTTCGCTGACCGAAACGGCGCAGATCGCCCGCGCGGTCGACTCCATGGACGCCGTCATCCATCTGGCCGCCAAGGTGTCCTTCACCGGGCGTTGGGAGGAGTTCGTCGCCACGAACATCGACGGGACCAGGCACCTGCTGGACGCCGCCGAGGCGGCCGGGGTCAAGGACTTCGTATTCGTCTCCTCGCCTTCGGTCGCGCACTTCGGCGAGCCGCTGGCCGGAGCCGAGGCGGGTCCTGCCGACCCGTCCAGGGCCCGTGGCAACTATGCCCGGTCCAAGGCCGCGGCGGAGCTCGAAGCCCTGTCCCGCAACAGCGACCGGTTCCGAGTCGCCGCGATCCGCCCACACGTGGTGTGGGGCCCGGGCGACACCCAACTGGTGGAGCGCGTCATCGAACGCTCCGCCAGCGGACGATTGCCGCTGTTGGACCACGGCGCGGCGCTGATCGACACCACCTACATCGACAACGCGGTGGCCGCCATCGTCCGGGGGCTGGAGCGCATGCAGCAGGCTCAGGGACTCCCGCTGGTCGTCACCAACGGCGAACCGCGCCCGGTCGGCGAGTTGATCGCCGGGATCTGCCAGGCCGGCGGGGCGCCCGCCCCCAGATTCAGCGTGCCGGGCTGGCTGGCCCGCGGCGCCGGGGCGGTCATCGAACGCGCCTGGCTTGCCGCCGGCACCCGCAACCTGGTCCATGACGAACCGCCCATGACTCGATTCCTGGCCGAGCAGCTGTCCACCGCGCACTGGTTCGACCAGCGCGAAACCCACCGGGTACTGGACTGGCGGCCTGAGGTCACGATCGACCAAGGACTGGCAAAGCTTGCAGCCCACTATGGAGGAAAAGCGCCGCTGGCGATCCACTGATTCTCCGGCTCTGTCCCCTTTTCGGGGACAGGGCCATTTTTTGAAACTACCTGGTTTCGACAAAGGGAATATTACCCAACGGTAAAGCGTTTAGGCGCTTTCACTAGGCTTTTTACGTTTAAGTCACGGCGTTGGTGGTGTCGCTCTCACTTCCGCTGAATACCGGGCTTTCCCTTCGGGCGACACGTATGGTGGTGTGGAGAATCCCGCCAACCAGGAGAAAAGAAAACATGAGTGCCGTCATCGCCCGGGCCGAAGCACGACCCAAGTACAGGGTCAGCATGGTCGAACTGCTGATTCTTGCTGTGGGCGCGACAACCGTGAATTCCGCGCTGTACTTCACCGGAATGTCCGCCGGGGCATCTTTCGACGTGACCGGGGCGCCGTTCGACGAAATCACCTACACCCTGGTGAGCGTGGCTAGCTTCGTGCCGATCCTGCTGATGGGCACCGTAGCCCTCTACCTGGGCTGGCTCAAGCCGTCCATCCTTCCGGCAGCCCGCTGGATCGGCGTCATTCTCGCGCTGGGCTCCATCGCCAGCTCCTACGTGGTGACCGACAGCTTTGCCGCGGGCACCTGGCTCGGCCTGATGCATGTCGTCAGCGCCGTCGCCTGGTACGTTGCCGTGGGGCGCAAGTCCGCCCAGTAGCACCGCAGTGACAAGGCCGCGCCACCCCGAAGGGTGGCGCGGTTTTTCTTTGTACCTTCCAGGTCGCTGGCATTGGGCTGGAGGAGGCATCTGCCATCCAACAGGCGGCGCACAGCATGTTTCACAGCATTCAACGAAGGCTACATTCGGCCGCCACAAGGGCTGACCGGCGCGAGAGTTGGCGGCGCGAGAGTTGGCGGCGCGTCTAGAGCTGGGTCATGAACTTACTGCTTGTAAGGGTTCGGAGGCGTCTCGGGGCCGTTGCCCGAATTGGGGCCAGCAGGTGGCTGGTTGCCGGTGGCGCCCGGGCCAGGAGTCCCCGAGGCTCGCGGTGCCGAAGGACCTGTTGGAGGAATCGGATTAATCTGGAATGAACCTTGATCGCTCGGTGGAGTCCCGCCGGCCAACCGCACGAGCTCTGCGGTGTTTTCCGCCGTGCGGATCTGCGCAAGCAGTGATTCCAGACCGGCGCGCGCAAGTACCAGATAAATCAGGCAGAACAGCGGGCCAATCAGAATCAAGACGACGAAGCCGAATGCGCCATTGGCGCGGAAGCTGGCTATCACGAAGGCAAGATAGCTCACGATCAGCAAGAGCATGATCAGGATGTAAACGATCTTGATGATCGACGGAGTGACGAATTTGCGGAAGTCTAAATCGAATAGCGCTTTCACGAATGGACCTGCTTTCTCAATGCAGTAAGGATGCTACCGCCGAGACTACCCAACAAATATTCTGTTGATAAGAGGATTCAGAAGAATTTTCCATCTGTTGAATCAAATATCAGAGTGAAATTCCAAAAGGGACCCTGCTCGTGAAATATCCAATGCCCCAAGTACAGGCTGTTGACGGGAAATTTCTATGTACCTAGGGGCAGCCGCCATTGCAGGCTATTCAACGAAATCGCTCCAGCGTTTTTTGTTCTCGACTTCCAATAGGGAGTCGCATGCCTAGGATGAGACCATGAGCGATATTCCCAAGCCCCCGATGATTCCCCGGCGTCTGGCCTCGGGTTGCACGGTGCGAGCCATCGCTCCGTCCTGCTCCCGAGCCTATGTGATGCACCACGACAATACGCAGTGGATCAACGAGCGCTTCACCGCCATGGGGCTCCGGCTGCAGTATGGTGAGCACGTCGATGAGCTGGACGATTTCGACAGCTCCCCCATCGCTTCCCGTCTGGCCGACCTGCACGCCGCGTTCGCGGATCCGGAAGTCGACGGGATCATCAGCGTCATCGGCGGGTTCAACGCCAACGAGTTGCTGCCCTACCTGGACTGGGACCTCATTGCCGCAAATCCCAAGGTCTTTTGCGGCTATTCGGACTTCACCGTACTTGCCAACGCCATCTACGCCAGAACCGGCTTGATCACCTACGTCGGAGCTCACTGGTCCTCCTTCGGGATGCGTGACCATTTCGAGCCAACCGGCCAGTGGTTCCGGCAGGCAACCCACGAAATGTCCTGGTCCATCGAGCACGGCACGGAGTTTACCGACGACCTGTGGTTCATGGACCAGGAACACCGCATCATACATGGCACCGACGGCCCATGGATTATTAATCCCGGGCAGACAACAGGCCGGGTAATCGGAGGCAACCTCGGCACGCTGAGGCTGCTGCAGGGCGGCGACATGATGCCCGAGTTGGCTGGCTCGCTGCTATTCCTCGAGGACGACGGCGCCGCAGACGCCGATGAATTCGCGCGCAGCCTCGCCTCGTTGCTGCAGATGCCAGGGGCTGAAAAGATCCGGGGCCTTGCCATCGGCAGGTTTCAGCTCGAATCCAAGATCACTCGGTCGCTGCTGGAACAGGTACTCGCCAAGCATCCGCGGCTGTCCTCCGTGCCGGTAGTCGCCAATCTGGACTTCGGGCACACCAGCCCGATGTTCACCCTGCCCATCGGCGGCTGGGCCACGCTCGATACCGACAACGGCAGCGTCCGGCTGGACTTTGCCCACCATCCCGACGGGCTCGCCGACTGATTTCCGGCCGGAAAGGCAGCAACGGGCTGGCGCCCGCCGAATTCCTTCGGCGGGCGCCAGCCCGTCAACCTTGTGTGCCGTGGATTGCAGCACCAACGCGGTGTTGCAGCTATGCCTTGTCGATGGCTTCCTTCAAGGTCGACAGCAGCAGCGCCACCGATGAAGGATTGGCATTGGGGCCCATCAGCCCGATGCGCCACACCGTATTTGCGTACTGTCCCACGCCGCCGCCGATCTCGATATTGAACCGCTCCAGCAGGTAGCCCCGGACCTTGGCAGAATCCACATTCTCGGGAACCTTCACCGTGGTCAGCTGCGGCAGGCGGTAGCCCTCCGCCGCGAACAGCTCCAGGCCCATCTCCTGCAGGCCGTCCTGCAGAGCCGTACCGGCAGCCTGGTGGCGCGCAGTCACCGAGTCAAGACCCTCGCTGAGGATGCGATCAAGGCCTGCTTCCAGCGAAGCCACCATGGCCACTGGCGCCGTGTGGTGGTAAGTTCGGCCTCCGCCGGTGGAACCGGTGGTGTATCCGCCCAGCAGTCCCAAGTCCAGGTACCAGGACTGCGGCTTCTGCACCCGGCGCTCGAAGGCGCGGTCCGAAATGGTGAACGGCGCCAGTCCGGGTGCCACGCCGATGCACTTCTGGGTGCCGGCATAACCAACGTCGATGCCCCATTCGTCGGCGAGCACGGGCATGCCGCCGATGGACGTCACCGCGTCAGTGATCAACAGAGCGTCGCCCTTGATGGCACCCAACGCGGCGATGTCGGACAGCACTCCGGTGCTCGTCTCGGCGTGGACTCCGGCGATCACCGTCGGATTCGGGTGGGCCTCGGCCACTCGCTGCGCATCGATCGGAGTTCCATACTCGTGGTCTACCCGGACAACCTCGGCACCCACGCGCGAAGCCACCTCGCACATACGCTCGCCAAACAGGCCGTTGATGGCGATCACTGCCACATCACCCGGGTTGATGGTGTTCACGAAGGCGGCTTCCATGCCTGCGGACCCGGTGGCGCTCAGCGGCAGGGTTCGGGCGTTGGACGTACCCCACAGGGTGCGCAGCGATTCGCAGACCCGGTCCATGCGGGCAATGAATGCCGGGTCAAGGTGTCCGAGCAACGGCAGGCCAAGGGCCGCGGTGGCCTCCGGGTACGGGTTGCTGGGACCAGGGCCGAAAAGTTGACGCTGAAGAACTGGCTGGGTCATGACGACTCGCTTTCTTGACACGGTGAAGCTCGAACGTGCCTCAAGCCTAACGCCGGTCACCAGTCAAAACGAAAGTTAACTTCCGTATGACAATAATTCCACAGTTCAAAGAATCCGCTAAACGTCGATATTTCCGTGATTCTGCCTGTGGCGGCGCTGAATTCGATATTCGCGTCTCGTGAGCCAAACAATGAACACGTCGAAGAGCGTCAGTGCCAGCAGACCAACGCTGAAACCGACAATCAGTTCGTAGCTCTGGTAACCAATGAAAATCAGCAGGAAAGCAATCATCCACGGATAGGCCCAGAGTTTGTCTAGCAACACTGCCCAGACCAATACCACCTTGACGATCCCGTGAAGCAATAGATAGGCGGCGAGAAACCATGAGCCCGATACAGTCAGCGACCCGCTGGCATGGAGCAGGAAGTTGGCAATCAGGTCCCCGGGATCCTCAGAGAGTTCATGCTGCGTGAGTATTCTGGCCAATGTATCCAGCTGGTCGGGATTGAACAGGAGAAAGAGCCCGCCGCCGACGATTTCCAGGAGACCGTCGATGCCTTTGAAGAGCAGTCCTACCCGAAAGATCCAGTCAAGAACCTGTGCACGGTGCTGGTGCTTTCCGGCCATTTCCAAGCCCTCCCGTCACCTACACCATTCGACGAACTGCCACTGATTCGGATTTTGTCACATTCCCACCGCCCCACCGCGCGCTTGATGAATCATCGCAAGCTCAGCGCTGGAGCATTCCCCAACACAACTTTCGTGCATGGTTGCTTGGTGAACTGTTTTTCTGATCAATTTTTTTGATCAGATTCTTGGACCGGTAAACAACAAGCACGACCGGAACAAACATGGTTTTCGAGCAGAATCATTGATCAGAAATCTTGCTCAGGCCCTCCGCACTGGACACAGAGCGTGGTTTTCGAACAGAATTCCTGATCAAAAAATCTTGATCAGATTCTCGGGCTCGACCGCAAAAGACCTGCACCGAATGCCGCCAGAGGTCCGTCCTGGACATCAAAGCCGGATATCAGCTCTCAATGACCTAGCTGGCAAGTCCCTCCAATTCCTTGAATCACCGGGAACCATCAACAAGGCTGGGGATACGAAAGCGAAAGGAGCACACCTTGAAGAAAATCCTCATGGTCCTTACCAGCGTTTCAGAACTCGGTGATACCGGAGAACCGACCGGCTACAACGTCGCCGAAGCTGCCCACCCGTGGAAGGTCTTCCGCGACTCCGGGCACTTTGTGGATTTCGCATCCATCAAGGGAGGTCAGCCACCGCGGGACGCCGTGGATGCCTCGGACCCGATTCAGGTGGCATTTACCCAGGATGAAACAACCCGTGCCGGTTTGTACAACACCGCCAGGGTTGAAGTCATAGACCCGCAGCAGTACGACGCGGTCTATCTTGTCGGCGGCCACGGCACCATGTGGGACTTCCCGAACAACGAAGGCCTGCAGAAGCTGATTTCAAGCATCTATCTCAAGGGCGGCATCGTCGGTGCGGTCTGCCACGGCCCGGCTGGGTTGCTTGATGTGGAACTCGACCACGGCATGAAGCTGCTGACGGGCAAGCATGTCGCCGCCTTCACGAATTCGGAGGAGATCACGGTGGGCAAGGAGAAGATCGTCCCGTTCCTGCTGGCGGACCGCTTGGAGGAGCAGGGAGCCACCCACGTGGCAGCGGACGACTTCGAGGAGAACGTCCAGGTCTCCGACCGGCTGGTGACAGGACAGAATCCTGCTTCCGCCGGAGGCGTAGCCAAAGAAATGGAAAAGCTGCTGGCCGAGGTGATTCACCACGAGAAGGCTGCAGCAGCCGAAGCGGAAGAAGCCGCTGAAGCCGCCACCCAGCCAGCTGAGTAGCCGCTTCCTCACCGGCAGATGCGAAAACCCCCGATTCCGGCAGGAATCGGGGGTTTCGGCTGAACAGCCGGAGACTACTTGCGCAGGCCCAGACGCTCGATCAGCGAACGGTAACGCTCGATGTCGGTGTTCTTGAGGTAGCCGAGCATACGACGACGACGACCAACCAGAGCCATCAGGCCACGGCGGGTGTGGTGATCATGCTTGTGCATCTTCAGGTGCTCGGTCAGGTCCGAAATACGACGGGACATAACGGCGATCTGAACCTCAGGCGAACCGGTGTCACCCTCGTGGGTGGCGTAAGCCTTGATGATTTCGTTCTTGATTGCGGCATCCAGTGCCATAACAAACTCCTAGAGTTGGACCGCGTTTCATTCAAATGCGAGCGTCAGACGCTCGCGGTGGCATCTCGCAACCGCGGACTGCAGCGAAGGCCATCAATAATCATATCATCGACGGGTGCGCCGACGCGCCCTCCAGGCATGCGTGAGATAGGGCACCTGCACCTTCGTCTCGGCGGCATGGCCCAGATGCTCCATCCAGTACCAGGCGAGGTTCGCTTCGACCTTGGCACGGGTGGATTCGTTGGCTCGCCGGTAGTAGCTGCGGGACTTGGTGAGTTCGACGATCTGAGCGAAATCCAGTTCCATAGACCAGTGCCAGATCCCGTGCTCGGGTTTTGAGAACTGCGTCCCCAACGGCGGCTCCAGCTCCGGCCGGTGGACGTCGCCCGCGTGCATGATCCGTGCCAGCCGGTGCACCCACGGAACGGTGACATCCAGCTGATTCCACAGCAACGTCAGCCAGCCGTCGCTGCGCAGCAGTCGCGCCGCCTCGGCGCTGGCTTTGGGGTGGTCCACCCAGTGCCAGGCCTGGGCGTAGGTGACCAGGTCGAAAGCGTCCCCGGGAAGCCCGGTATTCTCCCCCGCGGCGCAGGTGCTCACCACCTGCGGCAGGCGTTCGGCCAGCACCCGGAGCATGTCGGCGGACGGGTCAACCGCGCTGACCTCCAGTCCTCGGCCCGCGAGCTGCTCGGTGAAGATGCCCGAGCCGCAGCCGATGTCCACTACTGTCTTCGGATGCGCTTGCAACGTGAAGTCCAGCGCCTGCTCCGGATAGGAGGGGCGGATATTGTCGTAGCTGTCCGCCCCGTGCTGGAAGGCGGAGGCCAGGTCGGTGCGCCGCGCGGCGTCGACAGTGAAGGCGCGCCGCGGCAGCGAGGGAATTTCAGCCATCGAGCCTAGTGCTGCTCCAGCGCCAGGACCGCGCGGGCCTGCTCGACGTCCTCGGCCATCTGGTCGATCAGGGCCTCGATGCCGCGGTAGGCGACCATCGGGCGCAGGTGCGAGACGAATTCGACGATGACCTGCTGCCCGTAGAGGTCGAAGTCCTCGACGCCCTCGTCCGGGCGGTCCATGACGTGGGCTTCCACGACGCGGGAGATGCCTTCGAAGGTCGGGTTGGAGCCCACAGAAATCGCGGCAGGCCAGCGCACGTCGGCCTCGTCGACCAGCCAGCCGGCGTACACGCCGTCGGCCGGGATGATGCCGGAGGCGTCGGAGGACAGGTTCGCAGTCGGGAAACCAAGTTCCCGGCCGCGGGCGGCCCCGTGGACCACTTCACCGCGCATGCGGTGCGGGCGGCCGAGGATCGAGGCGGCGGCTTCGACGTTGCCGGCGGCCAGTTCCTCGCGCACCCAGGTGGAGGACAGGCGGCGCTTGTCGCCCACGTCGTCCACGCCGATGACGTCGAAGCCGTACTTCCGGCCCAGTTCCTGCATGAACTCGAAGTCGCCGGAGTTGTTGCGGCCGAAGCGCACGTCATGGCCCACCACGACGGCGGTGGCGTGCAGCGTGTCCACGATGATGGACTTCACGAATTCCTCGGCGCTCTGGTCCGCGAATTCCAGGGTGTAGTGGATCATCAGGACGGCGTCCAGGCCCACACTGGCCAGGGTGTCCACGCGGTCGGCGAGACCCATGATCAATTCCGGTGCGCTGTCCGGGCGGTGCACCAATGCCGGGTGGGGTTCAAAGGTGATGGCCACCGACTTGGCCGCCCGCTGCTTCGCCAGCGAGACGACGGCGTCCAGGACTTCGCAGTGTCCCAGATGGACCCCGTCGAAGTTGCCAATGGTCACAACGGTGGGAGCCACGTCAGTGGGGACTGCGTCCAGGCCCTTCCAATAGTGCACTTTGCTCCTTTATGGGTACTTTCCTCGGCAGATCAAAAAACCCGCCGAAGCAATTCTTACACGGGTTTAGCTGTGACGCTCACTACGATTACGGTACAGCCACCACAGGCCGATGATCGGAAGCACCAGCGGGATGTATCCGTAGCCTTCTCCGAAACCGCTCCACACCGACGGGTGGGCGAAGATCTCAGGGTGGGTCAGCGACAGCGTGCCGACCACCAGCACTCCGACCAGCTCGATGCCCACGGCCCACAGCGACACCATCCACGCGCGCGGCTTGGCCGAGGACAGCGAGAAGGTTGCGACGAAGTAGATCAGGCCGGAAATCAGCGACAGCACGTAGGCTTCCGGGGCTTCGTCGAACTTGCTCACAATTTGGTATACGGCGCGCACCGTCGCAGCCAGGGCGAGGATGCCGTAGACCGCGATGATGACCCGGCCCAGGCCGGTGGTGCGGCTGGGCTTGGGTCCGTCAGCGCTTTTCTTGGCTTCGGCCGCCTGCAGGATGCGCGAATTGCGTGGCTTCTGACTCATGTGGAGGCTCCTACTGCCAGATCTGTTCCATGCGGAACAACATTACGAACGTGACCAGTGCCGAAGCCGCGAGCAAGGCGTTTGACCAGCGGCTTTTCTCGCTGACGGCCCAGAAGAACGCGATCGGCGGCATGATCAGCGCGGTGATGAAGTAGCCCCAGAACTCGATCGGGTCTCCTGCCACAGCATCTCCCCCGGCCTGGCGGATGGCCGCGGCAATGCCGTAGACGATCAGGAACACCTCGGTGGCGATCGCGCCGACCAGGGCCCAGTCGTCAGGGTGCTTGCGGATGAGCGTGGCGATCACCGCGACAAGCAGCGCTACCGCGCAGCCAATCGCGCCGGCGACGAAAAAGCCGTTCATGACAATCAAAAGGGCAATCCTCCCTGGATTACGTTCCGGGTCCGCGGCTTACTTGGCGGTGAAAACCAGCGTGGTGCGGGCCTTGTCGCCCTTGTCTTCCAGCAGCGCGACCAGCACGCCGTTGGGCGCGAAAGCGGCCACGGGCTGGTCTGCCGCGACGTCCATGGTCTTGGATGACGCAGCGATGGGGCGGCCGAAGGACAGCTCGACTGCTTCGTCGACGCTCACGGTGCGGTTCGGGAAGATCGCCGCGGCAGCCTTTTCCAGGGGCAGGATCTCGAACTCCTGCGCCAGTTGCTCTAGGGTGCGGGCCAGCTCGATCTTGTACGGGCCGACTTCGGTGCGGCGCAGCGCGGTCAGGTGGCCGCCGACGTTCAAGGCTTCGCCCAGGTCGCGGGCCAGGGCGCGGATGTAGGTACCCGAAGTACAGGAGACGGTGACGTCCACGTCCAGGATCTTGCCGCCATTCTCGCGGCGGATCTCGTGGATGTCGAAGCGCTTGATCGTCACCGGGCGGGACTTCAGTTCCACCTGCTCGCCGGCGCGAACGCGCGCATAGGAGCGCTTGCCGTCGACCTTGATCGCAGAAACCTGGCTCGGGACCTGCTGGATGTCCCCGCGCAGCTTGGCCACCTCGCGCTCGATGTCCTCGTCGGTCACCGCAGCGGCGATGCGCTCGGAGACGATATCGCCCTCGGCGTCGTCGGTAACGGTGCTCTGGCCCAGGCGAATGGTGGCGGTGTAGGTCTTGTCGTGGCCGACGATGTAAGTGAGCAGGCGGGTAGCCTTGTTGACGCCGATGACCAGCACGCCAGTGGCCATGGGATCCAGCGTTCCGGCATGCCCGACCTTGCGGGTGCCCGCCAGCCGGCGGATGCGACCAACCACATCGTGGGAGGTCATGCCCTGTTCTTTATCGACTAGTACGAGGCCAGAGGCCTGCTCTTCAGTGTTCTGCCCGGCTTTACTCACGCGTTCCAGTATAGGCGCTGCCCCGGTCATTAGCCTGTTTGGGACGCAGATGTGGTCGATCCCATCACCAGCGCGCTGTCGGCCCATCAGGCCCGGAAAACACCGCGTTGAGTTCGGCTGTGCGATAGCGCGCCAACGCGATGCCGGCTGCAACACACCCCCCTGCGCTGCCGAGCGCTGGTCCCACGCCGTCCGCGCAGCGAAGAATGAACAAAAAATATGTTCACGCCGGAATTTCTGCAGACCTCAACGACGTCCCGGATCCTGGGCCGGAACCAAAGGTTACTGCTCGGAAACGATTGACCGGCGACGTCAACACTCCTAAACTCTAACCACTTGCGTGGTTTTATCACGCCTGTGACGTTGGGGACGAGGTGGCTGGGGCACTTCGCCGCGAGCCGCCTCGCACGGCTTCCACTCACTCGCAAAATTCTTGGGGCTATCAAAAACTGTTCCCTGTGGCCGCGCGCCATCAGGGGAGTATTTGCGCATGATGACTTCCACGGATCTTGCGGGTGACGATCCACAGCGCGCGATCCCTGTGATGGATCGCGAGTCACCAGCAAGGCAAGGAACACCCCATGAAATTCCGTGCATTCGCAGCTGTTGCTGCGGGGGCGCTTCTGGCAACAACGTTGAACATCGCCCCGGCACAAGCCGGCGGTGACTCCCACCATAACTCCCGGACGACGGTGCAGCATGTCGAAACCCTCATCGAGGGGCTCGGCGGGCCGTTGAAAGTGGCCTATGGATCCCACGGCAACATCCTGGTCGCAGAATCTTTCGCCGGCATGTTGTCGTCGGTGGCATCGGACGGAACCAAAAAGGTTCTGGCTTCTGCGCCGGGTAAGGAAATCGGAGCCGTGTCGTACTCTCGCGGCACCACCTACTACTTTGAAAACGTGGCGGGCACCGATGAAAATCCAGAGGCCATCGGCCCGGCATTGCTCAAGTCCATCAGCCACCATGGCAAGACCCGGACCATCACCGACATGACCAAGTGGGAAGTCAAGCTCAACCCGGACGGTAAGACCGTCTACGGTGTGCGCGATGCCCCTCAGACCTGTCTGGATCAAGCTCCGTGGATGCAATCCACCGGCGAGGTCTATTCCCATCCGTATTCCACCTCCGTGTGGCGCGGCAATGTCTATGTGGGCGACGCGGGCGGCAACGCACTCTGGAAGGTGAATTCACACGGCAAGGCGAGCGTAGTCAAAGTGCTCCCCGCCGAACCTGTTGTGATCGATGAAGCAGCCGTCGCTGCAGCCGCAGAAGCAGGACTGACGGTTCCCGATTGCATGATGGGACGCACCTACTGGGCCCAGGCCGTTCCTACCGACATCGAACTTCGTGGCAATTGGCTGTACTACACCGTACTGCCGGGAGCTCCGGGCGAGTCCATGTCCAAGGGCAAGATCTACAAGTTGAATCTCCACAGCAAGAAAAGCTACCTCGTGGCCAGCGGCCTGAGCGCGCCCACCGGCATCGCAGTGGATGATCGCGGAAGCATCTACGTGACCGAGCTGTTCGGCGGAGGCGTATCCAAGATCGTGAAGGGCAAGGCAGTTAATGTGCTCCCAGCGCCGATGGCCTCCGATGTCGCCATCAGCGGGCACAGGATGGCTGTCAGCACGAACGCGCTGACGCCGTCCGGATCAATAGTCACTGCAACGTTGGGCCACAGCCATCATGGCCATCGCTGAGTTAAATAGGAAACCGAAATCCGTGCAGGTCTCTGGAGAGACCTGCACGGATTTCTCCTGTCCGGCGAATAATCCTGCGTGGGAGCGATGGTGGTCAGAGCGTGACAATTCCAAGTCGATTAACCTATCCGCAAAGAGTATGAAAGTTGTAGCGGTTGCTTGCGAAGCTCTGGATCTGCCAGACGACCCGTCAACGATCTCAAGATCCCCCGGACCGAAGTCTGCGCATACTCTGTCTACCCATCAACAGGAATTAGGCAGCGGTGTAGAGCCGGTTCCGCTGCGGTATCTGCAACGGATCCACATGCTTCGGGAACAAGATATACGCCAATCCCCCGATCTTGACCAAGGTCAGCAACCCGGCATGGATCGCCAAATGATGCCGACGGCACAAACACGACGCATTACGGCAACTGGTCTGCCCGCCATGCTCCCACCAATCATCATGATGGCACTCAAGCATCTCCGGCGGCGCGGTGCACCCGGGCACAATACACCCTCGGTCCCGGGCCAACGCGGCCCGCTTGATCGCCTCGGTGAAGAACCGCTGGGACCGCCCCACATCCAAGGGCTGCCCGTCGGGCCCGAAGATCACCCGGTAAATCGCTCCCTCGCACATCAACCTCCCGGTCTCCGCCGCGTCGAGCCCCACCCCGTGATCCGTGGTCGAGGTGAGCATCTCGGGGTGCCGCAAATCCTCCAAGGCCTTGAGCTGGATGTGGATCCCGACCCGCGGCGCGATGGTCTTCGCCCCCGGCCCCGCCGGACCGGAGCTGAGGGCTGCGAGGAACGCGTTCAACCGGCGCTGGGCCGGCGGCACGTCCGCGTCGCCGCCCAACTCCGGGTCCTGATCGCTGTATTCGGTCCGCGGCTGCCCGGCGGCATCCCCGAAGCCATGGCCTGCATCCTCGTGACCGGTTTCCACACAGTCAAAATCTTGTTCTTCCTCGGCGTCTTGGCTCTTCGAGGCACCCTGCGAGCCTTTGCCCGCGCTATGCCACGTATCAAAGTCAATGAGATTCTCCCGGCCTTCCTCGGCCGGGCCGCCACCAGTGCCGCCATCGGGGGCGGGACCGGCATCGGGGCTGCTGTCGGGGCCGGAATTGATGCCGGCCCAGTCGGGAGCCGGGGCATCCGAACTGAACAACGGATCGGTCTGCACCTCGCCGCGTTCTATTGCCTCGGCGTCCGCAGCCGAGCGGTCGGGGTTCGAGGAACCAGGCCGGGCGGCCCGGGCGGCCCGGGCGGCCCGGGCGGCCTTGCCGGCCTGGGTGCGCGGGTTGTCCGCCTGCCCCATCAACGAGCGCAACTGCTCGGCCTGCTCCCCCGCCGCGCGCAGGTCATAGCAGTCCACCCCGGCGCGGGTGCCGCGGAAGAAGATCCCGGTCTCCGGGGCCCGTTGCTTGCCGTGCTCGCGCCGGTAGTCGGAGATCAAGGTGCAGACCTGTTTCTCGCTGGTGGTGCGGTTCGGCTCGGCCAAGGCGGCGAGCACGTGCTCTTCCATGAGTGCCCCGTCGGCGTGCCGGGCGGTCGGCGGCAACGGGAGCCCCTCGAAGCAGGTGTCGGCTGGTTCGAACTTGTCCAGCGCCCGGGCCGCCTGCGCGATCCGGCGCGGGTCCACGGCTCCCGGCTCCTGGTACAGCCGGGCCAGCCCGGCCAGCCGCGGGGTCAGCGTGCCGCCGTCCATGGCGCGGCGGGCGATCAGCAGGTGCGCATCGTGCAGCCGGGACGCGGCCCCGTAGTAGTTCAACCCCAGCCAGGCCGCGGAGAAGTCCGCGGTGCTGGTGTAGTGGGCGCGGCCCGCGTGCAGGCGCGGGGCCGTTGCCAGGTCCAGCTGCCGGTAGGCGTGCTGCTCCCCGGCTTGGCGCAGGGCGTCCAGCTCGTCGTCTTCGAGCAGGTGCGCGCCGGTGGATTCCAGATGGATCTGGCTGCGCAGCTGCTCGCGCTGGATGTCGTGGGCCAGCTGCTCGATCAGGTGGGCGTGGGCGGCGGCGACCCGAGGGTCCTCGATGCCGTGCAGGGCTTCGGAGAGTTTCACCAGCAGGGCGCGGCACGAGGCCATGACCTCGAGCAGGGCGGCGGCCGCGCCGCGCGGGATGCTCGTGGTGACGGCGTTGTGCAGGACCTGTAGTGCTGCGGCGAGCTGGTGGATACTCATGACCCCAGCCTGCGCCGGGTCTACGGGTGGCGGCGGGAGGTGGTTGCGGGGTGTGGAGAAGTCGGGGAAATATTTTCCACCCACCAGCTAGGCCTCCGTTATCCCAGGAGGACATCACATTGCCGTAATCCTCGATCCATATCACCACGCTGCGCCGGTTCCGACCGCACGTTGACTAGCCCTTTGCGTACTTCTGCATTGGCCGCAAAAGCGAAAATCCGGTGATGTTCCGCTCGCAGCCCATTCAACGTCCTTTCACGATTCGTCCGTTTGGGAAACATATTTTTGTGAGCCCACTCACCCATGACAATATGTCTTCAACCAAAAATAAAACCTACATCAAGGAACCTCATGACGCGCCCATCATCGGCAAGCCTTCGCGAGATCAGCGACCTCATTGCCCTCGACACCACTAGCAGGGACACCAACCTGCCGCTGATCGATCTGCTCGAAGCAAAGCTTCAAGCGGTTGGAATCGATTCCAAACGGATCTACAACGAAGATCGAAGCAAGGCCAATTTGCTGGCAACCATTCCGGCGGACGACGGAAGCCGCCGCGGGGGCGTGGTCCTCTCCGGCCACACCGACGTCGTCCCGGTCGACGGACAGAACTGGTCCAGCGATCCGTTTACTGTCCATGAGCGTGATGAGAAGCTGTACGGGCGTGGCACCTGCGACATGAAGTCCTACATCGGGGTCATCCTGGGCAAACTGCCCGAGTTCATCTCCGCCAAGCTTTCGCAGCCGATTCACCTCGCGTTCTCCTATGACGAAGAAATCGGTTGCGTCGGTGCGGTGAGCCTCGTTGATGAAATCGTGAGCCAGGAACTGGACCCTCGCGGCTGCTTCGTCGGTGAGCCAAGCAGCATGCGCGCAATCCGCGGGCACAAGTCCATGAATGTTTTCAAGGTTTCCTTCCACGGGGTCGCAGCGCACTCATCGCTGCCCAGCGAAGGACTCAACGCCATCTCCTACGGCCTTCGTTTCGCCAGCTTCGTGGAAGAGATCGCCCATGAGCTGCGGACGGAGGGCCCTTCCGACCCGGCTTTCATCGAACCCACCACGACGATGAACGTGAATCTGATCAACGGTGGAATTGCCGTCAATACGATCCCTTCAGACTGCACAGTGCATTTTGAGTTTCGTTCGCTGGCGGTCGTGGACCGCGAGGCGCTGACCGCCCGAATCAAGAATTTCGCGAGCCAACTGGGCGAAGAAATGCGCGCCCGGAACCCACAGGCATCCATGACCTTCGAGCAGGTAGCAGGTGCCCCGGGCCTGGACACCGACCCGTCGGAAGAGATCGTCGATCTTGCCGCTCGATGCGGCGCCATCGCCGCCGACGACAAGGTCACCTACGGCACGGAGGCCGGACTGTTCGCCGCCGCAGGCATTCCGACCGTGGTTTGCGGTCCGGGCGACATCGCCCAGGCCCATGCACCGGACGAATTCATTGAACTCGAACAAATCGTTGCCTGCGAAGGATTCATGGATCAACTGATCAAGGAACTTTCCTCATGACCGCTTCACCGCAATCCCCGACCACGCAGCAGCTTGCCGACGCACGCAAGGCAGTGATTTCTTCTTCCATCGGCGCAGCCCTGGAATGGTTCGACATCATTGTCTACGCAACCTTCGCCACGACAATCGCCAAATTGTTCTACCCCGAGTCGGATGCAACCTTCGCGCTAATCCTCACATTCGCCACCTTCGCTATTTCCTATGTCATCCGTCCCTTGGGCGGCATGGTTCTGGGCAGCTACGCTGATCGCAAGGGACGCAAAGCTGCGCTGACCCTCACATTGATGCTCATGATGGTCGGCACCTTGATCATGGCCATTGCCCCGACCTACGAAATGGTGGGTGTCTGGGGCGCCTTGATCATCCTGCTCTCACGCCTGCTCCAGGGTTTCTCGGCGGGTGGCGAATTCGGCACCGCCACGGCATTTCTCATTGAAACCGCCCCGCACAAGAAGGCCTTCTACTCCTCCTGGCAGGTCGCGGCACAGGGAGCCTCCATGCTGCTCGCTTCTGCTTTCGGGTTCGTCCTGACTACACAGTTGTCCACCGAGGCCCTGGAGAGCTGGGGATGGCGCGTTCCGTTCTTTGTCGGTTTGCTCATCGGTCCGGTCGGGCTGTACATCCGAGCACGGCTCGAAGAGACCGAAGAATTCATCAAGGTTGAAAAGTCGAAGTCTCCGCTGGGGCAGCTTTTTGCCCACAATTACGGACGGCTTTTGGCCGGAGCAGCGGCGATCGGCGTCGCCACGATCTCTGTCTACATGATTCTCTACATGCCGACATTTGCCGTACAGAATCTGCACATCCCTGCCGATGCCGCATTCCTGGGTGGCGTGGTTGCTGGCATCGTAACGCTGGTCAGCGTGCCGTTCATCGGCCATCTTGCCGACAGGGTGGGGCCAGCGCGCGTTATGACTTGGGCAGCGGTGGCCGCGCTCGTGGGAGCCTGGCCGCTGTTCAAGTTGATGACAGGTAATCCCACAGTTCCAGTCATGATCGTCGTGATCGCTCTGCTGGGTGTCATCATGGCGTTCTACTTCGGTCCACTTCCGGCGCTGATTTCGTCGTTGTTCCCTGCAGCGATTCGCGGATCAGGAATCTCGGTCACGTACAACGTAGGTGTCACCGTACTCGGCGGCATCGCGCCACTCGTGCTCACCTGGCTGATTAGCGCAACCGGTTCCCTGGATGCCCCAAGTTTCTACTACATGGCTATCGCAGTCCTTTCGCTCATCGGACTAGCGGTCATTCGCCTCAGGTACGAGTTGGCATAGCCGCATAACGTCATTCTCAGGGCCCGCGCTCCTCGAAAATTTTCGGGAAGCGCGGGCCCTTTGTCATGTCAGCGCCAGGTTCACCTGCGGGCCGCCGAATTCCGCCGATCAGAACCTGTTGCAGGCATACGACTGCCGCGAAACAGCCCGACCTTTTCGTCCTCACGGTCGGAGAACAGGGCACGACGCCGTTCCGGCATGACTCCGCGGGAAATATCCACTCTTCAGAATCCACGTGTTGCGAGCGGGAAATAGACGCCAAAATAATAATTCATTTTCGACGAATTTCAACCCCAGATAACGATTTATCACCATTTTTGAATTATCGAAATAGGAGGCGATGCGACACGAACTAAGCCCTGACTTGAGATACTAATCCGGAGCGATTTGAGCAGAGTCCTGTGATTCATGCTACGCTCAAACAGTCGATGATCCCGCCGGATCTACGGCGCTAGTCGGGCATGACGAGCTCCACAACACCGGTTTTCCGGTGAACTGCAGGCGCAGGACAGTTGCCGTCTCGACCGAGCGGAGCATCGACGGGTTCTCTGACCGGCTTGAATTTCGCCGTCAATTGGGAAAGAACCGCGCACGAATGGCAATTTTGTCACCGAGCACTTTACTCGGTGCGTTCGATTCAATCAGGATCGAATTCTCAGCCATTCACCAAGTATTAGGCCTCAACTAGGCATGTATGAGGACGACAGCGAACTGACTCAGCGCGCGTAAAAATAGGCTGGTTCTGGAAAGAGATGAGCCGAAGAACGGACGGAGAGTGATTGATGGCCCCAGGGCTTGTGTGCGTCGGCTAATCGAACCCCGCCATCGCAGTGTGCGGGATGAGACGTGCAGAACCATGCACCGCGGAGGATCCTTGTCCGATCCGGTGTCGATTCTCGAACTCGTCGATCCTAAGGAGGTGGAGTGTGAACCCGGAAGCAGTCGGTTTCAGCGCTCTGACCATTGTACTTTTATTGGTCTTGTTTTACGGTGGAACGTTTTTCGTTTCCACTCGCATTGGTAAGAAAAACGAAAATGCCGACGGGTACATGACCGCCGGCAATAAAATCGGCTTCGGCATTTCGGCGGCAAGCATGACCGCTACCTGGATCTGGGCCTCTTCCATGTATGCCTCGGCGTCGTCCGGCTACACCTACGGAATCAGCGGCCCCATCCACTACGGCCTGTGGGGCGCGTTGATGATCCTGTTCATCTACCCCTTCGGCAAGCGCATCCGCAAGGTGGCGCCCAAGGCCCACACGCTGGCCGAGGTCATGTACGTACGCCACGGCCGCTCCAGCCAGCTCATGCTGGCAGGGTCCAACGTCGTCGGCTCGGTCATCTCGCTGATGTCCAACTTCATCGCCGGTGGCGTGCTGATTTCGATGCTCTCCCCCTTCAACTTCATCCAGGGCGTATTCGCCGTGGCCGGCGGCGTGCTGCTCTACACCCTGTGGTCGGGGTTCCGCGCTTCGGTGCTCACCGATTTCATGCAGGTCATCGCCATGCTCGGCGCAGTGGCCATCATCGTGCCGTTCATCTTCTTCGCCGCGGGATTCCCCGCCGCGTTCGAGACCGGGGCAGCGAACCTCACCGCGCAGCAGTCGAACTTCTTCTCCTCCGAGGCCTTCCTGAACCAGGGTGCCCCGTACATCGCCGCGGTGCTGGCCTACGCCATCGGCAACCAGACCATCGCCCAGCGGCTGTTCGCGGTGCGCGAGGACCTGATCAAGCCGACCTTCATCACCGCGACCATCGGCTACGGCGCCATGGTCATCGGCGTGGGCATGCTCGGCGTGCTGGCGCTGTATCTGGGCTTCACCCCGACCGGCGGGGATTTGAACAACATCATCCCCGAAATGGCGGCAAGCTACCTCCCGGGCATCCTGTTGGCGCTGTTCTTCATCATGATCATCGGCGCGCTGTCCTCGACCGCCGATTCGGACCTCTCCGCGCTGTCCTCCATTATGATGGCCGACATCTACGGACAGAACATCGCGGGCAAGAAGAAGGCGAACCCGAAAACCATGCTGCTGGTCGGACGGCTGACGATGGTCGCCGCAACAGCCCTGGCCGTCGCTTTGGCCAGCATGCAGATGAACATCCTGGACCTGCTGGTCTTCGTCGGCGCCTTGTGGGGCGCGCTGGTGTTCCCGGTGCTGGCGAGCTTCTACTGGAAGAAGGTCACCAACAAGGCCTTCACCGTTTCGGTGATCGCCGCGCTGGCGGTATTCATTCCGGTGCGTTTCGACCTGATCCCGATGACGGGCATCACCGCCGTGCTGATCGAGCTGCTGGCCATCCTGGGCATCGGCATCGTCCTGGGCCTGATGGCCTTCGGCTTCTTCGGCCTGCGCCCGGCAATGGTCATCGGCATCGGGGCCAGCGTGGTCGCCGCGCCGTTCTGCTTCGGCTTCCTGCGCGACTACACGACCCTGTCGGCCTCGCTGGTCGCCTATTCGGTCAGCACCATCATCTGCTATCTCATGTCCTTCAGGTCCACGAAGAACTTCGACTTCGCGGTGATCGCCGAGCGGGCCGGAGACTTCGATACCGGGGAACAGCCGGTCGCTGCAGTGCCTGCCGGCAGCCGCAACTCAACCAGAACAGCCCAGGAGCGTGAATAAATGCTAGCCCTCAGCCTCTACGTCCTCATCTGGCCGGTCATCGTGGCCGTCGTCGCCATCGTCATCTCCAAGGCCTTCATTTCCGAAGCCCGCGAGGCGAAGCGCCGCGGCGAGGACCTGATCTAGGCGCCCCGCCCACTAGCCGTACAGCGCGCGTGCCGGTTCTCCCCTGCATCGGGGAGGGCCGGCGCGCGTGCTTCGTGCGGAGGTTGCAAAATTTTTTCGATCCGGTCCAATCCGCACCGTGCCGCGCCCCGAATACCGTGTGAAAGCCCGCCCCGACGGGGAGGGACACCACGACGGTTCTTGCCGTCGCCACAGGAGGAGAACGACATGAAGCACACGCAGAGAACGTTCGCCGGAGCCCTGGGATTGATCGCGGTCGCCGCGCTGGGACTCAGTGCCTGTTCGATGGACAGCGACACCCCGGAATCATCGAGCGCACCCGCCCCCGAAGCCTCCAGCTCGGAGATGGCCACCGAAAGCAGCCCAGCCGCGGACAGCAGCATGGACCCGACCGCGAATCTTGTCGGCTCGGGATGCTCGGCCTACGCCGAAGCCGTGCCGAGCGGCGACGGCTCGGTCGCCGGGATGGCCCAGGACCCGGTCGCCGTCGCGGCATCCAACAACCCGCTGCTGAAGACCTTGACCAAGGCTGTCTCCGGCGAGCTGAACCCGGACGTCGATCTGGTCGACACCTTGAACGGGGCCGAATTCACCGTCTTCGCACCGGTAGACGAAGCCTTCGCCGCCATCCCGGAGAAGGACCTGAACGCGGTCGTCAAGGATTCGGACATGCTGACCAAGGTGCTCACCTACCATGTGGTTCCCGGGGAGATCCAGCCCGCCGACATCGCGGGAACGCACACCACGGTTGAGGGCCGGGATCTGGAAGTGACAGGCAGCGGAGACAACCTGATGGTCAACGACGCCAAGGTCGTCTGCGGCGGAGTCCAGACCGCCAATGCGGTGGTCTACCTGGTCGACACCGTCCTGATGCCGCCGGCCGACAAGTAGCCGCGGCGCCTGGATTCTGTCCGACGTAAACCAGCCATGGCGGCGTCCGGTTCCGGCACAGGAGCCGGGCGTCGCCGTGCGCCGCGCGCCCCGGAACCCGCGGGGAACGCCCCTGAAACTGAATGGTGGATGAGAGCCATGGGAATGATCGGCTCGTGCATGAGATTCTTGGGTCCATGAGTTCGGAGATGAGCGACGCAGTTCCAGAGCCGGTGACGGCAGCACCCGAGGAACTGCTGCGCCGTATCGCCGGCGGCGACGAGCGCGCCTTCGAGCAGTTCTACGACTGCCTCGCGCCGCGCGTGTACGGCCTGGTGCGGCGCCTGCTGAGGGACGAGGCGCAAAGCGAGGAGATCCTGCAGGAAGTCTTCGTTCAGGCCTGGCAGCATGCGGCCCGCTTCGACCCTGCCCGCGGCAGCGCCGCGGGCTGGTTGCTGACCCTGGCGCACCGCCGCACGGTGGACCGCATCCGCTCCAGCCAGGCGAGCCGCGAACGAGACCTGCGCATGGGGCTGCAGGAGATCGGCACGGAATACAACGACGTGGAAGAGAACGCGATCCTGCATGACGAGAGCCGGCGCATCGTGCAGGCGCTCAAGCGCCTGAGCGAGGCCCAGCGCGCCGCCATCGAACTGGCCTACTTCGGGGGCTACACGCACCACGAGGTGGCCGACCTGCTGAAAATCCCGGTGGGCACCGCCAAGACGCGCATCCGCGATGGCATGATTAAGCTTCGAGACCTGATGGGGGTGGCGTAGTGGAACGGAACGAGAACGAGCTGACCGGCAGCTACGCCCTGAATGCGCTGAGCGACGAGGAACGCGCCAGGCTGCTGGCGCAGGCCGCGAACTCCCCCGCGCTTCAAGCCGACATGGATGCCATGGACGAGACCGCCGCCATGCTGGCGCTGGGCAGCGCACCGGTGCCCCCGCCGGCCAGGGTGAAATCCCGGCTCATGGAGGAGATCGCCCGCCGCCCGCAGCTGCCGGCGGAGGATCCCGCGGACGAACGAGCGGACGAGCCGGCGGCAATTCCGCAGCCCGAGCACGCGCCAGCCCCGGATTCCGTGCCCGCGCGGCAGGGATGGCCTGCCCGCCGCAAGTCCGCGAAGTTCTTCGCCCTGGCCGCGGCCATCCTGCTGCTGGGCTCGGCGGGGCTGGGAACCGTGGTCTACCTGCAGCAGGCCGAACAGCGCCAGCTGCAGGCCCAGCTCACCGATCTCAGCACTCGCCAGGCCGAGCTCACCGAGCTGCTGGGCGCGCCGGATGTGGAAACCAAAACCCAGACCATGCCCGACGGGGCGACGGTGACGCTGTCCTATTCCGTCGAGCGGGGCCTGATGGCAGTCACCACCGCCGGAATGCCCGAGCTGTCCAAGGACAAGGGCTACGAGCTGTGGCTCATCTCCGCCGACGGCGCCCAGCCGGCCGGCATGCTGCCGGGCACCGGGGCCGACGGCCTGAAATTGCTTACCGGTGCCATGGACGGGGTCTCGCATTTCGGCATCACCGTTGAACCGGCCACGGGTTCTCCGGCGCCGACCACCGAACCGCTGATGGTCCAGGAACTCTGAGCATGCCCGGGCCAATCCGCCCCCGGCCCGGCTCCGAACCAGTTGCTGAAGGACCAGCCGACCCGGAACGCCGGGCGGCAGCTACTCACCGGAGGTGACATGCCGTGAAGGAAACACCAAGGCGCAACCTGGGAGCACGCGGAGCGTATGCGCTGACGGGGCTCTGCTCGGCCGGGGTGCTGTTCGGCGTCGCCCAGCTGGCGTCAGCCTTTTTCGCTTCGTCGTCAGCACCTTTGGTGGCGCTGGGCTCCGCTGTCATCGACTTCACCCCGCCGGGGCTGAAGGACCTGGCGATTTCGCTGTTCGGCACCAACGACAAGCTGGCCCTGTTCGTCTCGATGGGCGCGGTGGCCGTGGTGCTCGCCGCGCTGATCGGCCTGCTGGCGCGGCGCAGCGCCGCCGCGGCCTCGGCAGCGGTGCTGGTGCTGGCGGGGATCCTGGGCGCCGCGGTGATCTCGCGTTCATCCACCGGTCCGCTGGATCTGGTCCCGACCGCCCTGGGCACCGCGGCGGCGCTGCTTGTCCTGCGGTGGCTGTGCTCGTTGGCTTCCCGGCTGGATCCCGCGCACTCGGAGTCGCCCGATGGCGTGGCCCGGCGCAACTTCATGCTCGGGGCCGCCGGGGCCGTGGTGCTCGCGGCGGGCGCCGCCATCCTGTCCACGTCGCTGTCCGCGGCCCGGAACACCGCGCAGCTGGCTCGCAAGGCCCTGCGGCTTCCGGCCGCCAAGACCACGGCTCCCGCGGTGCCGCCGGGCGCCCAGGTCAATCTGGCGGGGATGCCCGAGTTCGTCACCCCGAACCAGGATTTCTACCGCATCGACACCGCGTTGAGGGTGCCCGGCATCGACCCGGCGCAGTGGTCGCTGCGGGTCCATGGCCTGGTGGAGCACGAGTTCACGATGAGTTTCCAGGAGCTGCTCAGCCAGGACCTGGTGGAGCACTACCTGACGCTGACCTGCGTTTCGAACCCGGTGGGCGGGGATCTGGTGGGCAACGCAAAGTGGCTGGGCTATCCGCTGCGCGAGGTGCTGGCCCGCGCCAAGCCGGCCGCGGGCGCGGACATGGTGCTGTCCACCTCGATCGACGGATTCAGCGCGTCCACCCCGCTCGAAGCCCTGACCGATGAACGCATGGCGCTGCTGGCCGTGGGCATGAACGGCGAGGCGCTGCCCATGGAGCACGGCTTCCCGGTGCGCATGGTGGTTCCCGGGCTCTACGGGTACGTCTCGGCCACCAAATGGGTGGTGGACCTTGAGGTGACCCGCTTCGCGGACAAGGCGGCCTACTGGACCACCCGCGGCTGGTCCGAACGCGGCCCGATAAAGATGTCATCCCGCGTGGACACCCCGCAGTCCTTCGCCACGGTGCCCGCCGGACGGGTGGATCTCGGCGGCAGCGCCTGGGCGCAGACCCGCGGCATTTCCCGGGTCCAGGTCAGCATCGACGGCGGTTCCTGGCGCGAGGCAACGCTGGCCGAGGAGGCGACACTCGATACCTGGCGGCAATGGAGCTACCGCTGGGAGGACGCGGCGCCCGGCACGCATGCGGTCGCCGTGCGGGCCTACGACCGCAGCGGCAAGCTGCAGACCGAAGAGCGCGCCGACCCGGTGCCCGACGGAGCGTCAGGCTGGCACCGGGTGCAGTTCACGGTGGAATGAGCCGCGCCGCCGCGGGCGGCGCAAGGTATCGGGAAAAACGAAATCCCCGGCGCCTGCACGATATGCATCGTGCAGGCGCCGGGGATTTCCCGGCTGTGGGCCCCGGATCCGGGCCAGGCAGCGCAGGTGCGCCTAGGCCTGTTCCGCGTCCTGGTCCTCGTCCTTCTTGTACGGGTCCTCGTCGCCGGCGAAGTGCTTGCCTTCGCGCAGGGCCGCGACCTCGGCGTCCTTCTCGCGGGCCTTGGCCAGCAGTTCCTCAAGGTGCGAAGCGCCCTCGGGGATCTCGTCGGCCACGAAGGTCAGCGTCGGGGTCAGCCGGATGGTCAGGTTGCGGCCCAGCTCCTTGCGCAGGGCTCCCCCGCGCTTGGACAGCAGCTCGGCGATTTCTGCCTTGGCAGTGTCGTCGCCGAACACCGTGTAGTACACGGTGGCGTGCTGCAGGTCGTTGGTGACGCGGGCGTCGGTCACCGTCACGTTGTCGATGCGCTCGTCCTTGATGACGGTGCGCAGGGACTGGGCCATGAGGACCTGCACGCGCTTGGCAAGGCGTGCGGCACGGGCTGAATCAGCCATGATTTTCTCCTTATGGTTCAAAATTCGTGGGCGCCTGACCGCTTGGAAGCGGTCAAACGCCCACGAATCGGCAAGTCACGAAGCTACCAGCGGGTTGCTGCTAGGCGCGTGGCTTCTCGCGCATCTCGAAGGTCTCGATGATGTCGCCTTCCTTGATGTCGTTGAACGACCCCAGGCCGATACCGCACTCGAAGCCCTCGCGGACTTCGGTGACGTCGTCCTTCTCGCGGCGCAGCGAGTCGATCGACAGGTTGTCGGCGACTACGTTGCCGTCGCGCACCAGGCGGGCCTTGGTGTTGCGCTTGATGGTGCCCGAGCGGATGATCGAACCGGCGATATTGCCGAACTTCGAGGAGCGGAAGACCATGCGGATCTCGGCGGTGCCCAGCTCCACTTCTTCGTACTCCGGCTTGAGCATGCCCTTGAGCGCCGCTTCGATGTCGTCGATGGCTGCGTAGATGACCGAGTAGAAGCGCATGTCAACGCCTTCCTTGTCGGCCATTTCGGCAACGCGCTCAGCAGGACGCACGTTGAAGCCAATGATGATCGCGTTGTCCACGGTCGCCAGGTTGACGTCGTTCTGGGTGATCGCGCCGACGCCGCGGTGGATGACGCGCAGCTGCACGTCCTCGCCCACGTCGATCTTCATCAGCGAGTCTTCCAGTGCCTCGACGGCACCGGAGGCGTCGCCCTTCAGGATCAGGTTGAGGGTATCGATCTTGCCCTCGGCCACTGCCTTGTCGAAGTCCTCCAGAGTGATGCGCTTGCGGCGCTTGGCCAGCATGGCGTTGCGCTCAGCGGTCTCGCGCTTGTCGGCGATCTGGCGGGCGGTGCGCTCGTCCTCGGTGACCAGGAAGCTGTCGCCTGCACGCGGCACGGAGGACAGGCCGAGAACCTGCACCGGACGCGACGGCAGGGCGATGTCCAGGTTCTCGCCGTTCTCGTTGAACATTGCGCGCACGCGGCCGTGGGCGGTGCCCACCACCATGGTGTCGCCGACTGCGAGGGTACCTGACTGCACCAGGACGGTGACTACGGAACCGCGGCCCTTGTCCAGGTTGGCTTCGATGGCCACACCGCGGGCGGACTTGTCGGGGTTCGCCTGCAGCTCCATGACGTCGCTGGTCAGCAGCACGGCGTCGAGCAGTTCCTCGATGCCCAGCTTCTGCAGCGCGGAAACCTTCACGAACATGGTGTCGCCACCGTATTCCTCGGGCACCAGGCCGTACTCGGTGAGCTGGCCCATGACCTTGTCCGGGTTGGCTTCCGGCTTGTCGACCTTGTTCACTGCGACGATGATCGGCACGCCTGCGGCCTGCGCGTGGTTCAGCGCCTCAACGGTCTGCGGCATGACGCCGTCGTCCGCTGCGACCACCAGCACAGCCACGTCGGTGACCTCGGCACCACGGGCACGCATGGCGGTGAACGCCTCGTGGCCCGGGGTATCGATGAAGGTCATCGCGCGTTCGCGGCCCTCGTGCTCGTGGGTGATCTGGTAGGCGCCGATGTGCTGGGTGATGCCGCCGTGCTCGCCCTCGATCACGTTGGACTGGCGGATGGCATCCAGCAGTCGGGTCTTACCGTGGTCGACGTGGCCCATGATGGTGATGACCGGGGCGCGCTCCTCGAGCACGTCCTCGCCCTCAGCCTCGAGCTCGGCATCCAGGTCCAGACCGAAGCCTTCGAGCAGTTCCTTGTCCTCGTCCTCCGGGGAGACGACCGAAACCTTGTAGCCCAGCTCTTCGCCGAGGACCTCGAAGGTTGCCTCATCCAGCGACTGGGTGGCGGTGGCCATTTCACCGAGGTGGAACAGCACGGTCACCAGTGCGGCCGGGTTTGCGCCGATCTTGTCAGCGAAATCGGTGATCGATGCGCCGCGGCGCAGACGGATCTCGGTGTCGCCGGTGCCGCGTGGAACATTCACGCCGCCCAACGACGGAGCGCTCATCTGCTCCAATTCCTGGCGCTTCGCGCGCTTGGACTTGCGCTGCTTGCCGCGACCGGCGCCTCCCTTGCCGAAGGCACCGCCCACGCCGCCGCGGCCGCGTGGTGCACCTGGGCGGAAGCCGCCACCGGTACCGCCGCCGCCACCTGCGCCGCCTGGACGACCACGGCCGCCGGCGCCTGCGCCTGGGCGACCGCCGCCGGCCGGAGCCGGACGATCGGTGCGGTTAGGCATCATGCGCGGGGTGGCAGTGGTGCCGCCCGGACGCGGTGCGCCTGCTGGGCGTGGTCCGCCGGCCCCGGCTGGACGTGGGCCGCCCTGGCCGGCTGGACGCGGGCCACCGGCACCGGCTGGACGTGGACCGCCCTGGCCAGCTGGACGCGGGCCGCGCTGGCCGTCGCGTAATGGGCGTGGACCGCCCTGGCCTGCGCCGCCCGGACGCGGGCCGCGCTGGCCGTCGCGTGATGGACGCGGGCCGCCCTGGCCGCCCTCGGAGCGCATGCCCTGCTGGGAGCTGAACGGGTTGTTGCCCGGGCGTGGGCCGCCTGGACGCGGAGCACCCGGACGAGGAGCGCGCGAACCATCGCGGCCGCCGCCACGGCGGTCGGTCGATTCGCCGGTGCGCATGCCCTGCTGGGAGCTGAACGGGTTGTTGCCCGGACGCGGGGTGCCCGGCTTCGGAGCCGGACGGGCGCCTGGCTTCGGGGCACCTGGGACAGGTGCGCCCGGGGTGGCCTGGGCCTTCGGTGCAGCCGGGGCTGCCGGTGCCGCTGGGGCAGCCGGTGCGGTCTTCGGCGCGGCGTCGGCAGGCTTGGCTGCCGGACGCGGGCCCGGAGTAGCAGCAGTCTTGGCGCCAGCTGGCTTCGGAGCAGCCGGGCGGCCGGCGCCCGGGGTTGCCGCCGGACGTGCGGCGGCAGGCTTGGCTGCGCCGCCATTGGCGCCCGGGAATGCGTCGCGCAGCTTGCGGGCGACCGGAGGCTCAACGGTTGAGGACGCGGAGCGAACGAACTCGCCCATGTCCTGCAGTTTGGTCAGTGCTTCTTTCGAAGTGATTCCGAGCTCTTTGGCGAGCTCGTGAACGCGGGGTTTAGCCACATCTCTCCTGTTTTGATGTGATCTGCATAAACCCCGAGTCCCTGGGGACTTAGGTGTTCTGGCAGATCAGCTGTGTAATTCGTGAAATTCTTCCGCCGCACGGTGGATCACGCAGAACTGATTGTTCATCGGTGTGCGCTCAACATTGCGGACTCATCGGGTTGCCATCAGATTTCTGACCCGCTTTCATCATGTTTGCCAGATGGCCGGCCTGCGGCCGGTCGATCTTCGTATGCGGTGAATTGCGCGAGCACCGTATCGGCGTTGACCGCGGACTTGAAAGCCCTGGAGAACGCTCGTCGCTGCACTGCCTGCCGCACACACTTTTCAATCCCGTGGGTCCAGGCGCCCCGCCCAGGGGCGGAAGCGCCGACATCAAGAAGCACCGCGTGAAGCGGTGCCTGCTCGGTGAGAACCCAACGAATCAGATCATTTCTGGAGGTAGAGGTCCGACAGCCAATGCACGTGCGTTGCTGATGCAGCTTCATGCGAGCGTCGTCGCCACCTTCCCGTTGAAATGAACCAACTACCAGTCTAGCGCGTTTGCGCCCCGGTGTGCGCGTGAGTTTGGTATCACACACGTTCAGGGCGCACCGCGGCAGACCGCAAACTTATCCCAGCCAGTTCTAGTACTGGGGCTCCTTGCCGCCCGAAGCGGCCAGGATGTCGATGCGCCAGCCGGTCAGCTTGGCGGCCAGTCGGGCGTTCTGCCCTTCCTTGCCGATGGCCAGCGAAAGCTGGGAATCCGGAACCACCACGCGGGCGCGGCGTTCGGCTTCATCCAGGATCTCCACGGAGACCACCTTCGACGGCGACAGGGCGGCGGCAATGAACTTGGCCGGATCCTCGTTGTAGTCAACGATATCGATCTTCTCGTCGCTCAGCTCGTTCATCACGGCGCGCACGCGGGTGCCCATTTCGCCGATGCAGGCGCCCTTGGCGTTGACGCCCGGCTTGGTGGCGCGGACGGCGATCTTGGTGCGGTGCCCGGCTTCGCGGGCCAGTGCCTCGACCACGACGGTGCCGTCGGCGATCTCGGGAACTTCCATTTCGAACAGCAGGCGAACCAGGTTCGGGTGCGACCGCGACAAGGTCACGGCAGGGCCCTTGTTGCCGCGTTCCGCGGAGACCACGTAGGCGCGCAGGCGGTTGCCGTGCTGGTACTTCTCGCCCGGCACCTGCTCCACGGGAGGCAGCAGCGCTTCGACGGCGCCGATGTTGACCTGCACCATGTGCGAGGAGTAGCCCTGCTGGATGACACCGGAGATCAGGGTGCCCACGCGGGCGGCGTATTCGCCGACAACCTGGGCATCCTCTGCTTCGCGCAAGCGCTGCATGATGACCTGGCGCGCGGTCGACGCCGCGATGCGGCCGAAGCCGTGCGGGGTGTCGTCGAATTCGCCCAGCAGCACGCCGGCTGCGTCGCGGTCCTCAACGAGGATCGAGACGTGGCCGTTGCTGCGCTCGATGTGGGCACGGGCGCCGGGCATGGCGCCTTCGGTCTTGTTGTAGGCAAGCAGCAGCGCGGACTCGATGGTCGGGATCAGGACATCCATCGGGATATCGCGGTCTTTTTCCAGAATGCGTAGTGCGTCGAGATCAATATCCACGCCTAGCCCTCCAAATCTTCAGTGTCAATGGTGTCAAACAGCTCGTCGTCGAAGTTCAGCTCCGGATCGACCACGGCCTTGCGGATGTTTTCAAAGGAGTAGCTGACTGGATCAAGGATCTTGGTCTTCATGCCCTTTTTGGCAGGCTCCCGGTGTTCGGCAATAACGACCTCGTCGTCGGAAACCTCGTTAATGCGTCCGCGAAGCTTGGTGCCGTCGGTCAGCGTGAGCTTGACCATGCGGTTCAGTGCGCGCACCCAGTGGCGTGGCGCGGTCAGCGGACGGGACAGGCCTGGCGAGCTGACTTCAAGTTCATAGGGGGATGCCGAGGCGTAGACGACGTCCTTATCCAAGGCGTTTGAAATGGTGGTGGTGACTTCACCGAGCGCATCGAGATTCACCGACTCGCGGCCGTCGGCCTTGTCGACGATGACCTGGATGATCATCTGCTTGCCCGACGGGCGAAGAGAGACTTCTTCCAGAATTAATCCGTGGGATTCTACTTCCGGTTTCAACGCAGTACTCAGACGCTGCGCTTCCTGTTCGGTATCGGCCGGCATACCGGTCATGGATATCCTCCCACGCTATTCGATGTTGTCCGTTAAGCGTATCTCCCCGAACCCCGCTTGAGAACTCGTTGACCGGCTCAGGTGAAGGAACTCACGCCAGTCTTTTGCACCACGCCACGGAAGAATGGCCAAAGGCCGGGTCGCCGGCCCACTTCATGGGATGATCATTTCGCTATGACTGATCCATCGCCCCGCCCCGCAAAGCCCGTTCAGCCGCCGGCCAAACGCGCCCCCGGCTGGATCGCCCCGGTGCTGGTCGCTTCCATTGCCGGGGCCGCCACCTGGGGAATCGGCGTCACAGTGTTCCGCGGCGCGCTAGTCGACCGCGGCCTTCCGGATGCAGTCAGCGAGGCTTCGGCCGACCAACAGGCGCAGTGGGGGTACGGAGCCCAACTGGCCGACCTGGGAAGCCAGGCGGCCGCGATGGCTTCCCTGGCCGAGAACGAGAAGATCGCCGCGGCGCTTGCCGATCTGGGCACGTCGCTCTCGCAGGGCGCGGCCCTGCTGGGCGAGCTGCATTTCGACGACCAGCCTCCGGCCGACGCGCCGGAGAGCTACTCCCCCGAAAAACTGGCCGCCTTGGCGTCATCGGTCGCGACCTTGAGTTCGAGCATTCCCGAGTTCGCTGATCCCGATCTCCAGCGTGGCGAGACTTTGGCGCGAATAGCGTTCCAGATCAACTTCGATGCCCGGGACGCCTTGAAGCTGGTGGACAAGAAACAAGCGGCACAGCTGCCCCCGGCAATCAGCGCAGGCAAGGCGGACTCGCCGGAGGCCGCGCAAACCGTGGCATGCCTTGCTGACCACAGCTTGATCGAAGGCACGTCGTCGCCAGCAGACCAGGAACTCCTTGAACCCGTCGTGCTGGCCCGCGCCCTGGATCGCGGATACGCCTTGGACTACACCTTGCAGCTCAACGCGGCCAGGGGCGGCAACGCGACGGCGCAAGCAGCAGAAAAGCAGCGGACCGCCCTGAACTCACAGCTGCGCACCCTGCGTTCAGCCTTGCCCGAGGACTGCCCGGATCTCCGCCTGCCCGCCTACGAGCTCCCGGAGAACGGGCTGGACCGGCTGGAAAAGGTCGCCGCTGCGGCACAATCCGACTACTCGAATGCGCTGCTCGCGGCGGCGGGGAATATCACCGGGGACCAGCGATCCACCGTTGCCGGTGTCGTCAATAGCGCATTGGGCGCCCAGCAGTCGCAGTCCGAGGCGGAGCGCATCCTGCGCTCGCGCGCCGAGTAGAGCGCTCGCTTCCAGGTCTCCGCCGCGCAACCGAACCGGCACCGTCCAATTCTCGAACCATTACCGAATTCCACACCACCACAGCAGTAAAAATAAATCCAGCATTCCGGCGGCAAGTTTATTCTTGCGGCCTCGTGCCCACCAAGTGAAATCTTCGCTTTCCGCCAAGTGAATTCCCTGGTTCATAAAAACTTCAAATCGGCACGACAGCTACCGTCCTGCCGTCCTCAGCTCTCGATAAAACCTACATCGACCAGTTCCTTTACGTACTTTCCGAAGATCGGCATCCTCGGAGAACCGGATCGCTCCCCGTTCGAACCGAATGATTCGACCTCGCAATTTTGCCCTATGAGAGTTAGGGTCTAATTATTAGAAGTTTTAAATTCGAGATTTTAAATCATCGAATCCGTCATTTTTCCGGAGAGGAATATTCCGCTTCGAGTGCCAGGCTTCAGCCAGTGCAGCCACTCGTTTTGCTCCCATCAGATAGAGGTAGAAAACCATGACAGGACGCATTGTCCGCTCGAAGATCGCAGAGCTCGCTGCGGAGACCATCGGGTCGCGCCACGGTCGAGAGGTATTGAAGGAGCATGGTTGGAGTGAGGGCATGCCCATCGTCATCGCCCAGCATGACGAGAAGCTCACCGATGTCATGGCCTTGACAGTAGTGCACCAACCGCCGGTGTTGATCGCGACGCTGGATCCGCAGTCCAACGACCTCTGCTTCACCTATGTCGTGATTGGATGCACCGATCTTGAAGTTGTCGCCCCACGCGACGCGAAGGACTCCATCTTGGACCTTTACCGCGAAGCGCAATCGACCCCATGCCTGACCTTCCGGGTCGCACCGCTGACACACAGCGCAATCGCCCACGCAATTCCTCCACTGCAGAAGTCTGCAGGAGTGAAGTACCCGGGGCTGCCCAGCGCCGTCGACGTCCGCCGCGCCTGAATTCGACTCCATCTTCGCCAGCCGCACTTCCGGTCCAGCTCCTTGCGGGCGGCCCGAAGCGGCTGGCGTTTCGTTTTCTAATCGCGTTCCCGTTGCCCGGATTCCTGCTCGACCTTGTCGACCGCGGCGATTTCGCTCACGATCCTGATCTGTTCGCCGTCGCGAATGTCCTGCTCCTTCTGTTGAGTCTGTTTTTGCAGTCCGGCGACATCGCGCGGCGGCAGCTGCAGGGAATGCTCGGCGCTGAGACCTGCCTGCAGTTCGCGACCGCGTTCGAGCTCGGCATCCAGCACCGCGCCAAAGAGCAGCGACAAGTTGGCGATCCAGATCCAGAGCAGAAGCACGATGACGCCACCGATCGCGCCGTAGGTCTTGTTGTAGTTCCCGAAGTTGGAGACATAGAAGAAGAAGCCGGACGTGGCCAGTGCCAGGACGATGAGTGCGACAAAGGCCCCGACACTGAGCACCCTGAACTTTGCGTGCTTGACGTTCGGGGTCCCGTAGTAGAGCACCGCGACCAGCATGACCGCGAAGACGGCCATCACCGGCCATTTGGCGATATTCCATACCAGCAGCGCCGATTCCCCGAGCCCGATGAAGTTGCCCAGTTTCTGGGCGATGGGACCGGACAGCACAAACAAGGCGCCCATGACCGCCGCGGCAACCAGCAGGAAAAGCGTCACCAGAAGCATCATCGGCTTGAGCTTGTAGAACGGACGGCCTTCATCCACCGAATAGATCTGGTTCATTGCCCGGCCGAACGCACCGACGTACCCGGAGGCACTCCAGATCGCGCCCAAGAGACCAGCGGCCAAAGCCAGCCCCGCCGCGGGTGTCGAGGTCAGCTGCTCGATGGGTTGGCGCAGCGTTTCTACCACCTGCGGGCTGGCGAATTCCTCCAGCAGCGACAGCATCGATTTAGTGGTGGTCTCCGCCTGCCCGACGACGCCCAGCAAGGAGACAACTGCCAGCAATGCCGGGAAAATCGAGAGCATGGTGTAGTAGGTCAGCGCCGCGGCCAGATCGGTGCATTTGTTCCTGGAGAACTCATGCAGGGAGCGTTTAACGACATATTTCCATGAATCCGCGCGCAGCCTTTGCGGCTTGTCCAGTTGCGTCTTGACCGCTGTTTCAAATTCCTCGTCAATGCCGGCAAGCCCGGTCATGCTGGTGCCCGGTTGCGCTTCCGTACCCAGTGGATTCGTCTGGTTGTTATCGGACATCTGCCCACCCCGAAGTCTGCGTGTTCTGTACGTACCCTTTCGGCCATTCAAACAGGGTTACCGCATCGGCTCAACATACTTTCCCCAATACACAGTCTGAAACCAGCTTCCTTGCCCGGAGCGCTCTACGGCACAGACCTCCCCTGCGCCAGCTGGCCGACGGTGTCAAGGGCCTGAGGCAGACATACAGTGCACGGATGATGCACCCGGATAGCGAATGTGTCACGATTCTTCTAACGGCACTCGCTTGAGGAGAACACCATGTCAGAGACTTCCGGGGGCGCAACGTCGGGGAAAAATCGCCCCTTGCTTCCTGTTGCCCGTTCATATCCGGTCCATGTCGACGATTTGTTGCTGGTCGGCTGGGCTATCCGATCCGACGCAATCCTGGTCCAGGCTGGCGGCTTGGGCGAGTCCGTCCATGTTGATATCCACGGCAAGCATGTCGAACCCGCAACGATCCGCTACGTCGGCCGCGAGCTCAAGGGTTGGGAGCCTTGGACCCTGCTGCTCCTGGAAACGGGCACCCTGCATGTCGGGCACGACGCCTTCCCGCCAGGCTTCCAAGGTCTGGACCCCGACGACGACCTCGGGGAATCCCCCTGGTGCCGGCTGTTTCCATGGCTTCCGGGATGCTAAAGCGCCGGCACGTTGTGCGTGTAGTTGTCGGCCTGTTCGCCTTCGTATTTGACCTGTTCCTGTGGCAAGGAGCCGTCACCACGCCGGGCGGTGCGGTGCTGCCGGTGTGGCTGGTCCCCGTAGCGCTGATTAGCGCGTATGCGGTCCTGCTGATCCAGCGCAGGATCTGGATAGGGTTCAGCGTTTTCCTCCTCATCTCGCTGCTGGGTCTCGCGGTGGCCTCCATCGTTGGAATCGTCGGAACCTACATGGCGTTTTTCCTCATGGTCCGGCATTCGAGCACGCGAGTGGCTAATACGGCACTGGCGGGAATGATCCTGCCTGTTTTCGTGGCGACCTACAGCTCCGTGAGCTACGACGGCCGATCCGAGGATCTGCTGGGTCTGATGGCGTGGAATATCGGCTTCTATGCCGCAGTTGCATTCCTCTGCTACTTCGCCGCCCGGACGCAGCGGAGAACCGAGCACCGGTTGCAAACCGAACGGCGGTGGGCTGACGCTGCGCTGGAGGAAGCCCGCGCCGGAGAGCGCCTGCGCATCAGCCGCGACCTGCATGACTCGGTAGCGCACTCCATGACCGCTGTGGTGCTACAGGTCGCCGGTGTGCGCGCAATCTTGAAGAAGGGCGCAGAGTTCGAGAAGGTCGACCCGGTGCTCGCCGACATCCAGGTGACCGCCGAGCAGAGCATGCGCGAGCTGCACCGACTGCTGGGCATGCTGCGCAGCGAGGAAGAATCCCAGGTCGGGCAGTCGCATTCCTTTGACGACATCCCCTCGCTGGTTTCGTCAGCGCAGGATTCCGGCCTCGATGTCGTGGTGACCTGCAACGGCGAAGCGCAAATGCTGGACCCCAGTATCAGCCATGCCGGCTACCGCGTTGTGCAGGAAGGCCTGTCCAATGCGATGAAGCACGGTGGCGAAGGCTGCCGGGTGGAAATCGCGACGCACTGGATGCCGACGGAACTGACGATCTCCGTGACGTCCATTTCCGGGGTCGCGAAAAGGCCTGCGGTATCCGGCGGTTTCGGGCTGCTCGGACTACGCGAGCGGGTCGGAGTCTCCGGTGGTTCGCTGAGCCACGGCCCAACCCCTGGCGGTTACCTGCTCAAGGCCTCGCTTCCGGTCGACAAGCCCGAAGATGCTTCCGCCTCCGACCAGCGAAGTACGGATACAGCAAAGACCCAGGAGGCGTCGTGATTCGAGTGGTGATTGTTGACGACCAGCCCCAGGTTCGAGCCGGGATCAGCATGATTCTCTCCGCGGAGGACGACATTGAAATCGTCGGACAGGCTGGATCCGGTGCCGAAGCCCTGGCTCTCGCCCAAGAGGTCGCTCCCGATGTGCTTTTGATGGATGTGCGCATGCCGGGCATGGACGGGGTCACCGCAACCAGCGAGCTCATCCGGCAGAACGGCAGTGACCCGGACCATCTGGTCCGGGTGCTGATCATGACAACGTTCGATGACGAGGACATCGTCGTCTCCTCGCTCCAGGCCGGCGCCAGCGGCTACCTGCTCAAGCACGCGTCCCCCACCGAAATTGCCGATGCGCTGCGCCGGGTAGCCGGCGGGGATACCTGGCTTGATGCCACCGCGGCCACGCGGCTGGTGGCCAAATTGCGCGAGCGCAGCGATGAGCAGATTGACATCCGCCAGGTGCTCACCCGCAGGGAGCAGGAAGTCCTGCGCCATGTTGCCGCCGGACGGTCAAACCAGCAGATTCTCGAGTCGCTGGTGCTCAGCGAGGCGACGGTGAAAACACATGTTGCCAGGATCCTGTTCAAGACCGGTGCCCGGGACCGCGCCGCGGTGGTCGCGTTGGCCTATCGCTCGGGTTTCGTCCGCCCGGACGACCCGCTGCCGGCCTGAACATACCGTCCTGGTATGACGCTTTACCTCGAATTCTAAGCGATGATTTAAGGGAAATGGATCTCTTCGGGCACCTTGGAGAGGCATTTTGAAATACGCGCAGGTTCTCGACCACGCGTAATAGAGATAAAGATTCCTAATCGGTTGAGCGGTCTTCACCGCAATCTGTTCGGCATGACGAACTTTGCGTCACTCAACGGAATCGATTGTGGTGTTCCTTGGGGGAGGATAACCACAAGCCCATTGTGTACCCGGGTCTTCGCCGGGCACGCAATGGGCATTATCCTTTTCCACGGCCCTGCCGCGGCCGCTCCGGGTCAGTATCCCAAGACCAGATCGGAACCGAGCTTCAGGATCAGCGCGGCAACTACCACCACAAAAACAATGCGGATGAACTTGCTGCCCTTGGATATGGCCATGCGCGCGCCGAGATAGCCGCCGAGCATGTTCATCACGCCCATGGCCAGCCCCACGCCCAGCAGCACGTGGCCGGTGGGCAGGAACAAGGCCAGGGCGCCGAAGTTGGTAAGCAGGTTGACGATCTTCGCCTTCGCCGACGACTGCAGGAAATTGTACCCGAGGACCGTCACCATGGCGATGATCAAAAAGGACCCGGTGCCCGGGCCGATCATCCCGTCGTAGCCGCCGATCACCAGGCCTATGAGCACCGCGCGCAGGTAGTGCTGCTTGCCGCTGTAGCGCAGGCGGGAAAGTTCGCCGGCCCTGGGCTTGAGCATCGTGAACAGCAATACCGCCACCAGCGCGGCGATGATGATCGGCTTGATGGCGGCGGCCGGAAGCATCGTGGCCAGCGCCGCGCC
This sequence comes from Arthrobacter sp. 'calajunan', assembly GCF_046940185.1. Classification (NCBI taxonomy): domain Bacteria; kingdom Bacillati; phylum Actinomycetota; class Actinomycetes; order Micrococcales; family Micrococcaceae; genus Arthrobacter; species Arthrobacter sp. 'calajunan'. Next base: position 146,756 of record NZ_JBKZDY010000002.1, read on the forward strand.
GCCGAAGGCGCCGACCATCGCGGTCAGCGCCATGGGTATGGCGGTTTTCAGGTCTGGACTGGTCCGCCGGTAATAGGTCACGGCGCTGGTTGCGGTTCCGAAGATGGATGCCATCTTGTTCGTTGCCAGCGCCTGGACCGGGCTGATGCCGGGAAAGAGCAGCAGCGCGGGCAATTGGATCAATCCCCCGCCGCCAACCACCGCATCGATCCACCCGGCCCCGAACCCTGCCAACAGCAGCAGGAGCAGGGGCCACAGGGAGACTGGTTCGCCGTTGACGGACAGGAAATCGAGAACCTCTTGCACCGCGCTACTCTCCTATTCAATTGTCATGGCTTCGCCGGCTGGCGTCCTAGGCGGACAGCTCGACCACCACGTCGCTCAGTTGCACATCGCGGCGTTCGCCGGTGGCGCGGTCCTTGACCTCGACCAGGCCGTCGGCCAGGCCGCGGCCGACGACCACGATGGTCGGCACACCGATCAGCTCGGCGTCGGAGAACTTCACGCCGGCCGAGACCTTCGGACGGTCATCGAAGATGACCTCCTTGCCGGCGGCTTCGAATTCCTTGGCCAGCTTGTCGCCGGCTTCCAGCAGCTCGGCGCTCTTGCCGGTGACCACGATGTGGATGTCGGCGGGGGCAATCTGCTTTGGCCAGGCCAGGCCGTTCTCGTCATGGTAGGCCTCGGCCAGCGCCGCCACCGCGCGGGTGACGCCGATGCCGTAGGAGCCCATGGTGACAACCTGCAGCTTGCCGTTCTGGTCCAGGACCTTCAGGTCCAGGGACTGCGCGTACTTGCGGCCGAGCTGGAAGATGTGGCCCATCTCGATGCCGCGCTCGGTGCGCAGCGGACCGGAGCCGTCCGGTGCCGGATCGCCTTCCAGCACGTTGACAGCTTCGATGGTGCCGTCGAAGGTGAAGTCGCGGCCGGCCACCAGGCCGAAGACGTGCTTGCCCTTCTCGTTGGCGCCGGTGATCCAGGTGGTTCCGGAGACCACGCGCGGGTCGACCAGGTAGGTGACGCCGTGCTCGGTTTCGCTGCCCAGCAGCTGCTGGTCCAGTCCCAGGGCGGGGCCCAGGTAGCCGGTGACAATCTCCGGGTGGCTCTTCAGGTCCTCGGCGGTGGCCTGCTCGACCTCGACCTCGCCGTTGATGCCCAGGGCCGCGCCGATGGTTGCTTCCAAGCGCTTCTCGTCGACCTGGCGGTCGCCGGGAACACCCAGCACGACCAGGTGGCGGTTGCCCTCGGGGTCGATGATCGCCAGCACGACATTCTTCAGGGTGTCCTTGGCTTCCCAGGCGCGGTCGGTGCGCGGGCGCAGCTCGTTGGCGGCGGCGACCAGGGTGTCGATGGTCGGGGTATCCGGGGTGTCGAGCACCTCGAAGGCCGGGGCATCGGTGAAGTCGATGGCCTCCGGGACCACTGTGGTCACTGCCTCCACGTTGGCCGCGTAGCCGCCCGGCGAGCGCACGAAGGTGTCCTCGCCGATGGCGGTCGGGTGCAGGAATTCCTCGGACTTCGAGCCGCCCATGGCGCCTGCCTGGGCAAACACCGGGACAACTTCCAGGCCCAGGCGCTCGAAGATCTTCAGGTAGGCGCCGCGGTGGGCCATGTAGGCCTCGTCCAGGCCTTCGTCGTCGATGTTGAAGGAGTAGGAGTCCTTCATGATGAATTCGCGGCCGCGCAGCAGGCCTGCGCGGGGGCGCGCCTCGTCGCGGTACTTGTTCTGGATCTGGTACAGGTAGACCGGCAGGTCCTTGTACGAGTTGTACAGGTCCTTGACCAGCAGGGTGAACATTTCCTCGTGGGTCGGAGCCAGCAGGTAATCGGCGTCCTTGCGGTCCTTGAGGCGGAACAGGCCCTCGCCGTATTCGGTCCAGCGGCCGGTCTGCTCGTACGGCTCGCGCGGCAGCAGCGCCGGGAAGTGGACTTCCTGGGCGCCGATGGCGTTCATCTCTTCACGGACGATGGCTTCCACACGTGCCAGGACCCGCAGACCCAGCGGGAGCCAGGTGTAGATGCCAGGTGCGGCGCGGCGGATGTAGCCGGCGCGAACCAAGAGTTTGTGGCTGGCAACCTCGGCGTCAACCGGATCTTCGCGCAGGGTGCGCAGGAACGTTGTGGAAAGCTTCAAAACCACGCGTGGTGTCCTTTTCCGTATGACGGCAGACCCATGGATGAGCAGCTGCCGCCGTGCTAGGCAAAATCTGTTGTGAGCTGCCGTCGTGGCAACCACCTCCAATCCTACCGGGTTCGGCTCTTCGCCCGGGCACTGCGGTTCCGGCGCCGACACACGATGCACCGGGCACAGGCTCCTAGCCCACGTGCACCCAGGGCCGGCGCTGCAGGTCCGGTTCCGCTTCGCGCAGGACCTCGCGGGTCAGCGGCGCGATTTCGCCCTGCCCCAGGAGCAGGAAGCGGGCTAGGTTGCTCAGCGGGTTGCCCTCGGTCCAGCGAAAGTAGATGTGCGGCATGACCTCGTAGTTGTCCCTGATCGCCAGGCAGATCGCAGCGATCGCGGTGGGCACCGACGGTGCGGTCGCCTCCAGGATCCAGAAGCCATGCCGCGTGATGCCGCGGACCTCGATATCCTCGGCGAAGTCTGAGTAGTCCGAGACCTTGACCTCCAGGAAGACCACCGGGGCCTTGTCCGAGATGTGGCTTGCCAGCACCGCATGGTGCAGTTTGCGGCGGTAGCGTGCCTTCGTGGTGTTGGCCGGCTCGTGGGCAATCAGCTGCACGATCCCCCGCCGCGCTGATTCGGAAATCAGGTGTTCCGCGACCGCGTCGAAGCGCACCGAGGTGGCGCGCAGCTCGGTCGAGCGGCGGAAGCGCGAGGACAGCGACACCAGCAGCACCGCGCCGATGAAGAACGCCGCGATCTTCAGGCCCTCGGGCCTCTCAAAGCAGTTGACCACCGTGGTGTAGAAGAAGACCAGCGAGACGAACATGTACAGGATGGTTTTGCCGCGCTCGCGGCACCGCCGGGCGGAGATCGTCACCGCGATGGCTGCCGAGCTCATCAGCACCAGCACGCCGGTGGCGTAGGCCGCGCCCTGGGCATTGACGTCTGCCTCGAAATGCCACGTAATGGCCAGCGCCACCAGGATGACCACGACCACCAGCGGACGCACGGCACGGGCCCATTCGGGAGCCATGCCGAACCGCGGCAGATAGCGCGGGATCAGGTTCAGCAGCCCGGCGATGGCCGAGGCGCCGGCGAACCACAGGATCAGGATGGTGGAGACGTCGTAGACGGTCCCGAAGCCGTCCCCCATCAGCCGGTGGGCCAGCCATGACAGGGCGCGGCCGTTGGCGGTTCCGCCTTCCTGGAACTCCGGAGCGGGGATCAGTACCGTGGTGACCACCGACGACAGCACCAGAAAGCTGCTCATGATCAGCGCGGCAGTGGTCAGCAGCTTGCGGGCGCCGCGGATGCGGCTTACTGGATCCGCGGCCGATTCTCCGGGCTTCAGGCTGATCTGGGGCATGACGGCCACACCCGTTTCAAAGCCGGACAGGCCCAGGGCGAGCTTCGGGAATACGATGAGGCAAACCAGCAGCATCATCACGGGATTGCCGTGCGCGGCCAGCAAGGAGTCCATCCAGTTGCCCAGCACGACAGGTTGTTCGGCGATATTGGCGAAGGACACTGCGATGACAACCAGATTCAGGGTCAGGAACGCGCCGACCAGCGTCACCGCGATCCAGGTGACCTCGTTGAATCCGCGCATGAACAAGGCGCCGAGCAGGAGCAGCAGGATCACCGTCAGGGGGATCTGCTTGCCGGTGAACCACTCGGGGGTGAATGGATTCTCGATGAGGTGGGCGGAGGCGTCCGCCGCGGAAAGAGTCGCGGTGATCATGAAGTCGGTGGCAGCGAATCCCAGCAGGATTAGCACCAGCAGCTTGCCTTTCCAGTGCGGCAGCAGGCGTTCGAGCATGGCGATGGATCCTTGCCCGTGCGGTGATTCGGCGGCGACGCGGCGGTAAACCGGCAAGGCCGCGCCCAGGGTGACGGCAACTAGGATCAATGTGGCGAACGGAGCCAGGGCGCCGGCGGCCAGGGCGGCGATGGCTGGCTGGTATCCCAGGGTGGAGAAGTAGTCCAGGCCCGAGAGGCACATGACCTGCCACCATTTTCCGGCGTGTTTCTTGTCATCGCCGAGGTCTTCGTGGCCCACGGATTGGTCATTCAACCACCGGTAGAGGCGGAGGCGGGCCGAGTCCGAATTCGAAGACTGAGAGACGTTCAGCGTCCCAATATTCGTATTCACGAATGTGAACTGTACGCCTGTATCGTCCCCGCGTCACTGGTTTGCACAAAAGAAATCAGGGGATTTTCCCGGGCCCCGAAATCCACAAAAACGGGGGCCGGAACAGGTTATCCCCGAAATTCCGGCTCCCGCTTCCGGGTGCTTTCGCGTGGCTACTTGGCCACTGCCTTGACCTCAGCGACGGCCTTGTTCAGCTCGTCGGTGAGCTTCTTGAGCACGTCGGCCTCGGACTTTGAACCGGTTCCGGTCATGGCCACCGAGACCGCGTTGTTTCCGACCAGTCCCTGCATCTGGTAGCTGCCGCCGGGCACCTCGGTGCCGTTCATCTTCATGGCGCTGCTGGTGGCGTAGGTCAGGTCGGCATCCGAGGAAGCGTCCAAGATCTTCGCGCTGGCTTCGACTTCCTGGCCGGATACCGCCATGCTGAATGAATCGCAGCCCTGCAGGTTCTTGTTCTTGGCCTGTTCAGTGATCTTGTCCAGCTTCGCGGTGTCCTCATACCCTGCCACGCTGTAGCTGGTCGAGGCCATAGTGGCTTCATCCATCAGCACGGCAACAGCCATGTTGATGCCTTCGATGTCCCATGAACCCTGCTGGCTGACGAACTCCGCGCACTTCTCCGGCTTGATTTCCATCTGCTCGATCAGCTTCTTGGCCTGCGGCAGCGAAGCGGCGATGGTGTCGCCGTCCATGATCTGGGCGCCGCTGGAATCTCCGGCGAGTTTGGTGACGATGGCAGTGGCTTGCTCGGTGCTCAGCGCCGCGGTCGCAGGGGCCGACTGCTCCTGGGCGGCTCCGGCGTCCGCGGATCCCTCAGTGGTGTCGCTGCCCGAGCCGCCGCAGCCGGAAAGCGCCAGTGCGCCAGCGAGCGGAAGCAGCAGGAATGAACGCTTCTTCATGATGTTTTGTCCTCACATTTGGTGGTGATGGACACAACTCTATTTCAAAACCAACTAGAAATAAAACATTTTTACCGCTTAGCTGAGCGTTTCTATCTCAGCGAAGGCCTTGTTAATCAATTCGACAGCTTCTGCGGACATCGTTGCCGACTCGGCGAGCCCGGTCTGGAAAGTGACGATGACGAAGTTGTTGCCCTTCAATGCCTGCACAACTACTGAACTCATTTTTTGTCCACCTCCGACGTCCATCTGGGTGGACATCGTCAGCGACTGGTCGGCGTCGACCTTCAAGGGCAGGATCTGCCGATCGGCGCTCAGCTTTTCGCCGCTTTGTTCCACTGTCACTTTTTCGCAGCCGGAAATGTCATCCAGCGTAAGCGCATCGGAAATTTTCTTGCGTGTCGCTTCATCCGTAATGGAGAAGACCTGGACCACCTTGCCCAGGCTTTCAGCCGTGACGCTTCCGGTGGCGGAGACCGACGCGGTCAGGTCGGTGACGGTGTATTTTTCCATCTGCTTGGCGCATTTTTCCGGGTTGATTCCGGAGGTCGAGCCCATGCCCTTGGCCATTTGAAGCTGCTGTTGCATGGTCTCGTTTCCGACGACCGTCAGCGAGGGATCCTCCCCCAACAGGGTCCTGACCACCGTTTCAACCTGCCCTGCATCCAGGTACCCGTCCTGCGACTGGGTCTGGGCCTGCTCTGGTTCCGGCTGCGTCTGGCCTGCGGATGAACAACCGGTCAAGGCAAGCGCTGCGGCCAGGGGAAGGAACCAGAGGAACCGATGTGACATGAAGTATTTTCCTTATGTTTTGGTGTCGGGGACGGATTTCAGCTCTGCGTCAGTTCAGCTGCTCGATGAGCTTGTCTACGGTTTCGGCAGCGGCTGCCAGATGTTCCGGCATCGTGGCCCCGTTGGTATCCTGCTGGACGCCCAGCAGGATATTCGCGGTGGCGGCGCGGACTACCAGCTGCTGGGAGGTCTTCTTGCCGTCGCTGCCGGTGACAACGTACCCCTCGGTGAGTTTCGCTGTGCTCTGGACCGATTGCTTGGCCAGATGGAAGGCGCGGGATTCGCCATCGACCTTGACCGAGTAACGAGAGCAGTCCGCGCTGGCTGCCGCCTGCGCGTCCCACTGGGATTTGAGGGTTTCGGAATCAGGGTACACGGCGACGGTGATCAGCCGGTCCCCCGCTTCGACGGCGCCCATCACTGAATTCTGCAGCTGCTCGGCGATGGGGGCGGCGAAGGTGATTCCGCATTTGCTGGGGTTCACCTCCACGTCTTCAAGCCATTGCTGCGCCTTGGGAATCATCGAGCGCAGCTGGGCGTCGGTGATCACCGTGGCCCCCGGCTGGTCGCCGGCGAACTGGTTGAGCGCCTCTTCCAGCTGCTGGGCGTTGCGTTCAATGGCAGGGCCCAGTGAATCATTGGTGTCCGACGGCGCCGGGGCGCTGCAGGAGGCCATCACGAACGCGACGACGGCCAGGGATGCCGCCCGCAGAATTTGTGGTCGATGCGCCAGCACTTCACTTCCCGTCGTTTACAGAGACTGCAATCGAGTCTATGGGATGGACCGGGGCAAGTGCGGGATGCCGGATGCCGGCCCCGTTCCCGGTTCGGCCTAGAACAAGACCGTTGCGAAGGTTCCAACCTGGGTGAAACCGACCTTCAGGTAGGTGCGTACCGCCGCCTCGTTGAAGTCGTTGACGTACAGGCTGACGATCGGCGCTTGCTGAAGGGCGTAGTCAACGGTCGATGCCATATACCCCGCGGCCAGCGAGTGGCCCCGGTACATCGGGTTGATCCAGACGCCTTGGATCTGCGCGACCTGTTCGGTGACGGTTCCCAGGTCGGCCTTGAAAACGATGTGCCCCATCTCGTCCGTGTCAATCAGGGTGTGGCCCTGGCGGATGAGTTGGCGAACGCGGCCCCGGTAGAAGCTGCCGCCGTTTTCCAGCGGCGAATACCCGAGTTCCTCTTCGAACATGGCTGCGCTGGCAGGCAGGACCTTGTCGAACTCCGCGGGCTGGGCCACGCGCAGACGACGGCGCTGGATGCCTTCGGGGTTGGTGCGGATCTCCATCAGCGGCTGGTTGCGGCGCACGTCGAATATCGGCTGCGGCCCGTCCTGAAGCACCTCGTGCATGGCAAGCACGGTGGATGCCGGACCGAAGATGGAGGCGAAGCGCTGGCGCGTGGCCAGCGCCATCAGCGCGTATTCGTGGGCGTGATCGTCCGGCATGGCGGTGGGCGCCATGTTGGCGCCCACCCAGCATGCGGACAGCAGGCCTTCTTCACCGTCGACCCCCAGCACGTGGGCGAACCCGTCCGGCACTGCCGAGCGGTGCAATTCCACTTGGGACCTGGTGAAGATGTTGGCCACGGGGTCACGGTCGAGCAGCTCGATGAGGGCCGCAGTGTCCCTGCGGCCCAAGATGCGCGGTTGTCCCTCGTCGACTCGTCGGCCAGATCTAGCTGACGGAGACCACTGGAGAACCCGCGGCAGGATTCTCGTCATCGCCCAAGTCCATTTCCTCGGCCAAGCGGTTGGCTTCTGCAATCAGGGTTTCCACGATCTGGTCCTCGGGCACGGTCTTGATGACCTCGCCCTTGACGAAGATCTGGCCCTTGCCGTTGCCGGAGGCTACGCCAAGGTCTGCATCGCGGGCTTCGCCCGGACCATTGACGACGCAGCCCATCACGGCCACGCGCAGCGGAACAGTCATGCCTTCAAGCCCGGCGGTCACTTCGTCGGCCAGGGTGTAGACGTCGACCTGGGCGCGGCCGCACGACGGGCAGGAAACGATTTCCAGCTTGCGCGGGCGCAGGTTCAGGGATTCGAGGATCTGGTTGCCGACCTTGACTTCCTCGACCGGCGGGGCCGAGAGCGAGACGCGGATGGTGTCGCCGATGCCCTTGGACAGCAGCGCACCGAAAGCCGTCGCGGACTTGATGGTGCCCTGGAAGGCTGGTCCGGCCTCGGTGACGCCCAGGTGCAGCGGCCAGTCGCCGCTTTCTGCCAGCAGTTCGTAGGCGCGGACCATGACCACCGGGTCGTTGTGCTTGACCGAGATCTTGAAGTCGTGGAATCCATGCTCCTCGAACAGCGAGGCTTCCCAGATGGCGGATTCGACCAGTGCCTCCGGGGTTGCCTTGCCGTACTTGGCCAGCAGGCGGCGATCCAGCGAGCCGGCGTTGACGCCGATGCGGATCGAGGTGCCGTGGTCCTTGGCGGCCTGGGCGATCTCCTTGACCTGGTCGTCGAACTGTCGGATGTTGCCCGGGTTCACGCGCACGGCGCCGCACCCGGCCTCGATGGCCGCGTAGACGTACTTTGGCTGGAAGTGGATGTCGGCGATCACCGGGATCTGCGACTTCATCGCAATGATCTTCAGCGCTTCGGCGTCCTTGTCCGTCGGGCAGGCGACACGCACGATATCGCAGCCCGAAGCGGTCAGCTCGGCAATCTGCTGCAAGGTGGCGTTGATGTCGTGGGTCTTGGTGGTGGTCATCGACTGAACCGAAATCGGCGAGTCAGACCCCACGCCAACCGACCCGACTTGAATCTGGCGGGTCTTACGACGTGGAGCGAGAACCGGCGGTGGGGCTGCCGGCATGCCTAGGCTGACCGAAGTCAATGGATGCCTCCGAATGGATTGTGGGTAATACTCTCTACCCAAGTATGTCACCGACTCGTTCAAAGCGGTGGTCTATGCGAGAAAGGCCACGGAAGAACCGTGGCCTTTCTACTTGTTTGCCGCGCGGGAATCCGCTGCGGCGGGGCAGAAACCTAGTTGGCTTCGGCGACGGCCTTGACGCTGTTCAGCACGCCGGCGACCTGCTCGACGACCTCGGCGTCGTCCTTCGGGTTCAGCTCGGCGAAGCGGACCACCGAGTTCGGGATGGCCATCTTGACGTCTTCCAAGACCTTGGCTCCGGCGATGCCCAGGGCCTTGCGAGCTTCGTCCTGTGCCCACACGCCGCCGTACTGCCCAAAGGCGGTGCCCACGACCACTGATGGCATGTCCTTGACGGCGCCGGCGCCGAACGGACGGGACAGCCAGTCGATGGCGTTCTTCAGGACGGCCGGCATGGTGCCGTTGTACTCGGGGGTGACCAGCATCAGCGCGTCGGCTGCGGTGGCTGCATCGCGCAGTGCCTGCGCCGCGGCGGGGACGCTGCCTGCCACGTCCTTGTCCTCGTTGTAGAAGGGGATGTTCTCCAGTCCTGCGAACAGTTCGACCTCGACGCCTTCCGGGGCGTTGACGACAGTGGCTTCGGCCAACTGCTGATTGGTCGAGCCGCTGCGCAGGGAACCTACGAGAGTGAGGACTTTGGTTGCCATGGGCAATACTCCTAAAGAAGGGGAAAGTTAGAAAGCTGACGCTTCATCTACATTCAACCCGCAGGCAACCCGGATCCATTCCCCGATTTCCGGTGATCTGGCTCACTGGCGGAGGATGCCGCCTCTAGTCCATAGGCGGTCGGCGGCGCAGCTGCTTGGTCGCTGAGCGATTCGACTTGGTCTCCAGCCGGCGGCGCTGGGAACCCCTGGTGGGTTTGGTGGCCCGGCGCTGCGGCGGGTCGGGCCGCAACGCGGCGGCCACCAGCTCGGCCAGCTTCTGCTGGGCATTCTGCCGGTTGCGCCACTGCGAACGTTCCTGGGCCGAGGCGACCACGAGCATCCCGCCGGTCAGCCGGGAGGACAGCTTGTCCAGCAGCCGCTGCCGCTGCCAGGGCGAGAGCGCCCTGGACCCGGCGATGGACCACGACAGTTCCACCCGGCTGTCCGAGGTATTCACGTGCTGGCCGCCGGGCCCGGAAGAGCGGCTGAAGTGCCAGGACAGCTCGGCGGCCGGGATCACCAGCGAACGGGAAATGTGCAGGTCCATCTCCCCAGTCTCCCACGGGCAAACGCAGGCCGGCGCCCGCTGCGCAAGCTGCGCAGTGCAGGCGCCGGGCGGGCGTGGAATGGCGGCTTCTAGGAAGCGAAGTCCTTGAGCAGGCCGGTCACCGGGTTCCACTCGGTGATGATGCGCTGCGCCAGGGCACCGGTGGTGCTGAACGGGTCCTGCTCCAGCACCTCGACGAGCGCTGCCTCAGACTGCGCGGCCAGGATCAGCAAGGCGCCGTCGTTGACCGGCGTCGGGCCTGAAGCCAGCAGCTGCACCGGTCCGTCGCCCACAAAACCTCCGAGGAACTCCCGGTGGGCCGGGCGGTGCTCGTTGCGCAGCTGCGCGGAGTTCTCGGCGTATACGTATTCAACAGCAAAAACAGTCATGGGTTCAGCTTAAATCCTTGCGCCTAGAACAACTGAATCGGCTTGAAGATGTCCGCGTATATTAAGAGGCCGCCCATCGCCAGCATGGCCACGACCACCACATAGGTCAGCGGCAGCATCTTGATGGTGTCCACCGGCTTGACGTTCTTGATGTTGAAGATTCGGGCGACGGTGCGCTTCATTCCGTCGTAGAGCGCGCCGACCACGTGGCCGCCGTCCAGCGGCAGCAGCGGGATCAGGTTGAATGCGAACAGCGCGAGGTTCAGCCCGCCGGCCAGCGAGAGCAGCGTGGCGAACTTGTCCCCCACGGAGATCGAGTCTTCCGCGCTGATTTCCCCGGCGATCCGCCCGACCCCCACGATGGACACCGGGCCGTTCGGGTCCCGCTCCTCGCTGCCGAAGGCCGCCCGGGCGACATCGCCCATGCGCTGCGGCAGGTGCAGGATCACGTTGCCGATGTTGGCCAGCTGGGTGCCCACCACGCCGGGCACCTCGCGCAGTGGCTGGGGCAGGTTCTCCACGGTGGAGCTCATGCCCACGAAGCCGACCTTGGCCATTTCGTATTCGCCGTCCGCGCCCTTCACCGGGTAGCCGTTGACGTCGGTGACGGGGCGGTCGGTCAGGTAGGGGGTCATCGTGGTGCTGCGGCTGGTGCCGTCGCGGGTGTACTCCAGGGACACCGGCTGGCCCGGGTTCTCGCGGATGACGTCGGTGAGCTTGTTCCACTCCCCCTGCGCCACGGCAATGCCGTTCACCGAGGTGATGGTGTCGCCGGGCAGCAGCCCCGCCTCGTAGGCGGGAGCGGCCGGGTCCGAGGCCGAGCATTCGGTCTGGTCGGCGTTCTCCGCGGTGGCGATGCACTTGTAGACCTCGGAAACCGTGGTCGTGGTGGTGGCGATGCCGAAGCTGGTGAGCACGATGCCGATCAGCACGAAGCCGATCACCAGGTTCATGAACGGTCCGCCGAGCATGATGATGATCCGCTTGTAGGTGGGCAGCTGGTAGAACATCCGGCCTTCGTCTTCGGGCTTGACGTTCTCGTTGGCCTGCGAGCGCGCGTCATCGACCATCTGGCCGAACACGCGTTGGAACAGGTTCGGCTTCTTCCGCGGCGCCCCCGCCTCGCCTTCGGCGGCCGGGCGCGGCGGGTACATGCCGACCATGGAGATGTAGCCGCCCAGCGGCAGCATCTTGATGCCATACTGGGTTTCCCCGCGCTTGAAGGAGAACAGGGTCTTGCCGAAGCCGATCATGTACTGCGGCACCCGCAGCCCGAACAGCTTGGCCGGCACCAGGTGCCCGACCTCGTGCAACGCGATGGAGACTCCGATGGCCAGCACCATGAAGACCACTCCGAGGATGAACAGCACGGTGCTCATGCGCCAGCCCCCAGGATCTTCGACGCGCGGGCGCGAGCCCACTTGTCGGTCTCGAGCACCACTTCCACGCTGGGCTCCGCGTTGACCGGGGTGTAGTCATCCAGCGCGCGCTCGATGGTCTCCACGATGTCGGTGAAGCGGATCTTCCCGTCGTGGAATGCATCCACCGCGACCTCGTTCGCGGCGTTGTACACGGCCATGTGGGTTCCGGAGGCCGCGGCGGCCTGCTTGGCGAGCTTCACCGCGGTGAACACCGACTCGTCCAGCGGGTCGAAGGTCCAGCTGGAGGCGGTGGAGAAGTCGCAGGCTGTGGCGGCGCCGGCCACACGGTGCGGCCAGTTGATGCCCAGCGCGATGGGAAGGCGCATATCCGGGGGCGAGGCCTGGGCGATGACCGACCCGTCGATGAACTCGACCATGGAGTGGATGATCGACTGGCGGTGCACCACCGGCTCGATCCGGTCCAGCGGCACGTCGAAGAGCAGGTGCGCTTCGATGACTTCCAGTGCCTTGTTGACCATGGTGGCTGAGTTGGTGGTCACCACGCGGCCCATGTCCCAGGTCGGGTGGGCCATGGCCTGCTGCGGGTTGACATCGCGAAGCTGGTCGTAGCTGTAGCCGAAGAACGGCCCGCCGGAAGCGGTGACGATGAGCTTGGCCACCTCGTCAGGGGTGCCCGAGCGCAGCGCCTGGGCCAGGGCCGAGTGCTCGGAGTCGACCGGGGCGATCTGCCCCGGTGCGGCGAACTGCTTGACCACCTGGCCTCCGATGATCAATGATTCCTTGTTGGCCAGCGCCAGCAGGTGCCCTGCCTTCAGCGCGGCGATGGTCGGCTCCAGGCCGATAGCGCCGGTGATGCCGTTGAGCACCACGTCGGCGTCCGCGAACCCGGCGACCTCGGTGGCGGCCTGCGGGCCGGCGAACAGCTCGGGCGCGTAGCCGTGCACCGAGGCCTGATGCGCGGCCGCGGCGATCGCGTCGGCGAGCTCCTGCGTGGAATCCACGGCGCTGCCCACCACGGCAGGGCGGAACTTCACCGCCTGGCGCGCCAGCAGCTCCAGGTTGTAGCCGCCGCTGAGCGCGGCAACGCTGAACTGCTCCGGCGCGTTGTCGATGACATCCAGCCCCTGGGTGCCGATGGACCCGGTGGAACCGATCAACGTGACGCGGCGCGGCCGCCCTGGTTCGGGAGAAAAATCTTTGGTGCTCACCCATCCATTATGGTTCTTCTAACTGTGAGGTCCCAAAGAGCGCCGCCTCCGCGCCGGCGCTCACAGCCCCAGGCTGCGGGCAATCAGCAGCTGCTGCACCTGGGTGGTTCCCTCCCCGATTTCAAGGATCTTGGAGTCCCGGTAGTGCCTGGCCACCAGGGATTCGTTCATGAAACCGTAGCCGCCGAAAATCTGGGTGGCGTCCCGGGCGTTGTCCATGGCCGCCTCGCTGCCCACCAGCTTGGCGTGCGCGGCCTCCACCTTGAAGTCCTTGCCCGCCAGCATCTTCGCCGCCGCCGCGTAGTAGGCCAGGCGCGCCAGATGCACCCGGGTGGCCATGCGGGCCAGCATGAACGAGATTCCCTGGTTCTTGCCGATCGGGGTGCCGAAGGTCGTGCGGGTCTTGGCATAGGCCACCGCCTCGTCCAGGCATCCCTGGGCTGCGCCCGTGGCCAGGGCGGCGATGGCGATGCGCCCCTCGTCGAGGATCTCCAGGAAGTAGGAATAGCCGCGCCCCTGCTCGCCGAGCAGGTTCTCCTGCGGCACCCGGGCGCCGTCGAAGTGCAGCGCATGGGTGTCGCTGGCCCTCCAGCCGACCTTGTCATAGGCGGGAGCGACGGTGAACCCCTGGGTGCCCGAGGGGACGATAATAGCCGAGATCTGCTTCTCTCCGGTGGATTCGTCCATGCCGGTCACCGCGGTGACCGTGACCAGGGAGGTGATATCCGTACCGGAGTTCGTGATGAATTCCTTGCCCCCGTCGATCACCCATTCGCCGCCCTCGAGCCGGGCGCGGGTCAGCGCCGCCGAGGCATCGGATCCCGCCCCGGGCTCGGTCAGCCCGAAGCCGGCCAGCTTTTCCCCGGCCGCCAGTTCCGGAAGCCAGGTCAGCTTCTGCTCCTGGCTGCCGAAGCGGTACAGCGGCATGGCGCCCAGCGACACCCCGGCTTCCAGGGTGATGGCCACCGACTGGTCCACCTTGCCCAGTTCCTCCAGCGCGAGGGCCAGGTGGAAGTAGTCGCCGCCCGAGCCGCCGTATTCCTCGGAAATCGGCAGCCCGAACAAGCCCAGTTCACCCATCTGCTTCACAATGTCATAGGGGAAGGTCTTGTTGGCGTCGTTGGCCGCGCTCTGCGGGGCCACGACCTGTTGGGCGAAGTCGCGAACGAGGTTTACCAGGTCCTGGTATTGCTCATCGAGTTCCAGATCAAGCATGGGGCTCTCTCTCCATCGGGGTTCCCCATCCAGCTGCGCGGTGTGCCGGCACCGGATGACGGGTCGTGTCGCCCTGAGGCCAGCATTACTTGGCCGCTCACACCCAAGGCGCGTATGGTTAATATTCGTTAACTGATCGCCGATATTTTTTAGTATCAGCCACATTTTTGACACTAGTGGCAGGCATCATAGTTGTCCATAGTCGGGGTCGGCATTCGCAAGGAGATGATGCCTGTGGCAAGGTACCAGCCGCTGCATGAGCCAACGGACCGCGAGCGCGCCAAGGCCGAACGCCGAGAGGCGCTGCTGCGCGAGGCAACCCGCCTGTTCGCCCAGCACGGCTACGCCGGGGTGTCGCTGGAAGACCTGGGCGCCGCGTGCGGCATCTCGGGCCCGGCGGTCTACCGCCACTTCGCCGGCAAGCAGGCGGTGCTCATCGCCCTGCTGGTGGACATGTCCAAGGACATCCACGACGGCGGGCAGGCCGCGGCCGAGGCCGGCGGCGAGCCGATCGAGGTGCTCTCCCGGCTGGTGGATTTCCACACCGATTTTTCGCTCTCGCGCCCCGACATCCTGCAGGTGCAGGACCGGGACCTGAAATCGCTGCCCAAGGCCGAGCTGGCGCTGGTGCGCAAGCTGCAGAACTCCTATATCGCGCTGTGGACCGCGCAGCTGGCCAAGCTGCATCCCAGGGACTCGGCGCAGTCGCACCGCTTCCGCGCGCACGCGGTGTTCGGCCTGCTGAACTCCACCGCGCATTCGGCGCACAATCCGCGCACCAAAAAGTCGGGATTAAAGCCGCTGCTGTCCAATATGGCGCTTGCGGCGCTGACTTCACCGGTAACCTAGTTCTAAGCCCTTGCTCTTTGAAGCCTGCCAACCGGCACGCTTCCCACCCGATCGAAAGGCCTTTGCCGTGCAGCTACGTGAGGTCCGCGCTTCCGACTTGGACGCATTCTTCGCTCACCAGCAGGAACCAGAAGCGAATCTGATGGCCGCTTACCAGGCGCGCAATCCTGCTGATCGTTCGGTGTTCGACCACCACTGGAACCAGATCCTGAACGATCCCACGGTGCTGGTGCGCACCATCGAGCACGAAGGCGAAGTCGCCGGCTCGATCCTGGTCTTCGACGGCGAAGCCCCCGAGATCAACTTCTGGACCTCCACCAAGTTCTGGGGCAAGGGCATCACCACCAGCGCGGTGGATGCGTTCCTGGCCGAGTTCACCAAGCGCCCGTTGATGGCCCACGTGGTGCAGGACAACCTCGGCTCCATCAAGGTCCTTGAGCGCCGCGGCTTCAAGACCGTGGGCACCGAGCAGATCTTCTCCAACGCCCGCGCAGAAGTCGTCACCGAGAACGTCATGCAGCTGGACTAGCGGCGCCAAGCATTGATGCACTGAGCCGGTTCCCTTTGCGGGAACCGGCTCAGTGCATTGTCGGGGCGAATCGCCGTGCCCCGGCCGGCGCTACCTGGTGGCGTTCAGCGTCCGCCAGGCCTCGCGGCGGACCGCCTGCTCATGAGGATCCGGCACCGGAGCGGCCGCCAGCAGGCGACGGGTGTAGTCGTGCTGCGGGGCGTGCAGCACGGTCTTGACCTTGCCCTGCTCCACCGCACGGCCTGACTGCATGACCACCACGTAGTCGGCGAGCATGTCCACCACTGCCAGGTCGTGGCTGACGAACAGGCAGGCGAAGTTGAAGTCCCGCTGCAGGTCCTGGAGCATTTCCAGCACCACCGCCTGCACCGAGACATCCAGCGCGCTGGTGGGCTCGTCGGCAATCAGCAGTTCCGGGTTCATCGTCAGCGCGCGGGCGATGCACACACGCTGGCGCTGGCCGCCGGAGAGCTCGTGCGGATAGCGGTTGACCACGCTGCGCGGCAGCTTCACCGCGTCCAGCAGCTCCATGGCGCGCTGGATGCGGCTGGCCTTGGTGCCCTCCTTGTGCACCACCATCGGCTCCGTGATGCATTCGCCGATCGGGAACCTCGGGTTCAGCGAGGCGGCGGGATCTTGGAAGATCACGCCGATCGACTTGCGCACCTTGCGCGCTTCGCGCGGCGACAGCTTGGGCAGGTTGTGCCCCTGCACCGAGAGCGTGCCTTCGGCGACCGGAAGCAGGCCGATCACCGCCTTGGCTACGGTCGATTTGCCGGATCCGGACTCGCCCACGATGCCCAGCACCTCGCCCTTGGCCACGTCGAAGCTTACGCCCTGAACGGCCCTGAACTTGGTGCCGCGCATGTCGTATTCCAGCACCAGGTCCTTGGCTTCAAGCACCAGCTCGCGGCCCGCGGAGGCGGTCTGCTCGGCGTGGGCGGCGTTCGCGTCGATCACCACCGGCGAAAGCTTCGGCACCGCCGACAGCAGGCGCTGGGTGTACTCGTGCTGCGGATGCAGCATCACCTGCTCCACGGTGCCGGTCTCCACCAGATTGCCCTGGAACATCACGGCCACCTGGTCCGCCATGTCCGCCACTACACCCATGTTGTGGGTGATCAGCAGGATGCCGGTGTTCAGCCGGTCCTTGAGCTCACGCAAAAGGTCGAGGATCTCGGCTTGCACCGTCACGTCCAGCGCGGTGGTCGGCTCGTCGGCGATGATGACCTTCGGGTCGCAGGAGATCGCCATGGCAATCACGATGCGCTGACGCTGGCCGCCGGAGAACTGGTGCGGGTACTGCTTGATGCGCTTGGCCGGGTCGGGAATGCCGACCAGGGTCAGCAGCTCCACGGCGCGGGCGGTGGCTTCCTTGCCGTAGGCGATGCCGTGCAGTTCCAGCGCCTCGGTCAGCTGGCGCTCGATGGTCAGCACCGGATTCAGCGCGGTCATCGGCTCCTGGAAGACCATGGCGATGTCGGTGGCGCGCATCTTGCGCATCTTCCCGGCTTCCAGGCCCACCACGTTCACGTTGCCCACCTTGGCCACGCCCGAGACGTTAGCGTTCTCAGGCAGCAGGCCCATGGCGGCGGTGGAGGTCACCGACTTGCCGGAGCCGGACTCGCCGACCAGCGCGACCACTTCGCCGGGCTTCACTGCCAGCGACAGCCCCTTGACCGCGTGCACGTCGGGGCCCGCGGTCTCGAACGTGACCTGCAGGTTGTTGAAGCTCAGCGCGTAGCCCCCGGCAGAGTCATTGGTTGGTGCGGCGTGGCTCATGGCTTCTCCTTGCGGGTTGGCATGGCAAACAGGCCCGCGCGGCGGCGGCGCTTGCCACTGTGGCGTGGGTCGAAGGCATCTCGCAGGCCGTCGCCCAGGAAGTTCACCGACAGGGCGATGGCCACGATGGTCATGCCCGGCCACCAGAACAGCCACGGCCGGGTGGTGAACGCGTTCTGGTACTGGCTGATCAGCAGGCCCAGCGAGGATTCCGGAGGCTGGACCCCGAAGCCCAGGAAGGACAGCGAGGATTCCAGCAGGATCGCCCCGGCGATCAGGAAGGTCGAGTTCACCACGATCACGCCGATGGTGTTGGGCAGCAGGTGCTTGAAAATCACCCGCGAGGTCTTGGAGCCCATGGCCTGGGCCGCGGAGACGAATTCGCGTTCACGCAGCGACAGGATGTCGCCGCGCACCAAGCGCGCCATGCCGGTCCAGGACACCAGTCCCAGCATGAGCGCCAGCAGGATGATCGAGCTGGATCCGCGCCCGGCGATCTGGCCCAAGACCGCGGCCAGCACCAGCAGCGGGATGACGATGAACAGGTCGGTGATGCGCATCAGCGCCTCGTCGATCCAGCCGCGGAAATATCCGGCCAGCGCGCCGACGACTGCGCCGATCGCGGTGGCCACCAGCCCGACGACCACGCCGATGATGATGGACTTCTGCGTCCCGTTCATGACCAGGGCGAAGTAGTCCTTGCCGATGGAGTCCTGGCCGAAGGGGTGCTCGCCGATCTGGATGCCCGAGCCGCCGAGCCAGGTGGGCAGCAGCGACAAGGTGGGCTTGCCGCCGTTGACCACGGCGCCGGCGTCGAGGTAGCTCTGTTTCCACCAGCCGGGAATCGGCCCGTAGCCGATCGAGGTGAATGCCAGCAAAGTGATCAGCACGAGGACGATCGCGGAAATCATGGCCGGCTTGTGGCGCAGGAAGCGTTCCAGGACGATCCGCGACTGGCTCTTGGAAGTTTCGGTCGAGACAGCGAGTTTGGCGTCTTCGACCTCTGCAATGGATGTCAGGTTCCCTGGCATCTTGTCGTTTGTGTTACTCATCGAATGTCCTTAGTTTCCTAGACCCGGATCCGCGGATCGAGAATCGCGTACACAATGTCTGCCAGGAGGTTGAACAGCACCGCTGCGGTGCCGGTGACCAGGAAGAATGCCATGACCGGTGCGGGGTCCACCGCATGCAGCCCGGTATTGAACAGGTCTCCCATGCCCTTCCAGCCGAACACCGTCTCGGTTACCACAGCGCCGCCGATCAGGCCGGCGAAGTCGAAGGCCGCGATGGTGGCGATCGGGATCAGCGCGTTGCGGAATGCATGGCGGAAGATCACGGTGCGTTCGCTCAAGCCTTTGGAGCGTGCGGTGCGGATGTAGTCCTGCTGCTGCACTTCCAGCATCGATGAGCGGGTGTAGCGCGAGTAGCTTGCCAGCGAGATGATGGCCAGCACGATGGTTGGCAGCAGCAGCTGGGTGGCGTTGTCCAGGAAATGGTCCCAGAAGCCGCCTTCAAGGTTCGCGGTGGAGGAACCGATGGTTGCGATGGGGCGTCCCTTGAGGTCCAGGAAGCCAGGCCACGCGCGGAAGATGTGGTCCAGCACGGTTAGGCCGGCGCCGACCAGGCCGACGGTCACCGAAACGCCCATGGCGGCCTTGGACAGGCGGCCCCCCATGAGCTTGCCGATCAGGCCCGGAATGACCACGGCCAGGATGGCACCGCCCAGCAGCAGCCATCCGTTCGGTTCCGCCAGGAGCCAGAAGGTCGCGTAGTACATGCCCAGCACTAGCACCGCGGTGATCAAGGCCGGGTACAGCACGCGCTTTTCCTTGAGCCCGACGCTCATGGCGGTGGCGGACAGCGCCAGCAGCACCGTCAGCACGATGATGACTGCCGGTCCCATCTGCGGGAAACGGTAGAAGTTCAGCCACACGCTGTACTGCAGCAGCAGCGGCACGAAGATGGCAGTGGCCAGGAAGGTGATGCCGCGGCGCTTGAGCGAACCGGCCAGCAGCATCTGCAGGACCAGACCTGCGACCACGCCGATCAGGATGCTGGTGCCCAGTGAGATCTGGGGGTTCTCCAGCCAGTTGTTGTAGCCGATGGCCATGTATTCCTTGAGCAGCACCGCGGCCCAGAACACCGGCAGGGAGAAGAACAGGAAGGTCAGGAAGGTGACGAGGTAGTCGAGACCCGAGTACTGGCGCACGGCGGTCAGCACGCCGATGGCGATGCCCAGGATGGCTGCGATGACTGTTGCCAGCAGCACCAGTCGCAGGGTTGATGATGCGGCGTTGGCCAGCAGGTCCGTGACCTCGATGCCGTTGATATTGCGGCCCAGGTCGCAGGCGCCCACGAAGCACTTGGAAACACCGGTCAGCCAGGTCAGGTACCGCAGGTACCAGGGCTGTTCCAGGTTCATGTATTCGGTGCGCTGCTGCATCAGGTACTCGCGGTTTTCCGCGTTGCTTTCACGCAGATCGCCGAGCGGGTCGCCGGAATTAATGACCAGGATATAGAGCAGCAGCGATGCGGCTAACAGCACGCCGGCGGCCGACCCCAGTCTCTTCAGGATGAATTTCAACACGGTACTAACGTCCTCTTTCTTCTCGCCTTGTGGCGCTCCCGCCTCCGCGATGTTGGAGCCGGACACGACGCGGGGCCCGATGATGATCGGGCCCCGCGGGCGCTCACAGCTGGTGTATGCGTTTGTCTAGGCCCAAGGCCTACTCAGCACGCATCCACTGCTCGGCGTTCCAGACGATGCCGTTCTGGGTTGCCGTGTGGCGGACATTCTGGATGTCTGCGCCCGAGGCGCTCAGACCCGGGTGGGCGAACATCGGGATGCCGAACAGGTCATCCCACAGCAGCTTCTCGATCTTCTTGGTCTGCTCCGCGTGGACTGCCGGGTCCAGCGAGGTGGCCAGGGTCTCCCACGCGGCGTCGACCTCAGCATTCGAGTACTTGCCGTAGTTCTGCGGCTTGCCTGTCGCGTAGATGTTCTGGCCGGATGTGATCTGGCCCGAACCGGCCCACGCGAACAGTGCTACCTCGTAGTCGCCGCGCTCCTGGGTTCCGCCCGGTGCGAAGAACTTCGGGTCGCCTGCATCCACGATCTCGAAGCCCGCCTTGTCGCACGAGGACTTGATCTGCGCGACCTCGTTGGTGCGGCGTTCGTTCGGCGCCGAGTAGCCGATGCGCACCTTGGTGCCGACTGCGTCCTGTTCCTCGAGGATCTTCTTGGCACCCTCGATGTCGACCTGGTCGTAGCGTCCGTCATAGGCTGCTGCCACGGTGTCCGCGTAGTTCTCCTGGAACGGGAAGACTTCGCGCAGGTTCATGACCTGAGCCTCAGGGTTCAGCGGCTTGATCAGGTTGTCGACGATTTCCTGGCGCGGAACGCACATGGCGAAGGCCTTGCGCAGCTCCAGATTGGTCATCGTGTTGCCCTTGACGAAGTTGAAGTCCAGGTGCTCCCAGGTCAGGGTGTCACCCTGCTGGATGTTGACGGCGCTGCCCAGCCCCTTGAGCTGTTCCAGGGTATCGACGGTCGGCTGTGGGCCAATGACGTCGAGGTCCTTGTTCTGCAGTGCCTGGACCATGCCGGAATCGGCAAGGAAGCGGAAGTTCAGTTCCTTGGTTGCCGCCGGGGTGCCGTAGTAGTTCTCATTGGCGGTCAGGGTGACTGACTCGCCAGCCTTCCACGAGCTGAGCTTGTATGGGCCAGAAACCGGAATGTCTGCTTCGTCAGGAAGGGTGCCCGGCTTGGTGGTCCAGCCTTCGTTCCAGAACTTTGCGGCCTTCTCAAGCTTCTTGGAGTCGCCATCGCGAACGGCAGCGACGAACTCTTCGGTGCTCAGGCCGCCCTTCTTGGCCACGACGTGGGCCGGGTGCAGCATCCAGGTCTGGATCTGCCAGTCCGGATCCGGGGCCTTGAACTCAACGGTGAACTCCTTGCCCGCAGGATCGCCCTGAGGGCCCTTCGGGACGGTATCGCCGAGGTCGGTGGAGACCGAGTTGAACAGCGGCTTGTCCTTTGATCCCGAATTCAGGTTCAGGTTCTGAGTAGCCCACGCGAGTACCGCGTCGGCGGTGGTGATGTCGGTGCCATCGGACCACTTGGCGTTGTCTGCGATGGTGTACTTGATGGTCAGCGGGTCGTCGCTGATCTTCTCGAAGCTTCCCAGGTCCTCGTTCGGGTAGATCTTCCCGTCGGTACCGAAGTAGACGAAGCTCGCGAACATCCGGTCGGTAATGCCGGAGTTGTAGGTGGAGTAGGTCTGCGGCGTGTTGCCGTTGTAGCTGATGAATTCAGGGGCGCCGATGGAAACCTTGATGGCTCCATCCTTGGTCGTGATGTCGCCCAGGTCCGCCAGACCGGTAGTGGTCGCCTCTGCGCCGGCGTTGCCCCCGCCTGCGGATTCGCTGGCCGATGGGCTGGTTTCGCTTCCGCCTGGGGCACATGCAGACAGCGCCAGTGCCATCGCTGCGCCTACGACGACTGCCTTCGAAACGCGTTGGAACCGCATTTCGCCTCCTTGAGATCTTCGATTGATACGAGTTCTGAAACTTCCGAATCAGTGTGGATCAAGTCACACCCGATCCAATGAGCAATAGACTAACGGGAATTTCCGGTCTTGGATATAGAAAGACTCGCTTCAGATAGTCACGGGAAGGCCACGAAAAGTTAATGCAGGATTTCGCATGTTACCGGCGAGTTAATGCGAGTTGCCTCACATCCGCAAGATTTCAAGGGTTTCTTTCAGATTGGGAAAAATCAACCAGATGCACAGCTGAGCCCAAGTCTTGCCCCGGAGTCGTTTATAACAGTTTGGTAACGCCGGATGATTCCCGTAATAATCTCAAGCAAATCTTGAATATCGATGTCCTGGCACGTCATCAAGACAGGCAGGCATATCCTCAAGACTGAAAAGAACGCCGCAACCGGTATCGGTTGCGGCGTTCTCTTCGGCGTGCTCAGCGTGGGCTAGATCAGGGTTGCCCCCGGGATGGCTGCCAGCAGATTACGGGTGTAGTCGCTCTTCGGCGCGTCGAAAATATCGTCGACAGAACCCTGCTCGACGATCTTTCCGCGTTCCATCACGCAGACGTTGTCCGCGATCTGGCGCACGACTGCAAGGTCGTGGGTGATGAACAGGTAGGTCAGCCCCATGTCACGCTGCAGCTCATCAAGGAGCTCCAGCACCTGGGCCTGGACCAGGACGTCCAGCGCGGAAACCGCCTCGTCGCAGACGATCATTTCCGGCTGCAGGGCCAGGGCACGCGCAATCGCGATGCGCTGGCGCTGGCCGCCGGAGAGCTCGTTCGGGAAGCGGTGCATAGTTGCCGCAGGCATGGAGACCTGGTCAAGCAGCTCCTTGACCTTCTTCTGGCGCGAGGCCGAGTTTCCGATGCCGTGAATGCGCAGCGGCTCCTCGATCGTGCGGTAGATCGAGTACATCGGATCCAGGGAGCCGTACGGATCCTGGAAGATCGGCTGGACGCGGCGGCGGTACTTGAACAGCTGCTTCTCGCTCAGGTTGCCGATCTGCTGGCCGTCGAAGGTGATCTCGCCGCTGGTCGAATCCAGCAGGTTCAGCACCATCTGCGCAATGGTCGACTTGCCGGAGCCCGATTCGCCCACAACTGCAGTCGTGGTGCCCTTCGGAATCTCGAAGGAGACGTTGTCCACCGCGGTGAACTTTTCCTTCTTGCCGAAGCCCTTGCGGATGTCGAAGACCTTGGTCAGGTTGCTGACGGACAGCAGCGGCTCGGCCTTGGCCGGGGAGGTCTCCTCGACTATGGCCTCATGCTTGTCGCCGCGTGCAGCGGAGAGCGATGGCGCCGAGTTGATCAGGCGCTGGGTGTACGGGTGCTTCGGGTTGCGCAGGATCTCCAGCGCCGGCCCGTACTCGACCACGCGGCCCTTGTACATCACGACGACCTTTTCGGCACGCTCTGCGGCCAGGCCCAGGTCGTGGGTGATCAGCAGCACGGCGGTGCCCAGCTCGCTGGTCATGGTATCCAAGTGATCCAGGATCTGCTGCTGCACCGTCACGTCCAGCGCACTGGTCGGCTCGTCGGCAATCAGCAGGCGAGGACGGCAGGCGAGGCCGATGGCGATCAGCGCGCGCTGGCGCATGCCGCCGGAGAACTCGTGCGGGTACTGGTTGGCGCGGGCCTCTGGGTTGGGCAGCCCTGCGTCGGCCAGCACCTGGGCCACACGCTTCTTGGGATTGTCCCCCGCCAAGCCGTTGGCCTTCAGGGTTTCCTTGACCTGGAATCCGATCTTCCATACCGGGTTGAGGTTCGACATCGGGTCCTGCGGAACCATGCCGATGTGGTTGCCGCGCAGCTCAACGAATCGCTTTTCGCTGGCGTTGGCAATATCTTCGCCGTCGAACAGGATCTGTCCTGCGGACACACGGCCGTTGCCGGCCAGCAGGCCGATGGCGGCCAGTGCCGACGTCGACTTGCCGGATCCGGACTCGCCCACGATGGCCACGGTTTCGCCGGGCATCACGGTGAAGTTGGCGTCGCGCACCGCGTGCACCGGTCCGTCAGGAGTGGAGAAGGTGATCGCCAGATCCTTGACTTCAAGCAGCGGCTTGGGAGTTGCGTTCTCGCTCACGGGCTAGGCTCCCTTCCGGGCCTTGGGATCCAGTGCGTCGCGCACTGCATCGCCGAGCATGATGAAGCTCAAGACAGTTACTGAAAGGAACAGTGCTGGCCACATCAGCATCATCGGATTGCTGCGAAGCTGGGTCTGGGCGGTGGCAATGTCGTTGCCCCAGCTCATGATATCCGGCGGCAAGCCAACGCCCAGGAAGGACAGGGTTGCCTCGGCAACGATGTATACACCGAGATTCACGGTCGCAACCACGATGATCGGAGCGATCGAGTTCGGCAGCACGTGCTTGACCAACGACTTGAACTTGGACAGGCCCAGCGAGCGCGAAGCCTTGACGAAGTCCGCATTGCGCGCCTCGATGACGGCACCGCGGGTGATGCGGGCCAGCTGCGGCCAGCCGAAGATGGCCAACGTGATGATCACCGTCCAGACGCTCTTGTTGTCTCGGAAGGCAGGCAGCTGCATAACGATGATTGCACCGAGGATCAGCGGCAGGGCGAAGAAAATGTCGCCCAAGCGAGCCAGGATGGTGTCGATCCAGCCTCCGTAGAAGCCTGCCAGCGCACCGATGGTGCCGCCAACGATGATTACGATCAAGGTCGTGAAGATGCCGACTAGGAGGGACGCACGCGTGCCGTAGATGACGCGGGAGTAGATGTCGCATCCTTGGAGGTTGAAGCCCATGATGTGGCCTTCACGCCCCGGCTCGTTCGAATTTTCCAGCGCGCAATACGTGGGGTCTTGCGACGTGAACCACTGAGGGAACGCGGCAACGATGATGACAGCGAGAATCAGGATTGCGGAAATGATGAACAAAGGCTGCTTGCGCAGCGAGCGCCAGGCCTCGGCCCACATGGACAGCGGCTTGCCCGTCTCCTTGACGGAGTCGACTGCCTGCAGAGGTGTCTCGTCCAACGGAGCCACATAGTGCTCGATCTTGTACTTGGAGACCTTGCCAGCTCGGCGGTTGACGGGCAGGCCGGCCTCGGAATTGAAGTTCTGGTTCTCAGGCATAACGGATCCTAGGGTCAAGCAGGGCGTACAGCATATCCACGATCAAGTTGGCGATCACGAACACGATCACCAGGACACCGACCACGGCGACGACGGTGGGCGTCTCGCCCTTGAGGATCGCTCGGTACAAAAGGTTTCCGACACCGGGGACGTTGAAGATACCCTCGGTCACAATGGCGCCGCCCATGAGCGATCCGAGGTCGGCACCAAGGAAGGTCACCACGGGAATCAGCGAGTTGCGCAGGACGTGGACACGCACCACACGGTTGCGGCTCAATCCCTTGGCCGTAGCGGTACGCACATAGTCCGCGCTCTTGTTCTCGATCACGGAGGTACGGGTCAAGCGGATCACGTAGGCCAGCGAAACCAAGCCCAGAACCATGGCGGGGAGAATCAGCTCGCTCCACGTGCCGGCACCGGAGACAGTGGGTTTGGCCCATTCAAGCTTCACACCGATCACGAACTGCAGTACGAAGCCGAGCACGAAGGTCGGAACCGCGATGACGATCAGCGATGCAACCAGAATGGTCGAATCAAAGAACTTGCCCTTGCGCATACCGGCGATCACGCCGAAGATGATGCCGAAAACGCCTTCGATCAGCAATGCCAGGATCGCCAAACGGGCGGTCACTGGGAAAGCCCGTCCAAGCAGGTCGGCCACAGGCTGGCCAGAGAAGGACATGCCGAGATCGAAGGTCACCAGATTCTTCAGGTAGAGCCCGTACTGGATCCAGAATGGCTGGTCAAGATTGTATTGTGCGCGAAGCGCTGCTTCGGTCGCAGGCGTCATCGGCTTGCCACCGGACAGTGCCGCGATCGGGTCACCCGGAGTCGCAAAAACCAGGAAGTACACCAGCAACGTAGCTCCGATGAATACCGGAATCAGCTGCGCAATGCGCTTGAGGGTAAAACTTAACATGCTTGCATCTCACCTCGAGACACCAGAGGGCGCTTGGCCATTATTTTCCTCTTTCCGTCGGAGATTATCCGACGTTACTTTTTTGCGAGGCAGGACAGACACGCCAAAGGGAGACCCTAGTTGTTGCGGGTCTCCCTTGACGTTGTTCCCAGCTATTCAAGCCTTTGATCAGGCTAAACGCTGAACGTAATTACTTGCCGGCGATCTCGTTGTACAGCGGGACACCGTTCCAGCCGAATTCGACGTTGGAGACGTTTTCGCTCCAGCCGCCCTGAACAGCCTGGTACCACAGCGGGATGGCGGGCAGGTCCTTCATCAGGATTTCCTGGGCCTGGTTGAAGATCCCGGCACCTGCAGCAGGATCGGTCGCTGCCAAGCCTTCCTTCAGCTTGGCGTCGAACTCCTTGTTCGAGTAGTCGCCATCGTTGGAGCCTGCGCCGGTGCCGTAGAGGGCGCCGAGGAAGTTGTACAGCGATGGGTAGTCGGCCTGCCAGCCGGTACGGAAGCCGCCGGTCATCTTGCGCTCGGTGACCTGCTCACGCAGTTCCTTGAAGGAGCTGTATGGTTTGGCCACGGCGTTGATGCCCAGGTTGTTCTTCAGCTGGTTGACAACAGCCTCGACGTATTCCTTGTTGCCAGCGCCGTCAACGTTGTAGCCGATGGACAGTTCTGCATCTGCATCCCACTTCGAAATGGCATCTGCGTCGGCCCAGGCCTTCTTGGCGGCCTCGGCGTTGAAAGTCAGCACTTCACTGCCTGGAATGCTGTCGGAGTAACCGTCGATTACCGGTGCGGTGAAGTCCTTGGCAATGACCTTGCCGCCCTGGTACACCTTGTCGATGACCAGCTGGCGGTCGATAGCCTGCGAGATAGCGGCACGGCGCAGGTTGCCTTCTTCGCCCTGCTTGAAGTGATCCAGGTAGCCCGGGATGGTGATGGTCGCGTTGCCTGCGTAAGGCGAGTTGACCGAACGGTCACCCAAGTCACTCTGGTACGAAGCCAGCTGGCTTGGCGGAACCTGATCCAGGACATCCAAGTTGCCGGAAATGAGATCCTGGTATGCCGAGTCAGTCGACTGGTATACCTTGAAGTCGATTCCGCCGTTCTGGGCCTTGCGTGGACCGTCGTACTTCTCGTTGACTTCCAGCTTCAGGTTGACGTCGTGGTTCCACTCGGCCAGCGTGTATGGACCGTTGCCGACCGGCTTTTCGCCGAAGGCCTTGGGATCCTCGAACGCTGCTTCAGGAAGCGGGAAGAAGGCGGTGTAGCCAAGTCGCAGCGGGAAGTCGGACTCAGGCTGCGAGAGCTCTACGGTGAAGGTGGTGTCATCCACGACCTTCAGGCCCTCCATGGTGTCCTTCTTGGCGTTCTCTGCGCTAACTTCCTTGTAGCCCTTGATGGACTCGAAGAAGTAGGAGTTCAGCTGGGCGTTCTTTGCAGCGGCGCCGAAGTTCCAGGCGTCCACGAACGAAGCAGCGGTCACTGGCGAGCCATCGGAGAAAGTCTGGCCGGACTTGATCTTGATGGTGTAGTTCTGGGAGTCGGTGGTTTCGATCGACTCGGCCAGCTCATTCTGGGTCTTGCCATCGGCGGTGTAGCTCACCAGGCCGGTGAAGATCAGATCCATGACGCGGCCGCCACCAACTTCGTTGGTGTTGGCCGGCAGCAGGCCGTTCTGCGGTTCGGTGGTGTTTGCCGAAACGACGTATGAAGTGTCGCCTGCCTGGGCGTCGCCGTTACCCTCAGGGGTTTCAGACGAGCCGCCGCCACATGCCGACAGGGTCAATGCCAGGGCCGCGGACAGAGCTACGGCCTTCGATGCGTGCGAGATTCGCATCCTTCTTCTCCTCAACAGTTCGTTGCTGCTTCCGCAATTCGCGGAGCCGTGCGGTATAGCGTGAGCTATAGCACTTAGTGAATGAGATTACATCAAAGATTGCGAAACAACCAATGAATAATCGTGAAAGTAGTGCTTGATAATCTTTTAGTCACTCAAACTTATAATATAATTACAAGTCAAAAGCTAGACGTAATCAAAGAAAAAAGTTCATCATTCCGGGATCCTCAAGGACCGCACCGATACCGGCAAGTAACTCGCTGGCTTCCTTGCCATCCACGACCCGGTGGTCGAACGACAAGGCCAGCGTTGAAGTATGCCGTAGTGCTACTTCTCCTCGGTACTCCCAAGGCCTAGGCTTGACTTTGCCTAAGGCGAGAATCCCTGTCTGCCCCGGAGGCAGAATAGGCGTACCGGCATCGACGCCGAACACCCCAACGTTAGTTATTGAAAAAGTACCGCCGGTCAGCTGGGACGCCGTCAGGCTGCCGGCCCGCGCATGGTCGATGAGCTCGGTCAATTCAGCGGCCAACAATGTTAGTGGCTTATTCTGCGCCTGTTTGAGCACGGGGACAAGCAGTCCGCGGTCACTGGCGACCGCCATACCGAGATTCACGTCTGCGAATTGGATAATTTCATCGTTCTCGCCGTCCCAGCGCGCATTGACGCTCGGGAAGTTCAGCAGCAGGCGTGAAACCACCAGTGCCGTCAGCGACGTGATGTTCAGTTTCAGGTCCCTGAATTCGCGGCGGGCACGGAGCTTGTCGATCAGTTCCAACGACTTCGTGACATCAACCGTCAAGAACTCGGTGGCATGCGGCGCCGTGAATGCCGACTGCACCATGGCATTGGCGGTGGCCCGTCGCATGGCGCTGATCTTCACCCGCCTCTGCCCATCCACGGCAGCCGGCTCGCCCGCAACAGGCCGCGATTCTACAGCGGGTGCCGCGGGAGAACTGATCAGAGCTTCAATATCCCGGCGCAGCACCAGGCCATCGGGCCCGCTGCCTCTCACCTCGGCGATGTCGATACCGTGGTCTCGGGCAAGCTTGCGGACCGGGGGCGTGCTGCGTGCCACGGTGGCCCGCGCCGCTTCGGGCACCGCGGCAGCACTTGCAGCAGCAGACCCCTCGGCGGCAACGGTCTTGCCGCGGCCGCGGCGAGCCGGACGCTTGCCGCTGGCCGCCGGAGCGCCGTAGCCCACCAGCGTCGGAGTCCGCTCGGCGGCGCCCTCCTTCTCCCCCGGGGCTTCAGCTCCTGGCTGTGCACCGCCCTTGCCGTCCAGGTCCACAGGCTTGTCGTCGAAGGTCACCAAGGGGCCTCCCACAGGAACCACCTGGCCCTCGTCGGCATGCAGCTTCTGCACGATGCCAGCGAAAGGCGAGGGAAGCTCAACCACTGCCTTGGCGGTTTCCACTTCGGCAATGATCTGGTTCAGGCTGACGTGCTCGCCGACCTTGATTTTCCAGTTCAGCACCTCGGACTCGGTCAGCCCTTCGCCGAGATCCGGCAGCTTGAAGGTTTGGGCGGTCATCACTTGGCAGCTCCTTCGGTTGCCTCGTGGTGGCGCATCACGGTGTCGACCGCATGCATCACCCTGTCGAGATCAGGCAGGTGGTGGCTTTCAAGCCGGGATGGCGGGTAGGGGACGTCGAAGCCCGTGACCCGCAGCGGGGCGTGCTCCAGGTAGTCGAAGCAGCTCTCGGTGATCTGGGCGCAGATCTCGGCCCCCATCCCGCTGGTGCGGCTGGCCTCGTGCACCACCACGAGCTTGCCGGTGCGCTTTACCGATTCGGCAACGGTGTCGATATCCAGCGGGTCCAGGCTGCGCAGGTCGATGACTTCCAGGCCGACGCCTTCGTCTTCCGCCGCCTGCGCCGCGTCCATGAGCGTGTAGGTGGTCGGGCCGTATCCCACGACAGTGACGTCGTCGCCTTCGCGCAGCACCTTGGCCTTCGGCGAGGAGTCGCTCTCCGGCGTAGCCAGCTCGACCTCAGCCTTTTCGTGGTAGCGGCGCTTGGGCTCGAAATAGATCACCGGATCATCGCTGGCGATGGCCTGACGCAGCATTGTGTAGGCGTCCTGCACGCTGGACGGCGCGAAAACACGCAGCCCGGCGGTGTGGGCGAAGTAGGCTTCCGGGGATTCGCTGTGGTGCTCGGGCGAACCGATGCCGCCGCCGTAGGGAATGCGCACTGTCACAGGCATCTTCACCCGGCCGCGCGAGCGGTAGTGCAGCTTGGCCAGCTGGGAGACCAGCTGGTCGAAGGCGGGATAGGTGAATCCGTCGAATTGGATCTCCACCACCGGCCGGTAGCCGCGGTAGGCCAAGCCGATGGCGGCGCCCACGATCCCGGATTCGGCCAGCGGGGTGTCGACGACCCGGTGCTCGCCGAAGTCCTTCTTCAATCCGTCGGTGACGCGGAAGACCCCGCCGAGGGTTCCGATGTCCTCGCCGAGCAGGACCACTTTCTCGTCCTCGGTCAGCGCATCGCGCAGCGACTGGTTCAGCGCCTTGAGCATGGTGGTGGCCATCAGTGCCCCTCCCCCTCGAACTCCGACAGGTAGCTGAGGTAGCCCTCGCGCGCCCGGGTGCTGGGCTCGTGCGCCTCGGAATAGACATTGTCGAACAGCTCGCCCACCGCGGGGTCAGGCATCGCGGTGATGGCGGCGCGCAGCTGCGCGGCCAGGTCGTCGGCGGCGTTCTGCGCGCGCTGCTCATAGGACTGGACGTCGGCGCCGATCACGTGCAGGTACTTGACCAGCCGGTCGATCGGGTCCTTGGCCCTCCACTTCTGAAGCTCTTCATCCTTGCGGTAGCGCGTCGGATCATCGGCGGTGGTGTGCGAACCCATGCGGTAGGTGACGGCTTCGATGAATGTCGGGCCCAGCCCGTTGCGGCAGTGCGCCAAAGCGGCTTGGGTCGCGGCGTAGACGGCCAGGATGTCGTTGCCGTCAACACGCCAGGTCTTCAGGCCGAAGCCGTGGGCCCGGTCGGCGATCTGGGTGCGGCTCTGCAGCGCCACCGGCTCGGAAATGGCCCACTGGTTGTTCTGGCAGAAGAACAGCACCGGCGCCTGGTAGCTGGCGGCGAAGACCATGGCCTCGCTGACGTCGCCCTGGCTGGTGGCGCCGTCGCCGAAGTAGGTGATGGCCACGTCGTCGGTTCCGTCGAACTTGATGCCCATGCCGTAGCCGGCGGCGTGCAGGGTCTGCGCACCGATCACGATCTGCTGGCAGGCGATGTTGACCTCGTTGGGGTTCCACCCGCTGGACTGTGCCCCGCGCCAGACGCTGAGGAGGTCCTCGGCCTTAACACCCCGGGCCCAGGCCACGCCGTGCTCGCGGTAGGAAGGGAAGATGAAATCGGAATCGCGGGCGGCGCGCACCGAACCGATCTGCGCAGCCTCCTGGCCGAGCAGCGGGGCCCACAGGCCCAGTTCGCCCTGGCGCTGCAAGGCGGTCGCCTCGTGATCCAGCCGCCGCAGGACAACCATGTCCCGCAGGAAATCCGCCAAGTCCGACTCGGTCAGCTTGGCAACGTAATGGTCTAGTTCTCGGTCCGGGACCCGTTCCCCGGCGACGTTCAGCAGCTGGTGCGTAGGTATGCACTCCGCGGCTACATCGATGTGCTTGGTGGACACGATCAGCATCCTTACTCTCGCGTAGTCGGTGCCCGAGGCAGTTTCACACTTCAGGCTTAATGTGATGCTACTCACGCAACGCAGATTGCACAATGGCCAGATTCGAATTCGGGCAAAACGCACTGTCCGCCCTCCGGTATCGGTGCTAACGTGCTCATTATGCAGCTACTTGACCAGACGGACCGCCGCATCCTGCTTGCCCTGTCCACCGCCGCCAAGCGGACCGCCTCAGCCGTGGCAACCACCTTGGGCCTGGGCCGCAATACCGTGCAGACCCGCATCACCCGATTGGAGAACGAGGTCCTCGATTCGCTCGACCGGCGCATCCCCGCGAAGTCGCTGGGTTACGGGCTGCTCTCATTCGTCGAGCTTCATGTGGACCAACGCCATTTGGAGGACATCGCGGCCAAGCTGGAACAGATCCCGGAGGTGCTCGAGGCGCACGGACTGACCGGCTCGGCGGACATCCTGGTCCGGGTCGCCGCAAAGGACGCCGAAGAACTTTTCCGGGTCCACGGCCAGCTGCTGCATATCGAAGGGGTCAACCGGGCCGATTCGGCGCTGTCGATGGCGGAGCTGGTCCCCTACCGCACCACGCGGTTGCTGGAGCATTCGCTGGCAGACGGGCCTGCGCGCAAGCAACCTGCATGAGCAACGGATCGAGAAGGCGGGGGTGTTTCGCCCCCGCCTCTCACACCACCGGACATGCGGGCCCGCATCCGGCGGTTCGCTAAGTCATTGAAAACGGTCCCACGCACGGCGAAAGAACACCACACCCAAATCCTCCCAATAAGAGGTTGGCAAGGCACGATGCAAAATCGGCGACTTCGCCACACGCCAATACGCGCGCGAACTATTCCCCCACTCGTAAGCCTTCTGCCCCGCGATCCCTAGACGGCGAAGATTCGCCACCCGAGTGCGAGGACGCTTCCATTCCTTCCAACGAATCTGACGCAACCGGCGCCTAAACCATTCATCAAGGTCCGAGAATCTCCTGTTGGTCATCGCCAGCCGGAAATATCCCATCCAACCCCGAACATAATTGTTCAGTTCACCGATGCGGTAGTCCATCGACACACTCCACCGCCGAGAAGTCAGATCCCGGATTCGCCTCTTCATGCGCTTCCACGCCTTCGAAGCGACCCGGACCCTGACCTGCCCTCCTTTGACGAAGTAGAAACCAAAACCCAGCAACGTAGCTACACTCGCCGGATTGATCACTGATTTCTGCCGATTCACCCTCAGCTTCAGACGCTGCTCAAGGACTTTCGTCGCCTGAGCCAACACCCGCTCGGCAGCACGCTTCGACTTCACGAACACCCGGATATCATCGGCATAACGCACAAACCGGTGCCCCCTCGACCAGAATTCCTGATCGAAATCATCCAACATGATGTTAGACGGCAACGGCGACAAGGGCGACCCCTGCGGGGTGCCCTCCACCGTTTCCCGCCGGACACCCTGCGCCATGATCCCAGCCTTCAAATACTTCCGAATAAGCTTCAGAACCCGCCGGCCCTTCACCTTCCGCGCAACCCTGGACATCAGCACGTCATGGTTCACCCGATCAAAGAACTGATCAAGGTCAACCTCGACCACCCACCGATACCCCTGCTCCATGACCGTACGGGCCACCACAGCAGCATCATGGGCGCTCTTGCCCGGCCGGAACCCCTTGATCCCTGAGCCCATCCCCACCGACCACCGGTTCACCACTACGCGCAGAAGAAGTCGAAGAGACCAAAGGTTCCACCGAGCACTCCTAAAATTTCCTTCCGCCCCACGAACAGTGGGCGACTACGATTACCGCAATGAACACGAGCACCGATGCTTCAGATACTCAATTCCCAGCGTTCAGCCCTTCCCCGCCTCCGTCAACGAACCCTGTAAGGGAACTCGGGCTTACCTTCGGGCTCCACACCCGAAGTGAATTCCATGGCAGGTACTATGACCTCTGCTGACTTCTGCCCCATCGATCCCGTCCTCGCGGACAGGATCGCTCCACCAACTAACGCTGGTGACGCACTGGGACAGACCTCCCCAGATAAGAACATCCACTTTCCCCCTGCGCCTGCCACATTTACACATCTGCCGTTTGTTGATGGAACAAAACCGGTGGGACGGGCTTCACCATCTCTAGCTGGCTTACCCCGGCAAACATGCCTTCTATGTGATTCGTGTTCCTCAGTGCAGGATTTTGCCTCCGGCTTCCTTCCCACCCCACCTCACGGTGACGCAGTTGCCATTGGCTAGGCCTTAAACCACCTTCTCGGCCAGAGGACTTTCACCTCCAAGTAAATGCCCATGCTGGGCGCACCAGAAATGCGGACGGGACCAGCCTGAGTGGCTGATCCCGTCCGCATCGGTTTTCCGCTAGGTGATTGAAATGAAGGCTAGTGGTCGACTGCCTTCTCTGCACCGACACCGGTCAGCGAGCGAACTTCCATTTCCGCCGCCTTCTTTGGATCCTCGCTTCCCGGATCGGTGATCGAGCCCAGCCAGCCGAGCAGGAATGCCAGCGGGATGGAGACGAGGCCCGGGTTGGCCAGCGGGAAGATCGAGATATCGATGCTCGGGATCATCGAGGTTGCCGCACCGGAGAAGACGGGCGAGAAGATGATCAGCAGGATGGCCGAGCCCAGGCCACCGTACATCGACCAGACTGCACCGCGGGTCTTGAAGCCCTTCCAGAACAGCGAGTAGAGGATGGTCGGAAGGTTGGCCGAGGCGGCTACCGCGAAGGCCAGCGCCACCAGGAAGGCGACGTTCTGGCCCTGGGCACCGATGCCGCCGGCGATCGCGAAGACGCCGATGACCAGTACGGTGCGACGGGCAACCTTCATTTCCTTCTCCGGGGTGCTCTTGCCCTTGGAGATGACCGATGCGTAGACATCGTGGGCGAAGGAAGCAGCTGCGGTGATGGTCAGGCCGGCCACCACCGCCAGGATGGTTGCGAAGGCCACCGCGGAGATCAGGCCCAGCAGCAGCGTGCCGCCCAGTTCGTAGGCCAGCAGCGGGGCTGCGGAGTTCACGCCGCCCGGGGCGGCCTTGATCTTGTCCGGGCCGATCAGGGCGCCGGCGCCGAAGCCGAGGACCAGGGTGAACAGGTAGAAGGCCCCGATCAGCCAGATGGCCCAGACGACCGACTTGCGGGCTTCCTTGGCGGTTGGCACGGTGTAGAAGCGCATCAGCACGTGCGGCAAACCTGCGGTGCCGAGCACCAAGGCCAGGGCCAGGGAGATGAAGTCGAGCTTTGAGGTTTCGGACTTGCCATACTGCATGCCCGGGTTCAGGATCTCAGGGTTGCCAGCCACTTCGGCGGCCTTGCCCAGCAGCTCGGAGAAGTTGAATCCGAACATGGCCAGGGTCCACACGGTCATGATCAGGGCGCCGGCGATGAGCAGGCAGGCCTTGATGATCTGCACCCAGGTGGTGCCCTTCATGCCGCCGACCAGGACGTATAGGATCATCAGCGCGCCGACGATGACGATCACCAGCGACTGGCCTGCCTTGGAGTCGATGCCCAGCAGCAGGGACACCAGTGCGCCGGCGCCGGCCATCTGCGCCAGCAGGTAGAACACGCACACCGCGAGGGTGGAGATCGCCGCGGCGATGCGCACGGGACGCTGCTTCAGGCGGAAGGAAAGCACATCTGCCATGGTGAACTTGCCGGTGTTGCGCAGCAGCTCGGCCACGAGCAGCAGGGCAACCAGCCAGGCCACGAGGAAGCCGATGGAGTACAGGAAGCCGTCGTAGCCGTTGATGGCGATGGCGCCGACGATGCCCAGGAAGGATGCCGCCGACAGGTAATCGCCGGCGATGGCGGTGCCGTTCTGGGTTCCGGTGAAGGAGCGTCCGCCGGCGTAGTAGTCAGCGGCGGTCTTGTTGTTCTTGCTGGCTCGGAGCACGATCACCAGGGTGACGCCGACGAAGGCTACGAAGATGGCGATGTTCACCAGCGGGTTGCCGACAGTGGTCTTCTCAGCCGCCGCCGCAAGGATGGTTAGGTTGTTCACTGATCTGCTCCCTGGTTCTCCAGACGCTCACGGATCTTGGTGGCCTTCGGATCGAGCTTCTTGTTGGAGAAGCTCACGTAGGCTGCGGTGATGACGAAGGTGGACACGAACTGCAGCAGGCCCAGGACGATGCCCATGTTGATGTTGCCCAGGACCTTGATGGACATGAAGTCGTGGAAGTAATCGGCCAAAAGAACGTAGGCGAAATACCAGACCAGGAAGAAGATAGCCATGGGGAATACGAAGCTGCGGTGGGTGCGGCGCAGTTCCTGGAATTCCTCCGACTTGCTCTCCGCCACGAAATCAATGTCGTCTTCGACATTGTGGTGGGGATTGGCACTCATGATGCCCTCCTTGTGCGGGTGGTTGGATGATTGAAACCTGATGTGATGCAAGGCACATCTCGACTGTGACTAAGTTCACTATCTGCGAAAGTTCCGTCCCCGACTAGGGGTTTGGGCCCAGCCATGGCTCAGCGGAGCAAAACCTGCGCCCAACGGCACATCTATCGACGACAAGCGGTCGGGCAACGGGTTGTGACCTTAGGATTGATGTATGTCCCCAGCCCTGCAGATCACCCTCATCGTCACCATCGTGACGGTCGGCATTGCCGTCATCGGGTATTTCGGATTCAAGATCTCCCGCTCAACCAAGGAGATGGGCACCGACGCGGAGGAAGCGACCTTCACCACCCTGCACCACATGTCCGTCGCCGTTCCCCACCTGGAACGGGGGCTGACGGTGGAAGGAGCCGCGAAGAGCGCCAAGGCGCTGCGCAGGCTGCTGAACTGCCCGGTCCTGCTGATCTCCGACACCCGCCACATCCTTGCCACGGATGCCGGCATCGAATTCACCGCGGATCTCGAAGAGCAAGCTTCGGAAGCATTCAGCACCGCGCTGGCCACCGGCAAAACGCAGGTGAAGCGGCTCTCCGGCCAGGATTTCGTGGCCGCCCCGATCATGGTGGGAAACCAGCCGGTGGGTACGGTGACCGCCCTGACCCCGCGTGCCGGGGCTGGATTCGTCCGCGCCGTCTCGGAGGTGGCGGTTTTCGTCTCCGCGCAGGTCTCCACCGCGCAATTGGATGAGAACAAGGCGATGCTGCTCGAAGCGCAGATGCGGGCCCTGCGCGCGCAGATTTCGCCCCACTTCATCTACAACTCGCTGAACGCCATCGCCTCGTTCATCAACACGGATCCAGCCCGCGCCCGCGAGCTGGTGATCGAATTCGCTGACTTCACCCGCTACTCCTTCCGCCGCCGGGGGGAATTCACCACCCTCGCCGAGGAGCTGGAGGCCATCGACCGCTACCTGCTACTGGAAAAGGCCCGCTTCGGCGACCGCATCAAGGTGTCTTTGCAGATCGCCCCGGAAGTGCTCTCGACCAGGATCCCGTTCCTCTCGTTGCAACCGCTGGTGGAAAACGCGGTGCGCCACGGCCTGGAAGCCAGGCCCGACGGCGGGGTTATTTCCATCACCGCTACCGAGGACGGGATGCACGCGGTCATCAGCGTGGAAGACGACGGCGTGGGCATGGATCCGGAGCAGCTGTCCAGCGTGCTGGCAGGCACCACGGTCAACATGCATGTGGGTCTGCGCAACGTTGACGTGCGGCTTCGCCAGCTCTACGGCAATTCGAACGGGCTGATCATCGACACCGCGCCAGGCGCAGGTACGCAGATCACCTTGCGCATCCCGAAGTTCCTGGCTCCGGGCACGGCATCGATCGACGAATGAATTCCATGGGTCCCGAAGGCAAACACAACAGAAACGATAGAATCAACTCATGATTAATGTGGTTGTCGCCGACGACGAACTTCCGGCAGTGGAAGAGATCGCGTTCCTCCTGAGCCAGGACTCCCGAATCGGGAAAATCCACCGCGCAACCTCTGGCGCCGCGGCGTTGAAAGCGCTGGAGGAAAACGAAGTGGACGCGCTCTTCCTCGACATCCACATGCCCGCGCTCTCCGGCCTTGATATCGCACGGGTCATCTCCCGCTTCGCCAACCCGCCGCTGGTGGTCTTCGTGACCGCCGACGAGGACCAGGCCTTGGAAGCCTTCGAGCTCGCCGCGGTCGACTACGTGCTCAAGCCCATCCGCCCGCAGCGCTTGGCCGAGTCCGTGCGCCGCCTGTGCGAGCTCGTTGAGGAAGCCCCCGCCAAACCCGAAATGATCACCGTGGACCAGGGCGGCATCACCAAGCTCATCCCCCGCGGCGACATCGCCTACGTCCAGGCCCAGGGGGACTACGCGCGCCTGCATACCAAGGACTCCAGCTATCTGATCCGCGTCCCGCTGAATGATCTGGAGCAGCAATGGGCGGAGTCTGGTTACGTGCGCATCCACCGCTCCTACCTGGTGAGCATGGACAAGATCGAAAACGTCCGGCTGCAGACCGGCAAGGCGGCCGTGCTGGTCAACGGGACCGAGCTGCCGATCTCCCGGCGCGCCCTGCCCTACCTGCGCGAGCGCCTGGCCGCCAACCGCGTCCGCCCGCTCTAGGCCCGGCGTGATTCCGTGAAGCGCGACTCCCCGGAGGCTCCCCTGCCTGGACGCTTTGCCCAGCAGCGTCCGCAGCGGGTACGCGTCCAGGCTCCCCAGAATGCCTCGCTGACCGTTTCCGCGGTCAAGCCGGAACATACGGCCCAGGAATTCTACGTCCAGCAGTTGATCCGCTCCCAGTTGCGGCTGGCCTGCGCCGTGGCCGCAGGGCTGCTGACCATGCTCGTGGGCATCAGTGCGCTGCTGGCCCTCTGGCCGACAGTCTATGAATTCACTTTGTGGCATATACCCCTGCCATGGTGGATTCTCGGGGTGGGGATCTATCCGCTGATCATCGTGGCCGGCATGCTGTTCAACGGCGCGGCGGCCCGCAATGAAAAACGCTACCGGAGCATCAGCCGTGATTAATCTGCTTTCAGCCCTGGCCTTGGTGGTGGTCTGCGTGACCACCATGCTGATCGCCTTCCACGGGCTGCGCCTGTCGCGCACCACCAGCGATTTCTACGTGGCCAGCCGCACCGTGCGCCCGTGGTGGAACGCCTCCGCCATCGGCGGCGAATACCTGTCGGCCGCCTCTTTCCTGGGTGTGGCGGGGCTGATTGTGCTCTCCGGCCAGTCCGGGCTCTGGTTCCCCATCGGGTACACGGCTGGCTACCTGATGTTGCTGCTGTTCGTCGCCGCGCCGCTGCGCCGCTCGCAGGCCTATACCATCCCCGACTTCGCCCAGATCCGCTTCGAGGAATCCAAGTCGCTGCGCAAGATCACCACCTACCTGGTGGTGGTGATCTGCTGGCTGTACATCGTCCCGCAGATGCATGGGGCGGCCCTGACCCTGTCGATCGCCACCGGGCTGCCCGGATGGCTCGGCCCGGTGATCGTGGCTGCGGTCGTGTGCATCACGGTGGTCTCCGGCGGCATGCGCTCGGTGACCTTCGTCCAGGCTTTCCAGTACTGGTTCAAGCTGGCAGCGCTCGTGGTCCCCACGATCTTCCTGCTCATCCAGGTGATCCCAGAGCAGTCCAGCACCGCGCGCCTCGACAGCATCGCGACCCAGCTGGAATCGGTGGCCGGGCTGAACCTGTACGAGACCATCTCCATCATCCTCGCGTTGCTCTTCGGCACCCTGGGCCTTCCCCACGTGCTGGTGCGCTTCTACACCAACCCCACCGGGCAGGCCGCACGTTCCACCACCGTGATCGTGCTGGGCTTGCTCTCGGTGTTCTACCTGCTGCCCACCACGCTCGGCGTGCTGGGTCTGCTCTACGCCCCGCAGCTGGGCGGCAACGCGGAGACCGACGCCACGGTGCTCCTGCTGCCCTCGGCGGTGCTGGACGGGTTCCTGGGCGACTCGCTGACCGCGATCGTGGTCGGCGGCGCCTTCGCCGCGTTCCTGTCCACCACCTCCGGGCTAGTGGTCTCGCTGGCCGGGGCGCTGTCCCAGGAATTCTTCGCCGGGACCGTGCGGGGCTTCCGCATCTCCACCGTGCTGGCCACCGCCCTGCCGGTGTTCATCGCGGTGGTGACCAGCTCGCTGGCGCTGGCCGGAGCGATCGGCAACGTCTTCGCTTTCACCGCCTCGACCATCTGCCCGCTGCTGCTGCTGGGCATCTGGTGGCGCTCGCTGACCGCCCGCGGAGCCATTGCCGGCATGCTGACCGGCGCGGCCGCCTGCGGCCTGGCACTGATGATTTCCAGCCTGCTGCCCGAGGTCGACACCCTCTGGTTCCACATGCTGCGCCAGCCGGCTGCCTGGAGCGTCCCGCTGGCCTTCGTGGTCATGATCGCGGTCTCCCGCGCCACCGCGCGCAGCGTCCCCGCCAATGCGGACCGCATCATGGCCCGGCTGCACGTTCCGGACCGCGACTCCGCCTTCTGATCCACCGCCCACCAGCACGTGGAGTGTGCAGAGACGCACAAGGCCGCCGGCCGCCGGGGAATAACCCGGGCAGGCGGCGGCCTGTGAAGCTGCGCGGTGCTAGTCGATCGAGGCCATCAGCTCGACCACGCGGTCGAGGAACGCGTCGACCTGCGACTCCTCGTAGCCGTCGGTTCCGGTGGACGAGCGGAACTCCACGCGGCGCACGGTGTCCACTGACATCGGCACGTCCTTCTCGAAGTAGTCGATCAGCTGGTCGCACAAGCGGTCCACGTCTTCGACGTTGTAGCTCGAAGCGTTGGTGCGCGAGGGGCGGCGGAAGCGCTCCCCCTTGGCACGGTGCAGTCGCCCGCGCAGGATCGCCGCCAGGCGGCCTACCTGCTGCAGCCAGACTTCCTCGCCCTGGTGGGCGATCAGGTCGTCGCGCTCGCGCTTGGCGAAGACGTCTTCCAGCCGGTCCAGCGCGCCGTCGACCTCGCGGGCCTGGTAGCCGCCCTTCTGCGGGGCGAAGGTCGTGCGGCGGATCAGGTGGCTGGTGACCACGCTGTCGTCGTTGCCCCCGCCGTTGAAGGTGGCACGGGCGCGGCTGAGGAACGCATCAACCTGCTTGACGTTGTAGCCGAATTCCGAATCCGGGACCCGGGAAAACGGAGCATCTTGCTGCTGCGACACGACTGATCCTTCTTCTCTCGATAAAGTCAGGGGCGGATCGAGGTGATCCGCGATCCCTAGTTATTCTATGGCGTGAGCCAAGGCATGGGTTAAAAGCCACACCGGCGGGCGTCATCCATGGGAAAGGATCACACCGCGCCGGTGCTGCGGCCTATGACAGGGAAACACTCCATGTCAGCAAGTGGGAGATCAGGTAGCCCAACGGGACGACGAAGACCACCGAGTCCAGCCGGTCCATGATGCCGCCATGGCCCGGCAGCAGGTTGCTCATGTCCTTGATGCCCAGCTCGCGCTTGATCATGGATTCGGAGAAGTCTCCCGTGGTTGCCGCGATCGTGGTGAAGAACGCCAGGATCACGCCGGTCCACCATGGCATGTCCAGCCAGAAGTGCATGGCCAGGGCGCCGACCGCCATGGATCCAAGCATCGAGCCGGCGAAGCCCTCCCAGGACTTCTTGGGCGATATCTTCGGGGCCATGGGATGCTTGCCGAACAGCACCCCGACGATATAGCCGAAGGTGTCGTTGCTGACCGCCAGCAGCAGGATCGTTGCGATCAGCCACTGGCCGTTGGGCTCCTCGAGGATCAGCAGCGCGAAGGACAGCAGCAGCGGGACCCAGCTGATGATGAACACGCTGCTCATCACCGAGGCCGCGGCCCCCTTCAGCCCCTCCGTCAACCGCACCAGCAGCGCGATGACCAGGCAGATCATGTAGGTGAAGCCCATGGCTT
The DNA here is from genome assembly GCF_046940185.1 of Arthrobacter sp. 'calajunan'. NCBI lineage: Bacteria > Bacillati > Actinomycetota > Actinomycetes > Micrococcales > Micrococcaceae > Arthrobacter > Arthrobacter sp. 'calajunan'. Next base: position 188,025 of record NZ_JBKZDY010000002.1, read on the forward strand.
CCAGCCCGCCCCAGATCGCGCTGATCGGAAGCATCGCCGAGGCGAGGAAGAGCGGAACCAGCGGGACCGAGGTCTTGGCGTGGGTGGTCGCACGGGCGACTTCCCAGCTGCCCACCCCGGCCAGGGCCACAATCAGTCCGACCAGCAGAGGCTCGTAGAGGAACAGGCCCGCGAGCACCAGTCCGAGCATGAGCAGTCCGACGCCGATGGCGGCCGGCAGGTTGCGCCCGGCCCGGGACTTCTTGGGCTCGGCCGGCGCGCCGACCAGCAGTTCGGTCGGGATCGAGGCCCGGGCGGCGTCCGGTTCACCGGTTTCAGCCAGGTCCTTGGACTCGCTGACCGGAGGGGGCTCGGCAGGACCTTCGACCTTGAGTTCCTCGGGAGGAACCGGAGAGCGGTCCTCCGCGGTGAAAGCCGCCTTGGCGCGCTGTTTGGCCTGCTGCGAGTCCACCGCGGCGCTCGCGGCTGGCATCCCCGGTTCAATCACCGGCTGCGGCGGGCCTGCGTCCTCGGGTTCGCGCGCGGCAGGCTTCTTGCCGCGGCGCTTGGCTTCCTTCTGCTGGGCTTCGTGCAGGGCTCTCGCCTCGCGGCGGGTCAGGGGTTTGGCTTCACCGGATGCCACTGAGGGCACCGCCGAAGCCGTGCCCTCAGTGTGATCTGTCGAGCCTGGCATTAGACTTCCAGCAGCTCGGCTTCTTTGTTCTTCAGAATCTCGTCGACTGCGTCAACGTGCTTCTTGGTCAGTGCGTCCAGGTCCTTTTCACCGCGGTTGCCCTCGTCCTCGCCGATCTCGCCGTCCTTGACGAACTTGTCGATGGCGTCCTTGGCCTTGCGGCGCAGGTTTCGCAGTGCAACGCGGGCATCCTCGCCCTTGGCGCGGGCCAGCTTGACGTACTCCTTGCGGCGCTCCTCGGTCAGCACCGGAAGGGTCACGCGGATCATCTTGCCGTCGCTCGACGGGTTGGCGCCGACCTCTGGATCACCCAGCGCCTTTTCGATCTCGCGCAGGGCGGTCACGTCGAACGGGGTGATGGTGATGGTGCGGGCCTCTGGCACGGCGAAGGAAGCCAGCTGCTGCAGCGGGGTCGGCGAGCCGTAGTAGTCCACCATGACCTTCGAGTACATGCCAGGGTGTGCACGGCCGGTGCGGATCGTGGCGAAGTCTTCCTTCGCGGCCTCAATGGTGCGGTCCATCTTTTCGGCGGTTTCCGCCAGGGTTTCGTCAATCACCGGTACTCCTCAAGTACTCATTGCTGTTTCCACCAAGGGAAAATAAATCTAGAACAATCCTATGCCACGTTCACCGCTTATGCGGTGACGGTGGTGCCGATTCGCTCGCCGCGGATGGCGCGGGTGACATTGCCCTCACCTTCCATGCCGAAGACCAGCATGTCCAGCTTGTTGTCCTGGCACATGGTCATGGCGGTCTGGTCCATCACGCGGATGTTCTTGACCAGCGCCTCGGTGTAGGTCAGCGTGTCGAGCTTGGTGGCGGTCGGGTCGGTCTTGGGATCGGCGGTATACACGCCGTCCACGCCCGACTTGGCCATCAGCACCTCGTCGGCGTCGACTTCCAGGGCGCGCTGGGCCGCGACGGTGTCGGTGGAGAAGTACGGCAGTCCGGCGCCCGCGCCGAAGATGACCACGCGGTCCTTTTCCATGTGGCGGATTGCGCGGCGCGGGATGTAGTTCTCCGCGACCTGGGCCATGGCGATGGCCGACTGCACGCGGGTCTCGACGCCGCACTGCTCCAGGAAGTCCTGCAGGGCCAGGCAGTTCATCACGGTGCCGAGCATACCCATGTAGTCTGCGCGGGAGCGGTCCATGCCCGAAGCCGACAGCTCGGCGCCGCGGAAGAAGTTGCCGCCGCCGACGACGATCGCCACCTCGACCTCGCCCACAGTCTGGGCAATCTGCTCGGCGATGCCGCGCACGGTCTTCGGGTCGACGCCCACCTTGCCGCCGCCGAAAACTTCTCCTGAGAGCTTGAGCAGTACGCGGCGACGCTTGGTTTCTGGGCTGGTTGACATGGGGTCTAACTCCTGCAGTTGGTAATTCTGTGGTGAGGGGATCATCCCGAGTCCCAAGCTACCTTGAGATCCGGGCTCGAGAAAAGGGAGGCGAGTCACCGAGTGTATGCTCGGTGCCCACCTCCCTTTTCTCTAGTGCGGCCGGCTAGCGGCCGCGAACACATTTCGTGCGATTGCCTTCGGCGGTGAAGCTTAGGCGCCTACGCGGAAACGAGCGAAGGCCTCAGCCTTGGTGCCGGCCTCTTCGAGAACCGAACCAACGGACTTCTTGGCATCCTTGGCGAAGGCCTGGTCAACCAGGACAAGCTCCTTGAAGAAGCCGGTCAGGCGGCCTTCAACGATCTTGGTCAGGGCGGCCTCTGGCTTGCCTTCGGCGCGAGCGGTCTCGTCAGCGATGCGGCGCTCGTCGGCAACCTTGTCTGCTGGAACCTCGTCGCGGGTCAGGTAGGTCGGTGCCATTGCGGCGGTGTGCACTGCAACGTCGTGGGCCACGGCAGCAGCAGCTTCCGAAGCGGAGTCGACAGCCAGCAGCACGCCAACCTGGGCAGGCAGGTCCTTGCTGGTCTTGTGCAGGTAAGCAGCAACGTGCTCGCCCTCAACGCGTGCTACGCGGCGGACAACAACCTTCTCGCCGAGGATTGCGCCCTCTTCGATGACGGTGTCGCCAACGGTCTTGCCGTCAACCTCGAAAGCCAGCAGGGTCTCGACGTCGGCTGCGCCCGAGGCGACAGCTGCGTCCAGGACCTTGTTGGCCAGGGTGATGAACTTGTCGTTCTTGGCAACGAAGTCGGTCTCGCAGTTGATCTCGATCATGACGCCGGCCTTGCCCTCGACCTTGGCGGCAACCAGGCCCTCGGCGGTCGAGCGGCCTTCGCGCTTGGTAGCGCCCTTCAGGCCCTTGACGCGGATGATCTCGATGGCCTTCTCGGCGTCGCCGTTGGCCTCGTCCAGAGCCTTCTTAACGTCCATCATGCCGGCGCCGGTGCGCTCGCGCAGTGCCTTGATATCAGCAGCGGTGTAGTTTGCCACGTGCAATCCCATTCAGCTAGGAGTTTCAAGTTAGTTTGCTCGTGGGACGGGTCGGATACCCAACCCGTCCCACGAGAGTGTGGAGTTTCCCTTCACAGCACGCTAGTGCCTAAAGGGAAACTCCAGAAGTCACGGAAGTGACTACTTGGCTTCTGGAGCCTCGGTCTCGGCAGCAGCCTCGGCCTTGGCCTTCTCGCCCTCGAGCAGCTCGCGCTCCCACTCAGCCAGTGGCTCAGCGGCGCCCTCGGTCTTGCCTGCAGCCTTGTTGTTCTTGGCAATCAGGCCCTCTGCCACTGCGTCGGCAACAACGCGGGTCAGCAGGTTGACGGAGCGGATGGCGTCGTCGTTACCCGGGATCGGGTAGGTGACTTCGTCAGGATCGCAGTTGGTGTCCAGGATGGCGACAACAGGGATGCCCAGCTTCTGAGCTTCGTCGATTGCCAGGTGTTCCTTCTTGGTGTCAACGATCCAGATAGCCGACGGGGTGCGGGTCAGGTTGCGGATACCACCGAGGTTGTTCTGCAGCTTGGTCAGCTCGCGCTTCAGCAGCAGCAGTTCCTTCTTGGTGTGGCCCGAACCGGCAACGTCGTCGAAGTTGATCTCTTCCAGTTCCTTCATGCGCTGAACGCGCTTGGAGACGGTCTGGAAGTTGGTCAGCATACCGCCGAGCCAGCGCTGGTTCACGTATGGCTGGCCAACGCGGTTAGCCTGCTCGGCAATTGCTTCCTGAGCCTGCTTCTTGGTGCCGACGAACAGCACCGAGCCGCCGTGTGCAACGGTCTGCTTGACGAAGTCGTAGGCGCGGTCGATGAACGACAGCGACTGCTGCAGGTCGATGATGTAGATGCCGTTGCGCTCGGTCAGGATGAAACGCTTCATCTTCGGGTTCCAGCGACGGGTCTGGTGGCCGAAGTGTACGCCGCTGTTCAGCAGCTCTCGCATGGTTACGACTGGCATGTCGCAACTCCTTTCAGCAGTAGCGGACCGGGCGCACGAACGCCCGCGGTAACTGCCCTAGTTGTTTGGGTTGTTGCAGATGTACATTGTGAACATCCGCCCTGGCATGAACCCCGGAATGCTTGGCATTCCGCACGCCGTCCACCGATTCTCTCGGACCACTGGAACGGCCGGCTTCCCCGCTTGCGCGAGGAAGAACTTCATGCGCGAAGTCAATTTCCTGCCCGGAGCATCCGATTTTGGACACACCTCTGACAGAAAACTGCACTTTTCAGTGTACTACACCCCCAGGGGCCGCTTCGCCCGAGAGCAAGGTGATCTAGCGCCCACCGCGCTGCCCACAATCAGCGGTGAATCCAACACCGGTCGGCCCGGGGCATCGCAGGGTGGATCCATGAAACCCCTTCGAGTACTCGCACTGATCCAACTGCTGATTTTGGGCATCATGCTGACTGCCGCGGGCACATCTGGCAACACGGCCGCACAAGGCTCCTTGCCCACAGCCGCCGCCCGCCCGGGATGGCAATGGCCGCTGGCCGGCGAGCCCGCAATCCTGACCCCGTTCGACAAGCCCGAACAGAAATGGCTCGCCGGGCACCGCGGTGTGGACCTGCGGGCAGCCGAGGACACAAGCGTGCTGGCACCCCACCGGGGAAAGGTCGCGTTCCGTTCCACGGTCGTGGACCGACCAGTGCTTGTGATCGACCACGGCTCTGGTTTTGTCACCAGCCTGGAACCTGTCAGCAGCGAGCTCGCGGCCGGCGCCTGGATCGAGGCGGGAGACAACGTCGGAACCGTGGCCACCGGAGCGCATTGCTCGAAGCGTTGCCTGCACTGGGGTGTCCGACTCGATGGCGAATACATTGATCCGGCGCTGCTTATCAGGGATCTGCGGCCATCGATCCTGTTGCCTTTGCATTAGGCTTGCGCCGTTTCAACAGGACTGCAGGCAATTCACTGAAGACTTGAAACCGAAAAATCGCCCGGCGATCTGCTGGCGCAGATCACCGGGCGACCCGAGATGTAGGGAGTGACGGACTTGAACCGACGACCAAGGGATTATGAGTCCCCTGCTCTAACCAACTGAGCTAACTCCCCATCCGCGAGCTTTCCTGAAGTTTCAGGGGAAGCACACTCGAAATATTCTAGGGCATCACCAGCCCAAACGCCGATTCGGCGCACGGGCCCGAACCCAATTAGTGCATGGTCACCTTGTGTCCGCGGTACAGGGCTTCAAAGGCATTCATTGTTTTCTCCTGCGCATGGTTCAGCACCTTGCGGTGCCCAGCCTTGCCCAGCTTGGCCCGGCCAGCTTCGTCGAGCTGCAGGACCTTCTCCAGCTTCTTTGCAAGGTCTTGCCGGTCGCCCGGGGTGAACATGTAGCCGTTGACGCCCTCATCTACCAGGTGCGGCAGGGCCATGGCGTTGGCCAGCACCACGGGCTTGGACGCGGACAGCGCCTCCAAGGTCACCAGCGACTGCAGTTCTGCGGTGCCCGGCTGGCAGAACACGTCGCAGCGCAGGTAGGCCTTGCGCAATTCCTCGTCCGATACATGGCCCAGGAATCGCACCCTGTCGCTGACCTTCTGCTCGGCCGCGATGCGTTCCAGGTTCTTGCGCTGCTCTCCGCCTCCGACAATCTCGAGAATCGCGTTCGGCACCGAGTGCATCAGCGGCAGTGCTTCAATCAACTCGTTGATGTTCTTTTCCACGGCCAGGCGGCCTGCGAAGAGAATGGTCGGCTCCGCGTTCTTGGAGACGGTCTCCCCTGCAGCCAGTTCGTAGTTCCCGACCTCGATCCCGTTGGACAGCGGAAGGACGTCCTTGAGCCGGGCTCGTTCGCGCATGGCCTTCGCGGCCAGTGGCGTCGGTGTGGTGACGGCTTCGGCGCGGCCGAAGATCTTTCCCATGTCCCGCCACGAGTTGTGCGCGACGATCTTCTTGAACCAGACCGGGAACGGGAGGAATGGATCCAGGTTCTCGGGCATGAAGTGATTCGTCGCGATGGAGCGGACCTTGTTCTTCCGCGCCCAGGCGATGGTGTGCTGGCCGATCATGTAATGGCTTTGCGCATGCACTACGTCAGGCTTGATCTCCGCCAGCAGCTTATCGATCTGCCGATTGACCTCCCACGGGAAAACGATGCGGAAATAATCGTGGGTCGGCACGGAGTGCGACTTCAGCCGGTGGACGATGGCCTCGTCGCGAACCTCGGTGTAGGTCCGGCCGGACTCGCCGCGCGCGGCCAAAACGTGGACCCGGTGTCCGCGTTCGTGCATGGCCGTAGCCAGGCGGTAGCAGAACATGGCGGCGCCGTTGACATCCGGCGGGTAGGTATCGGCGGCGATGACGATGGTCAGCGGTTTATCCTCGGCCACAAGCATCCTTTGTCGTTCAACATGTACAGATTCCATTGCGTGCTGCGAAGCACTGCTATTCTTGTTCGCCCTGCGGGCTCTTCCTGCCCTGCGCTGCATGCTTGGCCCGCCGTTCGATGACGTCGGGATGGTGCCTGGACAGGGCCACCACGCCGATGATTGCCAAAATGCCGGCAACCAGCATGGCCAGCGAGATCAATACCGGAACATCCGGCCGGAGCTCTCCGAGGATGATCACGCCGATGGCAATGCCGATGATCGGGTCGATGACGGTCAGTCCCGCGATGACCAGATCAGGAGGCCCCTTGGAGTAGGCCTTCTGCACGAAATACGAGCCGATCAAGCCTGCGACGACCACGGAGAGTCCGGCGAGCCACGGCAGCTTGGACAGGCTGGAGTCCCCCAGATCCAGGACTGCCACGGCAATCATGCGTACCAGCACGGCGACGAACCCGAACAGGATTCCAGCGCCGGCGATGTAGAAGAAGGCCCCGAGCTTTTTGTGGAACAGCACGGTGCACAGGGCCACCGCAACCACCACGCAGGCGAGGATGAATTCGATCAGGTGGGCTTCGGCCCGCGTCATGCTCTGGTTGGTATTCGTCACCATGATGGCCATGAGCACGAAGCCCACCGAGCCGACCATGCAACTGGCGATTGCCAGTACCGTGGGCCGGTTCATCGTCAGGTCGGATTCCCTGGCATTGACCAAGGCGGTGATGACCAAGGCGATGGCGCCGATCGGCTGCACGACCGTCAGCGGAGCGTTCGCCAGTGCGAAGACATTCAGCGCCATGCCCAGGACCATCAGGAGCAATCCGCTCATCCAGCGTCCGTTGGACACGAGCTTGCTGATGTTCCCGATCTTCAGGTCGAGCCCGCCCACTGAATTGCGCACGGCCATGGCTTGGAAATGCGCACCGAAGGCAAGGCAAAAGGCACTGCATAGAGCCGCTGTAATAGCGATCCAAACCATGTCAGTGCCTTTCTGGCCTTGTTGTTTTCATGCCGCGAGGCGTTGCGTGTCCGCCCTGGGCATCAAAGCCTAGGAGCGCTTGAAGAGCTTGCGGATCACAACCGCCAAGGCGGTTGCCGATCCTGCTGCTACGACGAGAGGTTTGGCTTTTTCCATGCGTTCTGCAGCGGCTCTGTCGGACTCCGATAGGTCTTCACCGGCAGTGGATGACGGGCGAACGAAGCTGCGTGCCTTGGCGGCGGCATTGCTGACGCGCTCACCGGTGCTCTCAGCGAAGTGGCGCACCTTGTCGACCTTGGCCAACGGAACCTGGATGCTTTCGCCGAGGTTGTCGCGCAGGGCCTGGATCTGGCGGCGGCGCCGCTTCGTGCGCAGGATGAGCTCGTCGGCGCTTGGTGCCGGAGGCTTCGGCTCGCTGGGCTTGGAGTCCTTGCCTTCGGCGTCTTCGGACTTCTTCTTCAGCGGTTCGTCCAAGGTGCTGACGTCGAAGTTGCTGCCGTCCTTGAGAACACCGATATCGTGGCGGATGCCGCGGATCGCTGCTTCAGGCTTGAGCGGCATGGCCTTCTTGATCTTGCGGTATCCGACGAGTCCCAGAATTGCGGCAAGGATCAGGAAGAATCCGGCCAAGATCAGCGCTGCTGCCCAGCCGGGGAGCCAAATTGCCAGTACGTTGATCAACGTGACCACGGCGGCAATGCCGAAAAGCAGGACGAGGACCAAGGCCGCGCCTGCCATGGCGCCGGCCATGCCCAGGCTGATGCCCTTGCTTTTGAGCAAGGTTGTCGCGAGCTTGAGTTCGTCCGAGATCTGCTGCGGAACAAGTTCCTTGAGGCCTTCAACTTGCGCTTTGGCACTCTTGACGCTCGACTTCAGACTTTCATCAGTCTGCGTCGATTCAGCTTCAGACATGGTTTCTCCATATTCTTGATCGCCGGATAACCGGTAGTACTCACGCTAGCACTCCAGTTGTCGCGGGCGACTCAGTCTTCAGGCGTAATACTCATGGCTCGATCTCATGCCACGGGTGTATCTGTTCTCGTTCGAAAGTCTATCGCCTGAAACCGGCTGACTATAAGCGATGCAAAAATTTGTGCGTGCCCTGACCAGTACCTGAGCACTTCTGTCTACGAAAAAGAGAAACCTCCCAATCACCACAGGCGATTGGGAGGTCTATTTCGCTCCTCCAACTGGACTTGAACCAGTAACCCTTCGATTAACAGTCGAATGCTCTGCCAATTGAGCTATGGAGGATTGCAACGAGATATACTTTATCACTGGCCAAGCCGGGTTTTCAAATCGGCGGCGCCCCCGCGCCCGATGGGTATTTTCGCCTTGAATTTCCGGGTTTCACCGCTTGGATCGGAAAGCTTTTCCCGCGCTCCCCCTCAACTTTGCCCTGTGATTTGAAGCATATTCCGCGAGCTCGATCAACTGGCGGGCAGAGCGCTCCCAGGAATAATTTTCTGCGCGCAGCACCGCGAGTCGCGAATACCGGCTCCAAGTCTCATGATCTGCCAACCGGCGCACTTGGTCCGCAAAACCTCGGGGGTCGTCTGGTGCGGCAAAGAGAGCTGCATCATCCGCGACCTCCCGGAAGATCGGCATGTCGGTGGCGACCACCGGAGTTCCCATGCTCATGGCTTCAACCAGCGGCAGCCCATAGCCCTCTTCACGCGACAAGGTCACCAAGGCGGTGCATTCTCCCAAGAGCTCTTCGTATTCCTGGTCGCTGACGCCGTTATGGAAGATGACCTTTGCCCCCTCGGGCATCTGTTGCTCAAGTTCGCTGCGGCGCTGCTCTGCGATTCCGCTCAGCAGGTGCAGTTCGAAGTCGGGCAAGAATTCCATGCCGGCAAGCAGCGTCTCGACGTTTTTGTATTCCATGAATGAACCCATGTACAGCAGGGTCTTCTTGGGCTCGGCAGTTTCCGAGCGCCGAGCGAAGGTTCCACTGGGCGCATTCGAGACCAATCCAATGTGCTTGCGCGTCAGGTTGTGCTTGCGCATCAGGGAGGCTGTCGTATTGGAGACCGTGGCCACCGCATCCGCCCGATTCAGGAGCCAGCGCTGCGGCCAATACACCTGGTGGAAGAGGAACCAGCCGAGCCGGATCGGAGCCGGCAGAAATTTCGGGGCATGGGGATGCGAATAATAGATCAGGTCATGCAGGGTCAGGATTACCGGGTATTTGCGACCGAAGGTTCCCATGGTCTGCATCGGCGAGAACACGACGTCGGGGTTCAGCTTGTTGACCTGCAACGCCACCAGCGGCTCCAGTGCGCTGGTTGGGGATGACACCTTCAAGTAGGGCACGTCCGGCAGCATCGGCAGTTGCCTCGGATCGTTGACCAGCATCGTGACCTCGGCCAGCTCGGAGGCCGCCGCGATCAGCCCTGCCGTGAAACGGCTGATCCCATCGTGGTGGGTAATGCGGGTATATCGGGCATCGATCACGAGTTTCACGAGGTGAGTCGCCTTTGTCGTTGGCAGCGTATGGGAAGTTAAGCCTATCCGCTACGGTTCGGGGACTTCTTCATCGACAGACGGATCCTGCGCACGCCGGCCCGCCATGGCGAGCGACAGGTAGCAAACCAATCCCAGGACGTTCGCCAGTACCCAGGCGCCCAAGGCCGCGCGAATTCCGAAGACCGCGCCGATCCCTCCACCGAGCAGGCCTCCGAGCGGCACGACGCCGAAGGTGAACAAACGACGTGCGCTGGTCACGCGCCCCAGCAGCTGTTCCGGGGTAATCTCAGCCACCCACGTTGCCATTGACACATTGAACACCAAGATGAGCACGCCCCATCCTGCGGCATGTACCACGAGCAGAATGATGGCCAGCGGCGGCGCAGCGAATCCGGCGGCAAGCACCACCCCCGATAAGACAATTTGTCCAGCGATGGTCGGCAAGGCGAGCTCGCGTGGCGTAAACTTTTCGGCCAACCGCGGTGCCAGCAGGGCACCTGCCAGCCCGGAGAGCCCGCCCAGCGCCGCATACAGGCCGAACCCTGCAGCGCCCAGCCCCAGCTCATTGATGATAAAAAGTCCTTCGACGGCGGAGCCGATCGCCAGTCCCAAATTGGAGAACGCGACGCTCAAGGTCAGCGCCTTGAGTACCGGGCTGTCCCACACGTATCGCAAACCGGCGGGGAAGGCCCCCTGTCGCGAAGCGCTTCCCACGGATTCAGTCTCGGTTGGACGCGTAGCTGTCTTCCCCCGGACCGCGCACGAGGTGCCGAAGGCCGCGAGCAGCAGGGCTGCGGCGGCAGCCAGCAACGGCGGAGCGCCCAAAAGCGCGAACAGCGTTCCCGCAGCTGCAGGAATGATGATGCTCAAGGCCTGGTCGGCGGCGGCCAGCCGCGCAATGAGCCTGGCCATCGATGTCCGCTCATCGGCCAGCGCCGGGGCGGCGGCCGCTTGGGATGTTTCGCTGAAAACGTTGCAGAAGCCCAGAAGTGTCGCCAAGACCAGCCCCAGCGCGACGCTCAGCGCCCCGGCGGCGCTGAGGATCAGCAGGCACACCATGAGCGCGACTTTGGCTCCGAGACCAAGCCGCAGAACCCGCAATGGCCCGAGCCGATCGACCAAATATCCCGCTGGGAGCGTGGCCGCCACGAACGCCAGCGTTCCCAGGGCGTTGAGCAGACCCATGTCGAAGGCGTCGGCTGCCAACGTGGAAATGAAGAGCAGTTCCACGGTGAAATCACCAAGATTTCTGCCAGCGGCGTCCGCAGCATTCGAGCGCAGCAGCATTCGTTGCGACTTGTGCAGATCAGGCATGCGGACCCTCCTTTGGTTACTGAAACTTACCAGTCAAGGTGCCATTTTTACCCTCTCATGCATGTCGATCGATTAGCTCAAAGTTTCAAGTTGACCGATTCGGCGGAAAACACTCCGTTACCGGCGCCGAGTCGGGCGCACGGAGCACTGAAACCACCAAGTCAAACGGGTGAGAAACCTGCTCCCATACCACAGAATGCTGGCCAACGACCCCTGCGTCACGAAACTTTCTATTCGAGTTACCCGGTTTGCATTAACTAATTATCCTATGTTGTTAATAGTTTTCGTTAGGTAAGCCTGACCATACATATCCGCCAAGCTGAGGAGCATACACATGGGTACGCCAATGCCTTCCATGCAAAGAGTCACCGTCGATTCGCCGCCCGGCGACAGCTCGCTGTTATGCGCGCAGACCGCGGCGCAATTCGAAACCGAGACCGCCCGCGTAGTGAGCCATGTGGCCGCGCAGCTATCCACCGTGGCCTCCCCCGCCACCGGCGCAACCCCAGATCAACTCCGGCCGGCCATCGAGGCGGTTGACCTGAACAGCCCGCTGGGCAATCTCACCGAGGCCTTGGAGGAAATCCAGCATCTCTACTTGCGCGATGCGATCTACTTCCACGACACCCGTTACGCCGCCCATCTGAACTGCCCCGTGGCTATCCCCGCGGCAGCCATCGAGGCAGTGGTCACCAGCGTGAATACGTCGATGGACACCTTCGATCAAAGCGCCGGGGCAACCTTGATCGAACGCAAGCTCGTGGACTGGACCGCCGGGCTCATCGGCTTCGATGTCCAGGGCGCGGATGGGATCTTCACCTCCGGCGGCACCCAATCAAACCTCCAAGCCATGCTGATCGCCCGGAACATCGCGGCCTCCAAGCTGGACGGTCCGCTGCCCCACCGCCTGTCGAGGCTCCGGATCTACTGCTCTGCCGATGCCCATTTCTCCATCCGTGATGCCGCCATGCTGCTCGGCCTGGGCAGCGAGGCAGCCGTAGCGATTCCCACCGACTGCCTGCACCGCATGGATCCAGCCGCCCTGCGCCGGCAGATCGATGCGGATCTGCAGGCGGGGCTGCAGCCGATGAGCATCAGCGCAACGGCCGGCACCACCGACTTCGGCGCCATCGATCCACTGCTCGAACTGCGGCGCATCGCCTCGGAGCACGGAACCTGGCTGCATGTCGACGCCGCCTACGGGTGCGGCTTGCTGATCTCCCGGCACCACCGCAGCCGTCTGGCCGGCATCGAATCCGCGGACTCCGTGACGGTGGACTACCACAAGTCGTTCTTCCAGCCCATCGGATCCAGCGCGCTCATTTTGGCCCGCGGCCGGGATTTCGGTTGCATCGCCCATTACGCCGAGTACCTCAATCCGCGCTCCGAAGCCGCTGGCAGCGCCAATCAGGTGGACAAGTCCCTGCAGACCACGCGCCGCTTCGATGCCCTGAAGCTGTGGACGACGCTGCGCACGCTGGGCGCAGACCGGCTGGGATCCATGTTCGACCAGGTGATCGAGCTGGCGGAGATGGCCGAGCGCGAGGTGGCCCTGCGCGACGAGCTGCGGCTGGCCGCCCCGGTGCAGCTGAGCACGCTGGTCTTCGCCTTCAACCCACCGCATCTTTCCTTGCCGCAGGCGCAGAAGAACCAGCTCGCCGACCAGATCCGCCACCGGCTCTATGCCTCCGGCGAAGCCATGATCGCCGCCACCACCCACGACGGCGAGCGCCTGCTCAAGCTCACCTTGTTGAACCCGAACACGTCCCTGTCCGATATCAGCGCCATCCTCGATGCCATCTGCAAGGCAGGACGCGAAGTACTTTCCGATTTCGAAGCTGGAGTATCACTGTGAAGCATTTTGACGTCATTGCCATCGGGGCCGGCCCCTTCAACCTCGGTCTGGCAGCGCTGGCCGAACCGCTGGACCAGCTGAGCCTGGCCGTTTTCGAAGCCCGGGAAACTATCAGCTGGCACCCGGGCATGATGCTGCCCGGGACCCACCTCCAGGTCCCCTTCATGGCCGATCTGGTTACCATGGCGGATCCTACCAGCCGGTTCTCGTTCCTGAACTACCTCAAGCAGCAGGGCCGCATCTACCCGTTCTACATCCGCGAAGACTTCTATGCCCTGCGCTCCGAGTACAGCGCCTACCTCGCCTGGGCCGCCGGGGAACTGGCCAGCGTCCACCTGGGCCACCGGGTGCTGGCGGTCGAGCACTCCGCGGGCAGCTACCGCCTCTCCGTGCTCAGCGCCGGGGGCGTTGACGAATTCAGCTGCGACAAGCTGGTGCTCGGCACCGGTTCCCAGCCCTACCTCCCGCCGGTGCTCGGCGAGGGCGCCGCGGCCCGCGCCGTCCATTCGAGCGATTACCTGAGCCATCGCGACCGCCTGCTGCAGCCGCGCACGGCACGCCCGCACGTGACCACCGTGCTGGGCAGCGGGCAGAGCGCGGCCGAGATCTTCCTGGACCTGCTGCGCAACCTGCCGGACGAAGACCACCTCATCTGGGCGACCCGTTCGGAACGCTACTTCCCGCTGGAATACACCAAGCTGACCTTGGAGATGACTTCGCCGGAATACATCGACCATTTCCATGCGCTGCCCCAGGAGTCGCGCGACCAGCTGGCCGCCGAACAAAAGGGGCTCTACAAGGGCATCAACGCGGACCTGGTTAACGAGATCTACGACGAGCTCTACGAACGCAGCGTGGCCGGCCGCCCCGACGTCCATTTGCGCACCGGGTGCGCCGCCACCGACATCCAGCTGCGGCCCGAAGGCCTGGCCGTGAAGCTGCGCCACGAACGCACGGCGCAGGATTTGTCTTTCGTCACCGACGAGCTGGTGATGGCCACCGGCTACAAGAGCCAGCTGCCCGATTTCCTGACCGGAATCAGCTCTCGGATCAACACCCTGCCCGACGGACGGCTGGACGTTGACCGGGAGTACGGGATCGGTGAAGACATTTTCGTGCAGAACGCCGAGCTGCACACCCACGGGTTCACCGCCCCCGATCTGGGGATGGGCGCCTACCGCAATTCGGTGCTGCTCAACCGGATCACCAGGAGCACCGCCTACCCGGTGGAAGAACGCATCGCCTTCCAGCGCTTCGGCGCCGCGTCCCTCGACACCCTGCCCACCGCAACGGCCACCCACGCCTAGGAGCACCCATGACTTTTGAATTCCGTACCGTCAGCCTGCCGCACGACACGCAGCTGCTGCATTCCTGGATCGCCACCGAGCACGCCGCGTTCTGGGGAATGCGCCACGCCACCGCTGCACAGGTGGAGTCGGCCTACGCGCAGCTGCTGGACACGCCGCGCTACCAAGTGCTGCTGGGACTGGAGCACCAGGATCCCCGCTTCCTGGTGGAACTCTACGATCCGCTGGAGTCCCCGCTGGCCGGTGCCTACCGCCACATTCCCGGCGATCTCGGTCTGCATTTCCTGGCCCCGGCCGCCACCGCACCCGAAGCGGGGTTCACCTACCGTGCCCTGGCCGCCGCCGTGCAGCAGGGCTTCGACGATCCGCGGGTGCAGCGGATCATCGTCGAACCGGACCTGCGCAACAAGTCGATCCATGCGCTCAATGCCAGGGTGGGCTTCAGGCCCGTTGGCCCGGTGCGGCTGACCGAGGCGGACGGCGGCACCAAGCATGCGCTGCTGTCGATCATCACCCGCGCTGAATTCGAACAGGCCACCGGTGCGGTACTGACCGGTACCGTGCTGTCCCCCGAGCGCTGGGAACGCGCCAACCGCCATGTGCTGGCCAAGGCGCTGGGCGAATTCAGCCATGAACGGCTGCTGGAACCGGCAGAGCACGGCGAGCAGTGGTACAGCCTGCACAAGGACGGGCACCGCTACCGGTTCACCGCCGGGCGGTACCGGATGAACCACTGGCTGGTGCAGCCGTCCTCGATCATCCATGAACGCTTCGCTGACGGTTCCTGGCAGCCGGCCGGGGTCGACGTGCTCGATTTCGTCACGCTCTACCGCCAGGAGCTCACCCTGAGCGAAGCGCAGCTGCCCACCTACCTGGAAGAGCTCTCCTCGACGCTCAGCAGCCACTGCTACAAGCAGTTGCAGGCCTCGCACTCCAGCGCGCAGCTGGCGCAGCTCGCCGGCACTGCAGCGCAGTCGTTCCAGCGGATCGAAGCGGCTATGACCGAAGGACATCCATGCTTCGTCGCCAACAACGGGCGCATGGGATTGGGCCGCGCAGACTACCTGCGCTACGCCCCGGAGACGGGAACGGCACTGCCCTTGGGCTGGGTCGCGGCCCACCGTTCGCGGGCGCATTTCAGCTCGATCGACACCTTGGACTACGATGGCCTGCTGGCCGATGAACTGGACCCGGGCGAACGCGCACGGCTGGAGGGGGTGCTGGAGCGCGCACTCCGCGACACCGGCGACACCGGCGACACCGCAGCGGACTACATCCTGATGCCGGTGCACCCATGGCAGTGGGAGAACAGGCTGTCCATCACCTTTGCGAACGACATCGCCGCCCGGAAGCTGATCTGGCTGGGCGCCAGCGCGGATCACTACCAGCCGCAGCAGTCCATCCGCACCTTCTTCAACGTCGATACCCCGCAACGGCACTACGTGAAGACAGCCATGTCGATCCTCAACATGGGTTTCATGCGGGGCCTGAGCGCCGAATACATGAAGGCCACCCCGGCGATCAACCAATGGCTGGGCGAGCTTTTCGAGAAGGACGCGGTGCTTTCCACCCAGCCGGTGGCGCTGCTGCGCGAAATCGCCGCGGTGGGATACCGCAACCCCCAGTTCGAGGCAGCCACCGACGCTTCGGCGGCGCAGCGCAAGATGCTTGCAGCCCTGTGGCGGGAATCCCCTATCGGCGCGCTGGCCGACGGCGAGCGCCTGGCCACCATGGCAAGCCTGCTGCACGTCGATGACCAGGGCCGGTCTTTCGCCGCGGCCTTGATCCGCAGCAGCGGCCTGGACCCCGAGCAGTGGTTGGCCGCCTACCTTGACGCGTATCTGGTTCCCCTGGTCCACTGCCTGGCCGCCTATGACCTGGTGTTCATGCCGCATGGCGAGAACGTCATCCTGGTGCTCAAGGACGGGGCGGTGCAGCGGGTGCTGCTCAAGGACCTGGGCGAGGAGATTGCGGTGCTCTCGGACAGGGTTGAACTGCCCGATGAGATCCGCCGGGTACGCACCGGCGGCGACCCGGTGCTGTCGATCTTCACCGATGTCTTCGATTCGTTCTTCCGCTTCCTCGCGCCGCTGCTGGATGCCGAAGAGGTGCTGGGCGAGGACGACTTCTGGCGCATTGTCTCCCAGCGCCTGCTGGGCTACCGCAGCGCGTACCCGTTATTCGCCGAGGACTTCGACCGGTTGGGGCTGTTCGTTCAAGCATTCCCGCTCTCCTGCCTGAACCGCCTCCAGCTGCGCAACAACCAGCAGATGCTGAATCTTGCGGACCAGTCCGGCGGACTGCTGTATGCCGGAGAGTTGGAGAACCCGTTGGCTTCGGCGCTCGTTGCCATGAAGTAGCCCTTTCTTCTCTACGGGCGCCACGCCGGGACCATGCTGTGTTCCGCTGCGGCGCCCTACCCGATGCGGGCGGCGAGGGCGGCGGCTCCGTCGCCCTCGAGCCGGGGGCAGGCTTCGCGCCGCCCGGCCATTGCCATCACCAGATCCAGCAGGCTTCCGCGCACTTCAGGGCCGGCCCCGGTGGCGAAATCATTGTCCAGCGCAACCAGGGCCAGCCCCTTGACCAGGCCCTTGCTGTTCACCGCGAAATCCTTGGCTGCGAAAAACTCTGCGACCTCCCGCACCGCCGGGGCCGATGGCTCCAAAGCCAGGTTGTTGGGCCGGGCAATGTCCTGCCCGTGCACCAGCACCTCGCCGAGCAAACCCTGGCTGGAGCCCAACGGGGCGATGCGGCGGGTGCGGGCCAGGCGATAGCGCGCCAAGGTTTCGGAGAAGTCCCGCCCCAGCTGGCCGGCCAGCAGCCGCGTGTTGTGCCGGTCGGTGTTGAACCCCGAGCGTGCCATGTTCACCAGCCACCCCGGGGTCGCGGTGGACCCCGCCGCGCTGAGGTGCGCGACCACGTGCTGCACGTCCCAGTCCTCGCACAGCGTCGGCAGCTCCCATTGCCCGGGCTGAAGCGCCGCCAGCACGTTGTCCAGGCGCTGGCGTTCCTCATCAATCAACCGCCATCTTGCTGCATCGTCCATGGTTCCCAGCCTAGTTAGTTGTCGGGGTCTTCCGACCGGAAAATTTGTGCGCGCCCAATTCCATGTGGGAACCGCGATTGCCCTGAACTGGAAAAAACTTCACTACTAAGTGTTGCTAACTACTACTACTGAGTTCTACTATCTACCTGTACTCAACATCGCTAAGTAGACAGGAGATGCCATGGGAACACAGATGACCGAAATGCTGAAAGGCACCCTTGAAGGCATTGTCCTCTCGATCCTCGCTGAACGCCCCGCGTACGGTTACGAGATCACCGCTGAACTGCGCGAACGCGGCTTCACCGACATCGCCGAAGGCACCATCTACGCACTGCTGATCCGCATCGAAACCAAGAAACTCGTCGCGGTGGACAAGGTCCCCTCCGCCAAGGGGCCGCCGCGCAAGGTCTTCACCCTCAACGATGCAGGCAGGGCCCAGCTCAGGGACTTCTGGTCCACCTGGAACGAGCTGGTCAGCCGCATCGACAACCTCCCCCACGAAAGTAAAGGACACTGAATCATGGCAGCCAAATGGATCGAAATGATGACCGGATCCCTGGAACAGAAAAAGCAGTACAAGCGCAACGTCGCGCGGCTGGAGGCACTGGCCTCCCCGTACAAGGAAACTGCCGCCGCGCTGCAGCGCTACTTCCTCTACCAGGGCGCAGTCACCGACGGAGACATCCTGGTCGCCATGCTCGGAGACCTGGCCGAGCTCTTCGAGGATGCCGCCGCGGCCGGCACTCCGGTACGCGACATCGTCGGTGAGAACCCGGTGGAATTCGCCGAGGAATTCACCGCGGCCTACGGAGGCCAGCGCTGGATCGACAAGGAACGCACCCGGCTGATCGAGGCAATCGACCAGGCCGAACGGAAGGAAGAAGGGCAGTAGCCATGCAGGCAATCGAGGTCCACGGGCTGCGCAAGTCCTACAAGGACCTGCACGTGCTGCGCGGGGTGGACCTGGCAGTGCCCGCCGGAAGCATCTACGCGCTGCTGGGGTCCAATGGAGCCGGCAAGACCACGCTGGTCCAGATCATCAGCACGCTGCTGTCCGCCGACGCCGGGCAGGTGCT
Organism: Arthrobacter sp. 'calajunan'; assembly: GCF_046940185.1. Taxonomy (NCBI): domain Bacteria; kingdom Bacillati; phylum Actinomycetota; class Actinomycetes; order Micrococcales; family Micrococcaceae; genus Arthrobacter; species Arthrobacter sp. 'calajunan'. The sequence continues at coordinate 206,462 of NZ_JBKZDY010000002.1, forward strand.
GGTCAACGGTTTCGACACCGCGGCCCAGCCCCGCCAGGTGCGCGAGTCGTTGAGCCTGACCGGACAGTTCGCCGCCATCGATGGCGTGCTCACCGGCCGGGAAAACTTGATCCTGCTTGCCAGGCTGCGCCGGGATCCGGACCCGGAGCGGGCAGCCGACGCGCTGCTCGAACGCTTCGACCTCACCGAAGCCGGCGCCCGCCGGCCCTCGACCTACTCAGGCGGCATGCGCCGGCGGCTTGACCTGGCCATGGGCCTGGTCGGAGGCGCCCCGCTGGTGCTGCTGGATGAGCCGACCACCGGCCTTGACCCGCAGTCCCGGATCCAGATGTGGAACATCATCCGCGAGCTGGCGGCTTCCGGGACCACCGTGCTGCTGACCACCCAATACCTGGACGAGGCCGAACAGCTGGCGGACCGGATCGCCATCCTGCACGACGGCACCATCATCCAGGAAGGCACCCTGGCCGATCTGCGCAAGCTGCTGCCGCCGGCCACGATCGAACACGTTCTCAAGGAACCGACGCTGGAAGACATCTTCCTGACCTTCGTCGGCTCCGCCGGCGCCCCGGAAGGAGCCTGATCATGAGCATCGCCGCGCTGCACGACACCCGCATTCTCACCGGACGCTCGCTGCGCCACATCCTGCGCAGCCCCGACACCATCATCACCACCGCGATCACCCCGATTGCCATGATGCTGCTGTTCGTTTTCGTCTTCGGCGGGGCGATCAACACCGGAAGCAGCGAATCCTACGTGAACTACATGCTGCCCGGAATCCTGGCCATCACCATCGCCTCGGGCGTCGCGTACACCTCCTACCGGCTGTTCCTGGACATGTCCGAGGGCATGATGCTCAGGCTCCGCTCGCTGCCCATCTCCCGCTCGAGCATGCTGTGGGGCCATGTGCTGACCTCGCTGGCGGCCAACGCCGTCTCCTTGCTGCTGGTCATCGGCGTGGCCTTCCTGGCCGGCTTCCGGCCCCGGGCCACCGTCCTGGACTGGCTGGCCGCCGCGGCCCTGCTGCTGCTGACAACCCTGGCCTTGACGTGGATCGCGGTTATCGCCGGGCTCAGCGCCAAGACCGTGGACGGGGCCAGCGCGTTCAGCTACCCGCTGATCCTGCTGCCGTTCATCAGCTCGGCGTTCGTTCCCACCGATTCCATGCCGAGCGCAGTAGCCTGGTTCGCCGAGAACCAGCCGATCACCGCCATCGTTGATTCGCTGCGTTCGCTGCTCACCGGGGCCGCTCTGGATGCGTCGATCTGGGTCTCCGTGGCCTGGCTGCTGGGCCTGCTCGCAGCGGCATGGGTCGTCTCCCTGTTCGTATTCAGGAGCAAGACCCGCGGCTGAGGCCACGAGCGGACGATACGGCCAAAAACAAACAGCCGCAGGATTCAATCCTGCGGCTGTTCGTGCGAGCTGGATCTACTTGGTGGCCCAGAGGCCGGACTCGTCCTTGAAGGACAGCGTTTCGGTCACGCGGATCTTGGCGTCCTCGACCGCCGCGGCAGGCACGTCGAATGCCAGCTGGTAGGAGCCTTCGCCCCCGGCGGTCAGGGTCGGCACATCCGTTGCCGGGTGCTCAGTCACCGCCATGCTGCTCGTGGTGCTGTAGATGCGCGAATCGGAGCCGACCAGCTCGACCGTCAGGTCGATCCACGGGTCGCCCTCCTCGGCACCGTTGAATTCGGTGGTGAGGTCGACCAGCACGTACTGGCCCTCGGGCTTCTCGTTGAACGGATTCGCGGCGGCGATTTCCTTGTCGGCTTCCAGGTTCACCGCATCCACGCTGACCGTGTATTCGCCGATGCCGGCAGACTGCCCCAGGCCCAGAGCCTGGGCCGGATCCTGCGCCTGTTCCAGCACTTCCTCGGACGCGGCGACTTCGCCGTCACTGGCATCCTCGATGGTGGCCGACAGCTCGTCCAGCGCCTTCACGTAGGCGGCCTGGGTGGCGAAAACCAGCACGATGGACACGACGGCGATGACGGTCGAGGCGATGCCCAGTCCCTTGCCGCCGTTCTTCTTGGACGCGATGATCAGCGAGATGACGCTGAGGACCAGGGAGATGAAGCCCAGCACCGCGGCGAAGTTGTTGACGATCGGCACCCAGCACAGGCACAGTGCAACGATGCCGATGACCAAGGCCGCGACGCCCAGGCCCTTTCCGGCGGACGACTTCGCAACAGGGGCGGGTGCCGGTGCCGGCATCTGGGGGCCGGGGTCCAGCTGATTTCCAACAGACATGAATGATTCCTCGAGTGATGATGGCGCGCTCGGCGCACCGGGTTTCAGCAGCGGCAGAAGGTGCAGCCCTCCTGCCTGCCGAGGTCTTGAACGACCTGGAATTCATCATTCCAAGGGCAACCTACAGAATGGCCCCACTCGATATTCCCTCCCTTTCCCCTAGCCAGAGCCTGCCGCCCCGGTGCAGAATGCGGTTATGGGCAACATGACGGATCGTCCCCACGGACTGGAGACCCTGCGCTACGTGCGGCTGATGCTGCTGGTCGTGCCGTTGCTGCTGATCGTCGCGATTCTCATCTACGCGGTGGTGAACCACCGGATCGAGGACTCGATCAGCTCCTACTACCTCGGACCGGCCCGGGACCTGTTCGTCGCCATGGTGGTCGCCACCGGCATCCTGCTGGTCGTGTACTCCGGCGCGCCGATGGAGGATCTGGCCCTGAACCTGGCGGGGTTCTACGCCATGTTCGTCGCGCTGGTTCCCACCCGCTTCGAAGCCTCGCTGGCCCTGCTCGATGAGGCGGGGCGTTCACGCGCCGTCCTGTCCGTGCGCGTGGCCATCATCGCGGTGCTCATCGTCACCGCGGTCTTTGCCTATCTGGGCCGGCGGACCCGGCGCTGGCCGAGCCCCGACCTGCTGGGCACGCCGCGGCGGCGCTTCTTGATGATTTTGTGCGGGCTGTTGCTGGCAGCATTCTTGCTGCTGGTCATCTGGCGGGTTATCGAGGGAACGTACTTTGCCGGCGTCCATATCACCGCGGCGTTCCTGCTGGTGTGCTCGATGGCTGTGGCCATCGCCAGCCATCTGGGAACCGGGGGCCTGTGCGACGGCGACACCAGCGGTGGACGGCGGACCCACTACGCGGCGATCCTCTGGCTGATGGGAGCGGGCCTTGCCGCTTGGCCGGTCCTCGTCTGGCTGGGGGTGCGGCAGGCGGTGTTCATCGTTGAATGGTTCCAGATCGGGCTGTTCGCCTACTTCTGGTACCTGGAATCGCGCAGGCTCTGGGAGCACTGATTTCCGGGGAAACAAAAATCTCCCAGCCGTGTGATACGGCAGGGAGATTTTCCTTGGCTCCTCCAACTGGACTTGAACCAGTAACCCTTCGATTAACAGTCGAATGCTCTGCCAATTGAGCTATGGAGGATTGCAACGAGATATAACTTTACCCGAGGTATTCCCGAATGCAAAATCGGTGCGCTAGGTTCCGCGAAGGATCCTCCGGCGCATCTCCAGCTCCATCAATTCCTTGTTGATCTGGGAATATTCGTTGCCGTCCGGATCCATCTCGGCGCGCTGCAGCTTGCCGATCAGCTCCGCCTTGCGATGTGTGATTTGAAGCTCAATCAATCCGTTGATGATGTCCGAGCAGTACCGATTCAGGTTGTGCTCGTCCAGCGCCGGAATGATGGTCACCGCAAGCTCGGAGACGAAACTGCGCAGCTGCTCGGGCACCTCCTCGCGGATGACCTCCACCCAGGAAGCGGCGGAGGCGCCCGCGGTGGAGGCCGCCACGATCCCGTCATGCACCGCGGCGTGGGCAGGGGCCATGAAGCGCGCCTCGTAGAAGGCCTGCCACTGCTCATCCGCCAGGCGCTGCGGCTGCTGGATGACAACTTCCAGGGCCTGGCGTTCAAGGCGCATCACCGGGTCGCGGCTGTCCGGGCGCTCGAAGGCGGGCGCCGCCTGGGCTCCCGGCGCGTGGCCCTGGGCGTGTGCCGGGGGCTGTGCCGCGGCGGCGTTGCGCGGCAGCTTGGCCCGCTTGATGGACGCTGCCACCGACCGGTTGACGTCCTCGTTGTTCATGCCCAGCCAGCCGGCCAGCTCGCGGGCGTAGGCCGGGCGGATCGCCGAGTCGCGGATCGCCGCGACGATCGGCGCGGTCTGGCGCAGCGCCTGGACGCGCCCCTCCACGGTGTCGAGGTTGAACTTCTTCAGCTCCGCGCGGATGGCGAACTCGAACAGCGGGCGCTTGTTCTCGATGAGCTCGCGCACCGCCTCGTCCCCGCGGTGCAGGCGCAGGTCGCAGGGGTCGGCGCCGGTTGGCTCCACGCACACGTAGGTCTGGGCGATGAAGCGCTGGTCCTCCTCGAAGGCGCGCAGCGCCGCCTTCTGACCGGCCGCGTCGCCGTCGAAGGTGAAGATCACCTCGCCGCCAGTGCCGTCGTCCTGCAGCAGCCGGCGGGAGATCTTGATGTGGTCGGTGCCGAAGGCGGTGCCGCAGGTGGCCACCGCGGTGGTGATGCCGGCCAGGTGGCAGGCCATGACGTCCGTGTAGCCCTCGACCACCACGATCTGGCGTCCCTTGGAGATCTGCTTCTTGGCCAGGTCCAGCCCGTAGAGCACCTGGGACTTCTTGTAGAGCTGGGTCTCCGGGGTGTTCAGGTACTTCGGGCCCTGGTCGTCCTCGTAGAGCTTGCGCGCGCCGAAGCCGATGGTCGCCCCCGACAGGTCGCGGATCGGCCACATGACCCGGCCGCGGAAGCGGTCGTAGATGCCGCGGTTGCCCTCGGAGAACATGCCGGTGAGCTTCAGCTCCTCGTCCACGAAGCCGCGGCTGCGCAGGTGCTTGAGCAGCCCGTCCCAGCCCTTGGGCGCGTAGCCCACCGAGAAGTGCGCCACCGCCTGCTCGTCGAAGCCGCGGCCGGTGAGGAACTCGCGCGCCGCGGCCCCCTCTTGGGTTTCCAGCTGGGCGCGGAAGAACTCCTCGGCGACCTTGTGCGCGTCGACCAGGCGCTGGCGCTTGCCGTAGTCCTCGCGGCGCGGGCCCGGGCCGCCGTCCTCGTAGTGCAGCTCGTAGTTGATGCGGGCGGCCAGCAGCTCGACGGTCTCGGTGAACGAGGAGTGGTCCATCTTCTGGATGAAGGCGATGACGTCGCCCGACTCCCCGCAGCCGAAGCAGTGGAAGGTGCCCAGCTGCGGCCGGATGTGGAAGGAGGGGCTGCGCTCGTCGTGGAACGGGCACAGCCCCTTGAAGGAGCCGATGCCCGCGGATTTGAGCGTGACATAGGATTCGACGACCTCGCGCAGGTCGGTGCGGTTGCGCACCTCGTCGATGTCTTCGCGCTTGATCAGCCCTGCCATGATTCCCTTCTAAAACAGCGTTGCGTCCGGGGCCTCGCCCTTGACCAGGTAGGAGTGCCACTGGGTGGCCGACACGTCGGTGAGCGAGGCAACCTGGTCGATCACCACGCGCAGCTGCGCGTCCGTATCCGCCGCGTCCTCCCAGTCCGCGGCGAAGATGGGCTCCAGGTTGTCCCGGCCGGTCTCCATCAGCAGCTGGACCAGTTCCGAGAGCAGCGTGCGCTGGTCCTCGTAGAGCGGCTGGCGCCCCTCAGAAGTCATCACGTAGCTGGCGGCGATGCCCTTCATCACCGCGATCTCGTGCGCGGTGGCTTCCGGGACGATCAGGCTCGCGTTGTAGCGGGTCAGGTGCCCGGTGCCGTAGCGGGCGCGGGTGGCGTCCATCGCGGCCGCGGCGAAGCGCCCGATGAACTGACTGGTCATGTCCTTCAGCCCTGCCATGGAGCGGCGCGATCCGTCGAAGTGCGCCACCCATTCCTGGCTCTGCTCCAGGCGGCGCAGCGCCGCCTCGATGTCCTCTTCCGCGGTGGTGGGCAGGTACCAGTCCTTGGTGACCTGCAGCGCCCGCGCACGGGCAGCGTCTTGCTTCAGCCAGCGCAGCTGCAGGTTGCCGCCGACGATGGCGTCCTCCACATCATGCACCGAATAGGAGATGTCATCGGCCAGGTCCATGACCTGGCCCTCCATGCACACCACGCCGGTTTGGGCCTCGGGCACCGAGCGCAGCCAGTCGAAGACCGGTGCGTCATCCGCGTAGACCCCGAACTTGCGGGTGGGTTTCCCGTCGACCTGCGGAGCGTCGGCGCGCAGCCACGGGTACTTGCAGGCAGCGTCCAGCGAGGCGCGCGAGAGGTTCAGCCCGGCCGAGTGGCCGTTGTGCCTGAAGGTCTTGGTTTCCAGCCGGGTCAGCAGCCGCAGGGTCTGGGCATTGCCCTCAAAGCCGCCGATGCCAGCGGCCAGCTTGTCCAGCGCCTTCTCGCCGTTGTGCCCGAAGGGCGGGTGGCCCAGGTCGTGGGCCAGGCAGGCGGTGTCCACCACGTCCGGATCGCAGCCCAGCGCGGCGCCCAGCTCGCGGCCCACCTGGGCCACCTCCAGGGAATGGGTCAGCCGGTTGCGCACGAAGTCGTCCTGGGTCGGGGCGACCACCTGGGTCTTGGCGCTCAGCCGGCGCAGCGCCGAGGAGTGCAGCACGCGGGCGCGGTCGCGTTCGAAGGCGGTGCGGTAGGATTTCTTGGCCGGCTCGGGCACCCAGCGTTCCGCATCGGCATCGGTGTATCCGGGGATCTGAGTCATAGCTCCAAGTCTAGTGACTAATTGGCGGGCCGCCGGGGTTATCCACCGTCGGCGTAGAAGCTGGCCTAGCCGCCGGAGATGTCCAGCTCGGCGGCCTTGATCATTTCGCGGTGCGCATCGGTCATGGTGCGGGTGTCCAGCCAGCCGTCAGGGACGTGGGTCTTCTTGGGGTGGCCGGCGCGTCCACGGGTGCCTTCGGCGGCCTCGCCCGGGTACGGCAGGTCCAAATCCAGCTGGTCCAGCAGTTCGCGCAGGCGCGCAAGGGACGGGACCTGGGCCAGCTGGGAGCGGATCTCCCCGCCCACCGGGTAGCCCTTGAAGTACCAGGCGATGTGCTTACGGATGTCGCGCATGCCCTTGCCCTCGTCCTCGAAGAACTCGGCCAGCAGCTCGCCATGGCGGTACACGGTGTCCGCGACCTTGCGCACGCCGGGGCGGATGCGGTCGGCACGACCCTCGAAGGCCGCCTGCAGGTCGCCGAAGATCCACGGGCGGCCCTGGCAGCCGCGGCCGACCATGACGCCGGCGGCGCCGGTCTGCTCCACCATCTCGATGGCGTCCTCGGCGCTGAAGATGTCGCCGTTGCCCAGCACCGGCATGTCGTCCATGGCCTCGCGCAGGGTGGTGATGGCCGACCAGTCGGAGTGGCCGGCGTAGTACTGGCCCGCGGTGCGCGCGTGCAGGGTCACCGCGGCGGCGCCGTGGTCGCGGGCGATCTTGGCGGATTCCAGGTAGGTCTGGTGGTCGTTGTCGATGCCGGTGCGGATCTTCACGGTCAGCGGGACATCTCCCTTGGCCGCCTCGCGGGTGGCCGCCTCGATGATCGAGGTGAACAGGTCGGTCTTCCACGGCAGGGCCGAGCCGCCGCCCTTGCGGGTTACCTTGGGCACTGGGCAGCCGAAGTTCAAGTCGATGTGGTCTGCGCGGTCCTCTTCCACCACCAGGCGCACGGCGGCGCCGACGGTGGCCGGATCCACGCCGTAGATCTGGATGGAGCGGATGTCCTCGTCGTCGTCATGGGAGATGATGCGCATGGATTCCGGGTTGCGCTCGACCAGCGCGCGGGCGGTGACCATCTCGGTGACATACAGCCCGCCGCCGTATTCGCGGCACAGCCGGCGGAAGGCGCGGTTGGTCACGCCGGCCATCGGGGCCAGCACCACCGGGGTCTCGATGGTGAGTTTGCCCAGCTGCAGCGGGGGCAGCTTGAGGGTCGGCGTTTCGCTTTGCACATCAGTCAGGGTCGTCACCACTCCATTATCGCCCATGGGGGCAAATCCAGTGGTGAGATCTTGATCAAACCGCAATGTCACAGTACTGGTTTATCAATCCGCGGTAGTAGAAAATTAGGCTATGACAAGTATTTCTATGCCTGCGAAGGGCGCATTGATCGCCCTGGCAACGCTCAGTGTGGGCTTGATTATAGCCGCCCTGATTGTTGTTTCCCTGCGCCCCGCCCCTCCGCTGCGCGATGCTGACACCCCTACCGGGGTGGTCCAGCGCTACGTGCTCGCGTTCCAGTCCTCGGACCTGTCCGCGGCGCAGAAGCTTGTCGAGGACGGCGGCGACAAGCAGGTCTGCGACCCCTACTCCAGCGAGGGTGAGATCGCACAGGTCAGCCTGGTTCGCGAGGCCACCACCGAACAGACGTCGACCATTACCGTATCCATGGCCTACGGGAGCGAAGGCGGGTTGTTCTTCGAATCCTACGAATCGCAGGACGTCTTCGAACTGAAGAAGGTCAACGGCACCTGGCTGATCACCGCCACACCGTGGCAGATGGGCCTGTGCACCGCCGAAGAAATGGGGCTCTAGCCATGAGCTCACCGTCTAAATCCGCCACCGGGCAGACCGTCAACGCCCTGCGCGGCCTGATCCTGCACGGCCTGCTGCTGGTCCTGCTGATCCTGCTGGGCACGGGGCTGTCGTTGCTCGTCGGCATGGCCCTGCGTGGCCTGGTCGTCGACGACGACCGGCAGCTGGTCCTGGCCACCGCCTTGGCCTTCACCGTCATCCCCGGGCCATTGGCCTGGCTGCTGTGGGTGTGGATCCGCAAGAAGCTAATCGACGCGCACCCCACCGATGCGGCCATCTGGTCCCTGCAGGGGGCGGCCGTCTACCTGATCGCGCTGGTGATGTCCTCGGTCGCGCTGCTACGGCTGCTTTCCGGGCTGGTCGACGGCATTGCCTCGAATTCCTGGCAGGAGTTGACCGGCACCGTCGTGGGCTGGGGCTTGGTGGCCTTCTGGCAATTCCGGATGCTGAATTCAGTGAAGTACGCGCCGCGCGAACTGCCGCACCTTGCGGCCTGCCTGGGCAACGCCTATGCGCTGGGCCTGACCGCATTCTCCCTGGCCGCGGCACTGCGCACCGCGCTGGATCTGCTGTTCGTTCCGTCCGTGATCTTGGTGGGCCAGAGCCCGCTGCCGCGCCTGCTGGGCTCGGTGATCTGGGTGTTGGGCGCCGCCTTATTGTGGTTCTGGCACTGGAAGCTGCAACGGGTCCAGGCCCTGCGCGATATCTTCAGCTCCTTCGTGGTGATGCTGGTCGGCGTCTGCCTGGCCGCGCTGGCCACGCTGCTGGCGGCCGCGGCGACGTTGAACATCGTCATCCCGCTGCCGTGGGATTTCACCGAGATGGGCCTACGTTTCGCGGACTCGGGGCCGCTGGCGATCTCCGCGCTGCTGTCCGGCGCCATTTTCTGGACCTACCACCACCGGCAGCTCGCCGGCCGCGGCCTGCTGGTGGTAACGGTGTCGCGGCAGATCATCAGCGGCATTTCGCTCGCGCTGTTGGCCAGCGGCTTGGGCATGGTCGTGAACGCGCTGCTCGCTTCGGTCTCCTCGCCGCTGAATTCCGACACCGCTCCGTCGGTGCTGCGCACCGGCATCGCGCTGGCAGTGGTCGGTGTGGTGTTCTGGGCATTGTACTTCCGTCCGGGGGTCCCGGCAGATCCTGAGTCCCGGCGCGTGTACCTGGTGCTCTTCTTCGGCGTCAGCGCCGTGGTCGCCCTGGTTGCGCTGTTGATTGTCGGTTACCGCGTCTTCGAGATCCTGGTGGCCGGCACGTCTGCTGCGCTGAACCTGTTGGACTACATCCGCGCCCCGCTGGGATGGCTGCTCGCCACCGCGGGGGTGTCGGCCTACCATTTCGCCCTGTGGAAGTCGGACCGGGAACGGCTGGCCGCCCAGCGGCCGCAAGCCCCGGCGGCCCCGTCCGCAGGCTCCCCGGTTCCGGCCGAGCCGGCCCCGGCAGCAGCACGGACGGTCATCGTGGTGGCGCCGCATGGCAGCGACCATCTGCTCGCCACGCTGCAGCTCACCGAAGGACTGGCGGTGCGCTGGATCGCTTCCAGCGGCCCGCGCCTGCCCGAGGAAATCACCCAGCAGCTGGCCAACCGGATCACCGAAACCCTGGCCGCCCGGCCCGGCTCGCTGCTGGCCGTGGCCGGCTCCGACGGACAGGTGAGTTTCACGGAACTGGCGGACTGATCCCGGGCACCGCCGCGAGGGGTGCGGCAAGGAAGGCGCGCTCCTGGCTGGAGACGACGCGTGATCCCACGGCGGACAACGACAGGCCAGGGCGCCTTCGCCTCTTGCCTTCGGGCTCGAGGCCTGCAGGGGTCGATCGGTATTGAACCCTTAGGCATCAACGGGCGAAGGAATCCGACCGGGACTCAACCGAAACGGAGAATTGACGAATGGACCACGTGCGCTTGAGCGGCCGGCTGCTGTGCAAAAACACGACGGAAGCCGAACTGATGACGGCTTATCTCCCCGGGCATATCGAGCTCACCCGCAAGGAGCCGGGCTGCATCCTTTTCGAGGTCGCACCGACGCAGGATCCGCTGATCTGGTTGGTCGAGGAACGTTTCACCGATCCAGAGGCGTTCAGGACCCACCAAGAACGCGGGGCTTCGAGCTTGTGGGGACGGATGACCAGCGCAATCACCCGCGACTACAAGATCAGCGGGCTGGGCTGATAACGCCGCAAGCCATGGCAGGCCCTCCGGAGCCGTGTTAGCGTACAGCCGTGGCGGGCGCGCAGGAGTCGACCAGACCCGCTTTTTGGGGTCGGGTTCTGGCTTCGCTCGTGGATTACCTGATGATCCTCGGGTGGATGCTGGCGCTCGCGGCCACCGTCGCTCTGCTCTGGTTAAGCACCGGCAAGATCTATAACTGGCTTGAGCTGAGCCCGACCGGCGCACAGCTGCTGGGTTTCGCGGTCCTGGCGCTGCCCGTGGGCAGCTCCCTGTTTCCCACCGAGTCCTCCGCCGCCCGGGCGACACTGGGCCAACGCCGGCTGCAGCTGCAGGTCGTCGACGAGCGCACCGGTGAACGGGCTTCCTTACCGCAGATCCTGCTGCGCATCGCGGGCAAGCTGCTGCCGTAGAAGATCGCGCCTTTCTCCGTCTGGAATTTCGCGGCCATCGCTTCCACCGCCAGCAGCATGTTTCCGGTCTGGCTCTACACGGCGGCGGTTGTCGCCAACGTGCTGCCGGCGATTTATCTGCTGATGCCCGAGGTACAGCGCGAGGGCCGCGGACCACATGACCAGGCGGCCGGCACCAAGGTCCTCAGGCTCCGGCCAGCGCCAGCAGAACTCCTCCCAGGGCGCCGATAACCACCACGCTCCACGGCGGAAGCTTCCACGACACCAGCAGCACGAAACACAGCAGGCCCAGGACGAACTGTCCTGCTCCCGTGACCGCGCTGGTGAACACCGGGCTGTATAGCGCGGCGGCCAGGATACCCACCACCGCCGCGTTGGCTCCGCGCATGAGGGCCTGCGCCCGCGGATGCGCTGACACTTTGTTCCAGAACGGCAGCACCCCCACTAGCAGCAGGAAGCCGGGAAGGAAGATGGCCGCCAAGGCGATCGCTGCACCGAGCACGCCGCCAGGACCCACCGTGGAGATGGTTCCCAGATAGGCGGCGAAGGTGAACAGCGGCCCTGACACTGCCTGCGCCGCTCCGTATCCGGCCAGGAAATCCTGGTTCGAGACCCAGCCGGTGTCCACCACCGCGCCCTGCAGCAGCGGCAGCACCACATGCCCGCCGCCGAAGACCAGCGCGCCCGAACGGTAGAACGCGTCGAACAGCGACAGCGCTCCCCACCCCGTGGCCGCCGCCGCAATCGGGGCACCCACCAGCAGCAGGGCCAAAGTGCCCAGGCTGACAGCGCCGGCACGGCGGCTGACAGTGAAACGCAGCGGCGCCTCCGAGCTCCCTGCCTGTGCAAGCTCAGGCGTGCGGCAAAAGAAGTAGCCGGCCGCCAGACCCAGCACGATCGCCAGCACCTGTCCCAGGCTGCCGCCCAGCAGCAGGGCGGCCAGCGCGGCGACCACCGCAATCGTGGCGCGGGTGGCATCCGGGGTCAGCGTCTTGGCCATGCCCAGCACCGCCTGGGCGATGATGGCCACCGCCACGATCTTCAGCCCGGAGAGCACCCCCTGGCCTATCGTCCCGGAGAAGAGCGAGGCACCGTAGGCGAACAGGGCCAGCAGCACCGCGGAGGGCAGCGTGAAGGCGGCAAAGGCGGCCAGCGCCCCGCGCATCCCGGCGCGATGCAGGCCCAGGGCGAAACCCACCTGGCTTGAGGCAGGCCCGGGAAGGAACTGGCACAGGGCCACCAGCTGCGCATACTGCGTGTCGGTGACCCAGCGGCGGCGTTCGCTCAGCTCGGTCCGGAAGTAGCCCAGGTGCGCTATCGGCCCGCCGAAAGAGGTTAATCCTAGCTTCAGGAAGACCCGGAACACTTCCCACGCCGATCCCCTTGGGGTGTGCTGCTCGCTGTTCATGGAATCAGCCTACTCGGGCAAGGAAAACACCAGGTAAACGGCGTTTCGTCCAGAACTAGCGGTGGATTTTCTGCCGGGTTTCCACCGCTGCGGTGGTCCCGCGAGCCCCCGATACCGAAGCCAGCGCCACCGCCAGCAGGGTCAGCAAGGTGCCCAGCACCGTCGCGGTGCTCACGTGGCTGCCGGCGGCCGGCACCACGATGTCCAGCACCAGCGAACCGACCAGCTGCCCGCCCACCGCGGCCAGGCTGGTGACCAGCACCCCCAGCCGCTTGATCACGGTGGCGGTCAGGCCCACGAAGATGCAGCCCAGCAGCCCGCCGATGTAGTACCAGGGCTCGGTGGGCAGCGGCGCGAGTTCCACCCCGCCGGCCAAGCGCGCGAGCAGCACGGTGGCCAGCACCGCGAAGCCCACCACGAAATTCACCATGGTGGCGGCGATCGCACTGCCGTAGGCCGCTGACTGCGCCCCGTTGGCCGCGCCCTGGAAGCCCATCAGCATGCCCACCAGCAGGGCGAAGCCCATGGGCAGCAGCTGGCTGGCCAGCTCGGTTCCGGCCGCGCCGGGGTTCACCGCCCACACCACACCCGCAATGGTCAGCACCACGCCGGTCACGCGCAGCGCGTTGATCTTGCGCGGCACCGCCCCGCCGAATCCCACGCGGTCCATCACCATGGAGCCGATGGACTGCCCGGTGACCAGGCAGACGGTGAACAGGGCCACCCCGATCAGCGGGACCGTGGCGGACTGGCTGAACACGATCATCGCTCCGACCGCTCCGGCGGCCAGGTACCACCAGGGGAACCGGCGCGCGCGCAGCACCGCAGGGATCCGCCGCACGCCCCGACGGGCCGTGGGCGTCACCAGCGCGGTGAGCACCAGGGCCAGCATGCCCACCCCGAAGCTGAACGTGGCCGCGGCGATCGGGTCGCCCAGCGCCGTGGCCAGCGCGCCGTTGATGCGCGACTGGATGGACAGCAGCAGCCCGGAACCGACGCTGAGCAGGATGAAAAGCAGGGTGCCGCCGGTGCGGGAGCCCGGCGTGGTGGTGCGGGAGGTCAAGAGCTGGCTTTCGTGCGGTAGATGTCCGGTTCACAAACTGCAACGGGACCTGCAATGCAGGTCCCGTTGCGGTGTGCCATGGCTAGCGAGCTGCGTCGCTGGCCATGATGTGGGTTGTGGAGATGACGGTGGCCTGCTCCACGCTGGCCAGCGCATCGACCAGCGAGGAGAGCACGAACATCGACGAGTCGACTTCGAGCTTCACCGGGTACTGGTAGACCAGCATGGCGACCATGTCGCGCACCGCCTCGGCCACCTCGTCGTCGCTGAAGGCCGGGTTGTGTCCCACCAGCACGTCGGAGGGGGCGTTCTCGCGGGCAGGGATGTAGCTGACGGCGAAGGCCAGCGGCACCCCGCCCTCGGACTTCGGCTTATCGCGCAGCACCAGCGCGGCCTGCGCCCCGGTGTTCTCGTCCAGCAGCATACGCTGGGCCGAGCCCACGGTCATGGCCGCCGGGTCCCAGTCCGCGTGCACCGCATTGTAGAAGTCCATGACCAGGCGGGTCAGTTCCACGCTGCCGGTGGACAGCTCCTCGATGACGCGGTCATTGGTGTCGAACACCGGTTCCGCCAGGGCTCCGGGTTCGATGATGACGTCTCGCGAGACCTGGATTTCGCCCAGGCCCAGCGCGGCGCAGAACGCCGCGGCGGCCTGCGCGCTGTCGCCGGCGGTCACGGTGTAGCGGGCCTTGAGCTCGCTCGCGGTCCCCGCCGGGATCTGCTCGCGCAGCCGCGCCACCAGTTCGGTGCCCACGCCGTTGCGGCGCATGTCCGGGGCGACCTCGACGTACAGCCACAGCCGCTGCGGGTGCAGCGACGAGGCGAAGACGACGCCCGCGCCGACGGCCACCGTGTCGACGGTGGCCACCAGCGTGCGGGAGAACGGCGCATCGCTGTTCTCGCGCAGCATGGTGCGATCCTGGTGGGCCTGCGGGGACCGCGGGTCGCCGAAGATCTGCAGCAGCTCAAGGTCGTCCCCGGAACGCCAGGGGCGGAATTCCAGTTCATTCATCGGGCGCCTAGGCTCCGTTCAGACGCTCGGCGAGGTAGGTCGCCACCTGGTCCAGGGAGACGCGCTCCTGGGCCATGGTGTCGCGCTCGCGGATGGTCACTGCCTGGTCCTCGAGGGTGTCGAAGTCCACGGTGATGCAGAACGGGGTGCCGATTTCGTCCTGGCGGCGGTAGCGGCGGCCGATGGCGCCGGCATCGTCGAAGTCGATGTTCCAGCGCTTGCGCAGCTCGGCGGCCAGGTCCTTGGCCTTCGGCGAGAGGTTCTCGTTGCGCGAGAGCGGCAGCACCGCGGCCTTGACCGGAGCCAGGCGCGGGTCGAGCTTGAGCACGGTGCGCTTGTCCACGCCGCCCTTGGTGTTCGGGGCTTCGTCCTCGGTGTAGGCGTCGACCAGGAATGCCATCATCGAACGGGTCAGGCCGAAGGACGGCTCGATCACGTACGGGGTGTAGCGTTCGCCGGTGGCCTGGTTGAAGTAGCTCAGCTCTGCGCCCGAGGCCTTGGCATGGCTGGACAGGTCGTAGTCGGTGCGGTTGGCGACGCCCATGAGCTCGCCCCATTCCGAACCCTGGAAGCCGAAGCGGTACTCGAAGTCGATGGTGCCGGCCGAGTAGTGGGCGCGCTCATCCTCGGGAACGTCGAACTGGCGCAGGTTCTCTTCCTTGATGCCCAGGTCCAGGAACCAGTCCCAGCAGTCCTTAACCCACGCATCGAAGAACTTCGGTGCGTCTTCCGGAGCAGTGAAGAATTCGATCTCCATCTGCTCGAACTCACGGGTGCGGAAGATGAAGTTGCCCGGGGTGATCTCGTTGCGGAAGGCCTTGCCGATCTGGCCGATGCCGAACGGCGGCTTCTTGCGGCTGGCGGTGAGCACGTTGGCGAAGTTCACGAAGATGCCCTGGGCGGTCTCCGGGCGCATGTAGGCCAGGCCGGCTTCGGAGTCCACCGGGCCGAGGAAGGTCTTCATCAGGCCGGAGAACTGCTGCGGTTCGGTGAACTGGCCCTTGGTGCCGCAGTCGGGGCAGGCGATTTCGCTCATGCCGTCCTGCGGGGCGCGGCCCTTCTTGGCCTCGAAGGCCTCGATCAGGTGGTCCTGGCGGTGGCGCTTGTGGCACTGGGTGCACTCGACCAGCGGGTCGGTAAAGGTTGCGACGTGGCCGGAGGCCTCCCAGACGGCCTTGGGCAGGACGATAGACGAGTCAAGACCCACCATGTCCTCGCGGCCGCGCACGAAGTTCTGCCACCATTCGCGCTTGATGTTTTCCTTCAGTTCGGTGCCCAGGGGCCCGTAGTCCCATGCGGAGCGGGAACCGCCGTAAATTTCACCGGCCTGGAAGACGAACCCGCGACGCTTTGCGAGGGAAATGACCTGATCAAGCTTGGACTGTGGCGCCATATCAACTCCATAGGAAATTACGAGGCCGCTGGTTGCGGTCCGTAGAAAAATACATACCCTCCAAGACTATCGTTTCAAGGCCTGTGAAACTAAGTCGGTCCAAGTTATCGGCAGGTGAACTTCCCCGCTCTTTTGCCACAGCAGCGCATGGACACCCCGTGCATAGGGAAGAATGGAGCACATGAGTGCTTCCGAAGCTTTTGAACTTGAAATCCGCGACGAGTCCATCCGGCTGGGACAGCTGCTGAAGCTGGCCAATCTTGCCGAAGACGGCATCCACGCCAAGGAACTGATTTCCGAGGGCGAAGTGACCGTGAACGGCCAGGTGGAAACCCGCCGCGGCGCCCAGATCCGCCAGGACGACGTGGTGTGCGTCAACGGAGAATGCGTGAAGGTTTCCAGCCGCGCCTAGTTCAAGGAAGTTCGGCTTCTGGGGGCGAAGGCGCTTGCCGACTGATTGGGAAGAGATGTCGGTATCCACAGGGCAAGTCTCGATCTTCAAGCACCGGCTTGTCGCTGATGGAGACTGGACGCGGGCAACCGAACAAGAAGGATGCCGTTCTGCTACCAGGATGGACCGGACGGCGCATATTGTGTCAAAGCTTCTGGCTGCAAAGTGCCTGTTGGCAATCTGAAGCGACTATCTATCGCTTAGAACCGTAGACGGTCGTCTGGGTGTGCCATGAAGCCAACGCTGCCGATGACCGACCGTTCACCAAGGCGTCCCCCGAAGATCGATATCGCCTTCCGGCCATTCACTCGCATGGCGCTTGACGGAACAGACGAGATTCGGGGCTCCCGCTGACACAATTTTTGAGCTCTGGTCGAGACGAGACAAACTACGCTCCGTGGCGTAAATCCGAACCCATCCTGCAGACTCGTAAAACGGTACAACTTCTTCTCTGCATCCAAGAAAACCAAATTCGATGCCAGCATCGTCGCGCATCACAGTTTGAGCGCAGCGCATTGTTTGTCTACCGATGCCGGTCCCGCGAAAACGTTTGTCTACTAGGACGCCGCCTGTTCCTGCAACCAGGATGTCCCGTGTCCCGACTAAAATCAGTCGACGCTGGAAACCAACGTGTGCAACCAACTCTCGTCCATGGAACGCCAACACATGAGTATCGGCAGGAGAATAGCCGTAGGGTTGTTCGGAGTCCCATGCGCCGAACTCGTTTAGGTACTCACTGTCGAAAAGTCTCTCAAGTGCACCAATTTCTTCCGTCGTAAGCTCGAAGTGCCGACGCACCTGCATAACTCCGTCCATGCCTCGCGTCTAAGCCGATGCACTGGTTGTACAGTCGATGCCGGGCTGCCCGTAGACCGGGTTTTTACAGGTGACGATGGGGTTCATGTCCGTCTATCCGCGTAAAACAAAAATTTCGTCCGGTCCGTCGCCGAACGACACCGGCTCATTTGCAGAAAAGACGCTCACTGACCATGGCGATGTGAGGCGAAATGGGGTTAGGTGCCAATCGGAGAATCGGTGCATCAGGTTCCGCCCGTTCCGGCCACAGCCTTGTCATGAGCTTTCGGTCCGCCTTGGAAATCTGTAGTCGTACCAAGGACGAAAATGCCGCCATGATTCAGCAATTCTGCGACCTGGCGAAAACTTGCCTTTGGTTCATCAACCTTCAAGAATGAAGGAATGTTCCCCGACATGAGGATTGCATCATAGGATCGGGAAGACCTTTCAGAGCGAGGTTTCCGGATGTGGTGTCGATGGCCGCTATGTTGCGAAAATACGCATGGCCATAGAGGTCTGCTGCAACGTCGGGGACTTCAGTGGTTGGATCAACTCTGTAAGCATCATGCCCAAGAGTTCGCAACCCGTTGACGGCATTGCCGATGCCGCACCCGATATCAAGGACAATGGAATTTCGCTTGATCATCATGTCAACAAACCGAACATCGACTTCCATATCATAGTCCAGGCTGAGAGCCCTTCATCGCGGGCCACAGGGCCTGAGCCAAGTACTCCGGCTCCGCAGGTCCGGCCTAGGATTCCAGCTTCAAGACTTCGCGTTTGAGGAAGGCATCGACATCCTGGATTTCTTCCATGCTCACCGAGTGGGCAATCTGCGGGTAGGTCTCGCTGGTCAGCTCGGTGTGGGATGGAACCCAGCCAAGGGTGAATTCGATCTTGTCACGGGTGATGACCGGGTCAGCGAGGTCCCGACCCCAGAACAGCGGCAACGGGTTGGCTTTGAGCTTCGCGTCGTCGAAGATCTCCAGTTCCGGGGCTTCTACTGCGAAACCGGACAGGCCGACCACTGCGGACACCGCCTCGCGCTGGTAACGGGCCAGCGACGTGGCCATGGCCATGCCCTGCGAGAAGCCGAGCAGCGTGAGGGACGAGTGCTGCGCCGCAATCGGTTCCAGGAAGGCCCAGAGGCCTTTCACGCTTTGCGCCACTGCGTCGACAGAGTAGTCGATCTCCTGCGACAGCGGGAACCAGCTGAACCCCGGTCCGGCCTGCAGCGGAGCCCGCACCGAAAGATAGGTGAATTCCTGCGGCAAATAGCGCGACAGGCCCATCAGGTCTTCTTCATTCGAGCCGTAGCCGTGCAGGAACACCAGCAGCGGCGTGCCCAGTCGGGATTCATCATTGCGGGAAATCAGCGCAACCGTGGATGCTTCAGGATTAGTCATAGTGTTCTAAGCCTAGCGACCCCCGCCCCTCGCCAGCGCATCGGACGACGCCAAAAGTACCAATCGCCCCGTTGCAATTCTGTAACGTTTGGATTTACTCGGGGCGTTGGCTTAACCATCGTGGTTGACTTGTGGAAATAGATGAACGATGTTTTCTCCACCCACCGAAAGCAGCCTCCGCGATGAATTTTGATGACGCCCCGCCGGAACTGATCGAAGAGCTCAACGATCCGGAAACACTATTCGATTCCGACCCGACCGGCACCATGGACGCGGCCTTTGCCGGCGTCAGCATCTTGTCCATACTCTTCCTTGTCGTTTTCACGCTGGTAGTCGTATTCATCATCGTTGTCTGGGTGCGCAACTACCGGGCGGCGAAGAACGCCGGGGTTGACATCTTCACCGTGCAGACCGACATCGCGGCCAAGGCCTCGAAGTCCGCGCTGCTCGCCCCGGCCCAGTCAAAGGAGGACCGGCTGCGCGAGCTGGAGGATCTGCGTTCCAAGCAGTTGATCAGCGCCGAGGAATACGCCGAGGCCCGCAGCAAGGTCCTGCTCGGATAGTTTTCTCGAATCGTTGACACAACGTTACTAACGAGTAACAATGTAGCTTGTGGCTATTTCCCCAAGTTTCGAAACTCCTGATTCCGAGAATTCCACGGTGCACCCTTGGCGGCGCTATGTAGCGGTCGGCGATTCTTTCACCGAGGGCGTGGGAGACCCCGATCCCCTGGCCCCGCAGTCCTTCCGAGGCTGGGCCGACCGTCTGGCCCAGGAGCTCAGTCGGGGCGTGCCTGACTTCGCCTACGCCAACCTCGCGATCCGCGGCCGGCTGATTGCCCAGATCATCGAGGAGCAGGTCCAGCCGACCATTGATCTGAAGCCCGACTTGATTTCCATCTGCGCCGGAGGCAACGACGTGCTGCGCCCGGGAGGGGATCCGGACAAGATCGCCGACCAGCTCGATTCCACGATTTCCCGGCTGAATTCCACGGGGGCCACCATCCTGCTGTTCACCGGGCCGGATATCCGGGACACCCCGGTGCTCGGAAGCATCCGCGGCCGCGTGGCCATCTACAACGAGAATGTCCGCACCGTCGCCGCACGCTACGACGCGATCGTGGCAGACATGTGGGCGCTGCGCGAACTGCACCAGCCGGTGATGTGGTCTGCGGACCGCCTGCACTTCTCGCCGCTGGGCCACCAGCGCATTGCGGCGATGGCACTGGATGCCTTGAACGTCCCGCACACGCTTGACACCCGTATCGACGCAGTCGAGGACACCCGCAGCTGGAAGGAAGCGCGGATCGAGGACCTGCACTGGGCCCGTGAGCACCTCGCCCCATGGGTACTGCGCCGGCTGCGCCACCAGTCCTCGGGAGATGGCATCACCGCCAAGCGCCCCACCCCGATGCCCTTTGCGGACAGCGCCCCGAACGACTCGCTGGGCGCCGGCGACAGCGCCCGATAGCCCCCGGACACGGCGGAGGCCGCGCCACCGATAACTGGTGGCGCGGCCTTCGCTTTGTGCGTGGATCAGTCTTCGTCGAAGACCAGGGTACGCAGCACCCCATCCAGCTGGGCGGCGTCCGTCAGGAAGCCGTCATGGCCGATCGGCGAATCGATGTAGTGCACGGGCTTGGGTGTGGCCAACGAGGCGGCCAGCTTCACCGACTGCTCCGGGTAGTACAGGCGGTCCGATTTCACGGCGGCCACCAGCACATTGACCTGCTCCAGCCGAGCCAGCGCCTGCTCATAGGAGCCGTGCCCGCGCGCCACGTCGTGGCTCATCAAGGCCTCGGTCAGCACCAGGTAGCTGTTCGCGTCGAAGCGGTTGACCAGCTTGCTGGCCTGGTGGTCCAGGTAGCTTTCCACCTGGTAGCGGCCGCGCTTGCCTTCGAAGGGGCCTGCCGGCACCTCGCCCTCCTGCGCCTTGCGGCCGAAGCGGTGCTCCAGCTCCGCCTCGGAACGGTAGGTCAGGTGGGCCAGCCGGCGGGCCAGTCCCAGCCCCTCGTCCGGGCGCGCCTGGTTCAGGTAGTAGTCTCCCCCGGCGAAATGCGGATCAAGCCGGATGGATTGGGTCTGCACCTGCGCGAACGCTATCTGTTCTGCGCTGGCTTGGCCGGTGGAAGCCATGACCACCAGGTTCGCGACCTGCTCAGGGAATTCAACCGCGTATTCCAGGGCCCGGGCTCCGCCCATGGACCCGCCGAGCACGGTATGCCAGCGCTCAATTCCCAGCTGCGTAGCCAGCCTTTGCTCCAGCCGTACCGAATCCTTGATGGTGACGAACGGGAAACGCGAACCCCACGGCACACCTTGCTCATCCAGCGATGCGGGGCCGGTGGATCCATTGCAACCGCCGACCATGTTCACCGAGACCACGAAGAAGCGGTCGGTGTCCACTGTCAGGCCGGGGCCGACGAAGTCCTCCCACCAGCCGTCGGTCTGCGAATCGCCCCGGGAGACGTGGGCGTCTCCGGTCAGGGCGTGCATCACCAGCACTGCGTTGCTGCGCTCGGCATTCAGCTCCCCCCAGGTTTCGTAGGCCAGGGCCACCTGCGGCAGGTAGCCGCCGAACTCGAAGGAGTACTCGCCCACGGACGCACGGCGCAAAATGCCGTGGGTCCCTTCGGCGAGCTCTTCGGTGCCGATGGTGTCTTCGGTAGTCACAATGGATGCCATGCCTAGCGGGTTTCCTGCAGTTCCTTGCCCTCAAGGGCTGCGACCGCCTGGAACCCAAGCTCGAGGTCGGCCAGGATGTCGTTGATGTTCTCCAGCCCGACGCTCAGGCGCACCAGTCCCGGGCGCACCCCGGCGGCCAGGCGCTCCGCGTCGGAGAGCTGGGCGTGGGTGGTGGAGGCCGGGTGGATGACCAGCGAGCGGACGTCACCCAGGTTCGCCACATGGGAGTGCAGCTGCAATGCGTCCACAAAAGCCTTGCCGGCTTCGACTCCACCGGGCAGGTCGAAGGCCAGCACCGAGCCGGCGCCCTTCGGGCTGTACTTGCGTCCGCGCTCGAACCACGGCGAGGATTCCAAGCCGGCGTAGGCCACAGCTTCCACATCCGCGCGGGCTTCGAGCCAGTTCGCGACAGCGGAGGCGTTCTCCACATGGCGTTCGATGCGCAGGGACAGGGTCTCCAGACCCTGGGCGATCAAGAACGCGTTGAACGGCGCCGGGGCCGAACCCAGGTCGCGCAGCAGCTGTACGCGGGCCTTGAGGATGTAGGCCAGGTTGGCGCCGAGGATGCCGTTGACGCCCAAGTCGCGGGCGTAGACCAGGCCGTTGTAGGACTCGTCCGGGGTGTTGAAGCTCGGGAAGCGCTCGGGATCCTTGGAGAAGTCGAAGTTGCCCGAATCCACGATCACGCCGGCGATCGCGGTGCCGTGGCCGCCGAGGAACTTGGTGGCCGAATGGATCACGATGTCCGCACCCCATTCGATGGGACGGATCAGGTACGGGGTGGCCAGGGTGCTGTCAACCAGCAGCGGCACGCCGACCTCGTGGGCGATCGCGGAAATGCCCTCGATGTCCAGCACATCCTGGCGCGGATTGGAGATGGTCTCGCCGAAGAACGCCTTGGTGTTCGGCTGGACGGCGTCGCGCCATTCCTGCAGGTTGTCCGGGTCGGAAACGAAAGTGACCTCGACGCCCAGCTTCTTCAGCGTGTGCTTGAGCAGGTTCTGGGTTCCGCCGTAGAGGCTCGGGCTGGCCACCAGGTGGTCGCCGGCCTCGGCGATGTTCAGGATCGCGAAGGTGGTTGCCGCCTGGCCAGAGGACAGCAGCAGTGCGCCCACGCCGCCTTCGAGGTCGGCGATGCGCGTTTCCACGGCCTCGGTGGTCGGGTTGCCGATGCGGGTGTAGATCGGCTCCAGCTCCTGCAGGGCGAAGCGCGCTGCGGCGCTTTCGGCGCTCGGGAAGACGAAGGACGTGGTCTGGAAGATCGGCAGGGAGCGAGCACCGGTAACCGGGTCAGGGCTCTGTCCTGCGTGGATCTGACGGGTTTCAAACGACCAATTGTTGCTCATGGCAGCCTCCAAAAGTTCTGTAACTATGGGGGTACACCACTGAACACACACCACCGGGAAGAACCTCAACGAGGTGCTGCCAGAGGGGTAACCCGCGCTTGTCCTTGACGCCGAGCGGCTCAAGGGCCAGGTCTTCACCCGGGGCACCCCACCGCGGTTGGAGGGTTGCCGCCCAGTAAGCCGGGGCTTGTTACTGGGACTCATGACCTGCGTCCAGTGTGCCCGAAAATCGAATATCTTGGCAACCCGAGGCCGGATCCAGAGTCTCAATCGGTCATATTCGCGTCCGAGCGACGTCTTATTGCACAGAATTCGACAAGAGTCCAGATCTTAGGATCACCTAAGTAGAGACTGGGATCACATTGTTGTCATGATTGGCACATGATGAGGCTAGATCACGTTACGTACGCATGCGGCCCGGATGGGCTGATGCCAACCGCTGAAAGAATTGCAGAGTCCCTGGGCCTGGAATTCGTCAAGGGAGGCGTGCATCCACGGTTTGGAACTCGCAATGTAATTTTCCCGCTGAAGCACAACCAGTACCTTGAGGTCGTCGAGGTACTGAACCATCCGGCCAGCCTCAAGGCACCTTTCGGACAGGCCGTGCGCGCGCGCTCCGAGCTGGGCGGCGGCTGGATGGGTTGGTGCGTGTCATTGGACGACCTGAGCGGAGCGGAAGAACGCCTGGAACGCAAGGCAGTTCCCGGGAACCGCAAGTTCCCCGACGGCCGCGAACTGACCTGGCAGCAGATCGGCATCAAGGGCCTGATCGCGGATCCGCAGGTGCCCTACCTGCTGCGCTGGGACGATGGCACCGAGGACCTGCATCCGTCGCGCGCGCTGGAGCCTACCGGTGAAATCAGCGAGATCAACATTGCAGGATCCCGCGAGCGCGTGCTTGAATGGCTGGGGCAGCCGGAGAACGTGAATCTCGGACCGGTGACCACCAAGTACCAGGCTCCCAACGGGACGCCGGGCATCCTGTCGGTAACTTTCAATACCGCCAAGGGCACGGTCGTTCTCTAGGAACATCGAGGAGCACAGCACAAGGTAGGCGGGGACAATGGAGTCTCCACCTACCTTTGCTTGTTAATTGGACGGTTGGTGCAGCCCTAGGATCCGGGTAGCGGCACCAGCTGGCAGTTTTCGACTCCCGCGGCCGCCCGCTTTACCCAGCTGATTTGGGACTGCTCGTCCAGCGCGTTCAACGCGTCGAGCTGCTCAGACTCGGCCGAGTCGAAAAAGTCCCGGTCTGCCTTTGTAGTCCACCATTGGTACAGCAGGTTGGACTGCGCCCACATGTGCTGCTGCGCTTCGGTTTCGGCACTCGAGGTGCCAACAATGCCGTGGCTCGCCGCAAGGCTGCCCAAACATTGCTCAGTGGGGTTGACCGACATTTTCATGGCCAGGTCCCACTTGACGGTTTCCGGGGAATAACGGTCCTCGAAGCCCAGCAGCAGACCGCCGGTTGCCTCGGCATGGGCCTTGCTGCTGGTGATGATGCGCGGCTGCTGGATTCCTGTGGCCTGTTCCAACTGGCCGACACCCGCGGTGATGTTAGACCTCCACTCGTTCCAGTGCTCCGCTTCCCCGGGCCAGAAACAGTACTCGTGCCCGTCGCCGGGTTCTTCGCAGCGCAGCTCGGAGGTGCGGCTGAGCTGCTGCTCTTCGCCGGCATCCTGCGCCGCCAGCGCCCCGCCGCCCCAGAGCACTGTCAGCGACAATGCTCCGGCCACGGCCAGCGCGCGACGCGCAATTCGGTTCATGTTCTGCGCCTTGACGCAGATGGCCAGCACGCCCAACATCGACCAGCCCAGATAGCACAGGGCGACTGCCTGGATGACTATGGGATTCGGTGCCGAATCCCGGGTGCAGCACCCTGAAAGCCCTGCCATGTTGCTCAGCATGGGGCCAGGGGCCACCAGGGAAAGCAGTTGCAGTCCGGAGAACAACACGATGCTCAGCCCGATGGCCAGCTTCGGGGCGAACAGCAGTCCCAGCCCCAAACCGCCCAGGCACAGGCCCAGCATCATGAGCATGGAGAGCAGGAATAGTCCGGGGTCGGGGACGAACACTTCGCCCATCCGGTACATAACCGTCGCGTAGCCCAGCAGGTAGGCGCTGGCACCGACAACCAGCGGGGGCGCCAGCAGCTGCAGGGCGGTTGCCGCGATGCGGTGCGGTCCGCGTACCCGGCGCAGGGCCGCGATGCCGAAGCGGCCGCCCACCCATGCGGCGTAGGTGCCCAGCACGACGCCGCAGAAGAGCATGCCGAAGGAGGAGGCGACGCTCAGGCCTTCCCTGCTGGTATGTTCGGTCTCCACCGGAACCAGCAGCGCCAAGAGCTCGGTGAGGATCAGCATCGCCATCAGCGCGAGGCAGGCCCGCGACTTGCTCCAGAGTTCGGCGAACTGCATGTTTTCCCTTCGAGTTCCCGACGGATGCTCTCATCAGGAAGGCTTTCATCAGATTGGCGGATATTTTGTACCGGAGTAACTTTATCCGCTTTTTCTGGACGTCCGCTTCAAATACCCTGCTGGTTAGGGAACCAGCCGTTTGCCCAGCACTGCGACGTCCAGGCGTTCGAAACCGAGTTTTTCGTAGAACTGCGTAACCGAGTCATTGCCGGCGCGGACCATCAGCTGGACCTTGACGGTTCCCCGGGCGCGCAGCCATTCTGCCGCCGCTTCGACGATGCGCCGCCCGCAGCCTTGGTCCTGCAAGTCGGGGTCGACGGCGACGTAGTAAAGCCAGCCGCGATGCCCGTCATCTCCGGCCATGGCGGTGGCGGCCAGCCGCTCCCCCTGGACGAGCGCCAGGATGGTGGACTCAGGGCCCGCAAGGGCCTTGCGGGCGTCGGCGTGCGGATCGTTCCACGGCCGGGTCAGCCCGGTGTGTTCCCACAGCGCGACGGCGCGCTCGACCCAGGCCTCGGAAAGTTCGATTAATTCCATGTCAGAAGGCTATGGGAAGGCTACGCGCCGATGCCAATCGCCGGTCCGAGCAGCAGGTAGCCGACGAAGCCGATGGCATCGAGCAGGAAGTGCGCGATCACCAGGGGCATGACTCGGCCGTAGCGGTGGTAGACCCAGCCGAACACCACACCCATGACCACGTTGCCGATCATCGGCCCGATGCCTTGGTAGAGGTGGTAGCTGCCGCGGATCAGCGCCGAAGCGAGGATCGTGGTCCACAGTCCCAGCTTGAGTTTGCGGGCGTAGGTGAACAGGAAGCCGAGCATGATCACTTCCTCCAGCACCGCGTGGCGTGCGGCCGAGAGCATGAGCACCGGGACGCTCCACCAGTAGTCCCCGAGGTTCGCGGTGGACAGCGCCGTGGTGATGCCCAGGGCCCTGCCCGCAGCGTAGACTCCGAGGGTTCCCAGCCCCATGGCCAGGAACAGCCCGGCACCCAGTAGGGTGTCCCGTCCTGGTTTGCGCAAGTCGAAGCCGATCATCGACGCGGTGGTGCCGGTGCTGTGTTTCATGAGATACAAGGCCAGCAGCACCGGGACCAAGGCGAAAACGATGTCCAGCAGCTGGTAGGTGAGGTCGAAGTACTCGCGCGTATTCAGCGGATTGTTCATCGAGGTCGTTTGCTCGGACAGCGGAGCCTTGGTGACCTTGTCGGCGAAGCTGATGATCGAGTACACCGCGCTCTGGCCCAGGCACAGAGCCATCACCAGCGCGATCTCGATCTTCAGCGTGCGCCGGTCCGCGGTCTGGGTGCTGGTCTGTGCATTCACGTCTTTGATCATAGACCGCGCATGCTGTGCGGACGCCCAGCGAACGGCCGCCGTGCGATAGCCTGAAGAGGCTGTTTTCCCTGATCCGCGAAGCGAGTTGCCTGTGTCCCGTCCCGCCACCGAAGCCGAGATGAACCTGGGCACGATGCTGCGCCCGGACCTGCTATGGGAAGGAGGGGTCGTCAACGAGGGTGGACAGTTCCACACCGTGCTGCTGGCCAACGAGCAAGCTGTCATCCGCATGGCCCGTACACCCCAAGCCAGTTCCCAGATGCCGCGCAGCGTCCGGCTCCACCGGCTCCTTGCCGAGCAGCTGGATTACCTGCTTCCCACTGACTGCAGCGACATCCTGTCCATCGACGGGCTATCTTCGGTGGCCACCGTATTCGTACCGGGGAGCGCCCACGAACCGCATAGCGGAGACCCTGCGCCACTTCGCCGCTTGGTTCGGGAGCTGGCCGAGGTGCACCTGCAGCCGCTGGAAGATGAACTGGCCGAGCCCTTTGCATTTCGAGGTCCGTGGACGCCGGCGCGCCAGCAGAAATGCTTCGATGCGCTTCCGGAAGAGCTCCGCTCGGCGTCCGCGCTCCTGTGGGATCAGTTGGATTACCTGGCGCAAAGCCCAACCGGCTTGGTCCACGGCGATCTCGCTGGCCACAACATGCACTGGGTGGACGGGAAGCTGGTCGGAATCCTGGACTGGGATCTTGCCTGCGCCTGGGACCCTGCGTTGAATACGGCCTACCTGTCCTTGTGGCATGGGCAGGACCTGATCGAGCAGATTGCCCCGGATGCCGAGCAGGCCCGCAGGGCCAGGATCTGGCTGGGCCTGATGAGCCTTGAACGGCTCTCCGACACGCTCACGCGCAGCGACAGTCCCCGGCTGGACAAGCTCATGCGCAAGATCGGCCCGCGCATCCTGTCCGCGGCCGAGGCGGCGGGCTCCCGCCCGCGTTAATCTGCCGGGCTTCCGGTCGGGTCCTGCCGTGCGGGTGCGGCTAGCCGAGGACAGGCATGCCCCCGGCGGCCAGGGCCTTGCGTTGGGCCGCGGTGATTTTGGCGTCGGTGATGATCCCGGTGAGGTGTTCGGTGTCCAGGATGACAAACGAGCGTTGGCCGATCTTGGATGAATCCACCACCACGAAGCTGCGGGCGGACTGCCGGATCAGCTGTTCGTTGACCGCCGCTTCCATCTCGTCGCCGACCATCGGGCCGGTGTCCGCATCCAGTCCATTGACCCCCACGAAGGACAGGTCGAGGGTGATCTTCGCGAGCGAGGACTGCGCCATGGGGCCGACCAGCTCGTAGGAGCGGTCGTTGAGCACCCCGCCGGTGACCATGACCCGGATGTGCGGGCGCACCGCCAGCAGCGAGGCGATGTTCACGGCGTTGGTGACCACTGTCAGGGTGACCCGCCCCGGCTCCCCCACCAGTTCCTGGCGCAAGCCCAGCTCGGTGGCGATGGCCTTGGTGGTGGTACCTCCGGACAAGCCGACCACCATGTCCTTGCGCACCAGCGCGGCGGCGGCCTTGGCCACCTGCGCCTTCTCTTCGTCGTGCTCCTCGCGCTGGTAGCGCGAGGGCAGCTCGTAGGCCACGGAGTTGGAGACCGCTCCGCCGTGGGTGCGGGTCAGCAGCGAGGCCGCGGCCAGTGAATCCAGGTCCCGGCGGGCGGTTGCCGGGCTGGTGTCCAGCTGCTGCACGATCTCATCGACGTCGATCTGGCCGCGGCTGGCCAGCAGGTCGAGGATGTGGTTAAGCCGCTCCTCGCGTTTCATGGATCCTGCCCCTTACTTGGTCAGTGCGTTCAGCGTGCTGCGCAGCTGGCGCACCTGTTGCTCCGACACCCTGATGGTGCCGGCATAGTGTGTCTTGGCGGAGAAATGCACGGCAGCCGCACCGGCGCCGCGCGCCGGGCCGATGTCCTGCGCCCTCATGCCGCCGCCGGCCATGATCTGGATCCTGCCGTCGGCCGCCTGCGCCATCCGGGCAATGACCTCCAGGCCCTCGCCGGCGGCGTCTCGTCCTCCACTAGTCAACACTCGGTGGATGCCAAGTGCCAAAAGCTGTGTCACGGAAGCCACCGGATCCGTGCTGGCGTCGATGGCCCGGTGCATGGTGATTTCAAGCTCCGGATTCACCTCCAGGCCGGCCGCGGCCATCCGTGCCACGGCTTCCAGGTCCACCGCGCCTCCGGCGTCCAGCGCCCCGAGCACCAGCCCGTCCACGCCGGAGCGGGCCAGCCGCCTCGCCTGCCGTTCCATGACCCGCAACTCCGCATCCTCGTAGTGGAAGTCGCCGGGCCGGCTGCGCAGCAGCGCGTGCACCCCCAGCGCCGGGCGGTGTTCCAGGATGTCGTCCAGGACTTCGGGTCCCGGGGTGATGCCGCCCAGTTCCAGGGCTTCGCAGGCCTCGATGCGGTCAGCCCCGGCGGCCGTGGCCGTCCGGGAGCACCGCCCGCTGGTGGCGACGATTTCCAGGGCCGTGCTCGGTTCCATTACTTCACCGCTCCGGCGGCCAGGCCGCCGATCAGGCGCTTCTCGATGAGCGCGAAGAGGACGATGACCGGGACGATGGCCACGATGGAGACGCCGAAGACGTACTGCCAGGCGGTGGCGTACTGGCCGACGAACTTGGTCAGCGCCACGCTCAGCGGCTGGTTCTCGGCGGTGGACAGGATCACCAGCGAGGCGGCGAATTCATTCCA
Source organism: Arthrobacter sp. 'calajunan' (assembly GCF_046940185.1). Taxonomy (NCBI): domain Bacteria; kingdom Bacillati; phylum Actinomycetota; class Actinomycetes; order Micrococcales; family Micrococcaceae; genus Arthrobacter; species Arthrobacter sp. 'calajunan'. The sequence goes on from NZ_JBKZDY010000002.1 coordinate 235,492, forward strand.
GCAGGACACGAAGGTGAAGATCACCGCGGTGACGATGCCCGGCCAGACCAGCGGCAGGTTGATGGTGAACAGCACACGCAGCTTGCCGGCGCCGTCGATCTGCGCCGCCTCGTCGATGCTGCGCGGCACCCCGGCGAAGAAGGAGTGCATGATCCACACCGCGAAGGCCAGGTTGAAGGCCGCGTTGATCAGAATCATGGCCAGCCAGGTGTCGTTCAGGTCCCAGGCCAGCATCTGCTTGAACAGGCCGGCGGTGAGCACCGCCGGCTGCAGCATCTGGGTGACGATCACCAGGAACATGAACACCATCTTGCCCGGGAACTTGAAGCGCGCGGTGAAGTAGGCGGCCGGGGTGGCCACCAGCAGCACCAGCAGGGTTGCGAACACGGAGATCACGATGGTGGAGATGAGGTTGTAGGGCACCGGGGTTTCCGGGGTGTCCCACATGCTGACGTAGTTGGACCACTGCAGCCCGTCCTGCGGCATGAAGCTCGGCGGGATCTGCAGGATTTCGGCTTGGGTCTTCAGCGAGCCGATCATCATGGTGCCGTACGGGATCAGGAAGACGATAACGACCACCAGGCCGATGATCATGCGGCCGATTACTGTCTTGCGGCTGGCGCGGTCTTCGGTATCGAGGAAAGCCACGATCACACCTCCTGCATCGGCTTGACGGTTTTGACGTAGATGGCGACGATGACCAGCACAATCGCGAAGTTCACGACCGACAGGGCCGAGGACAAATCCAGCCGGCGGTCGAACTGCAGGACCTTGAAGATGTAGGTCATCAGCGTGTCGGCGCTGTTGCCCGGGATGGATCCGGTCATGACCTTCAGGATCGGCAGGTTGTTGAAGACGTTGATGATGTTGATCAGCACCGCCACCGCCAGCGCGGAGCGCAGCTGCGGCAGCACCACGAACAGGTAGGTCTTCCAGCGGCCGGCCCCGTCCATGCGGGCGGCTTCCAGGGTGTCGCCCGGCACGGCCTGCAGGCCTGCGAGCAGCGTGTAGGTCGTGAACGGGATCGAGACGAAGATTGCCACGACCACCGAGACCGCCATGGCCGGGATTGCGTTCTTGGTCCAGCCGAAGCCTTCGTCCATGAAGCCGATCTGCACGAAGAAGTGGTTGAAGATGCCGTAGTTCGGGTCCAGGCCATAGTAGAACACGGTGGTGGTCATGACGACGGAGGCGGCCCAGGGGACGATCACCGCCATGCGCACGATGGTGCGTCCGGGGAATGGCTTGGAGAGGAACTGCGCCAGCGCCAGGGAGATGACGACGGTGATCAGCACGACCGAGACCACCCAGAAGAAGGTGTTGGCCAGGATCCGCGGCAGCGCCGGATCGGCGAAGATCGTGGAGAAGTTGGCCAGGCCCACCGAGTGCAGGTCGGTGCCGACCGAGGAGATCTTCCGGGTGGAGTTGTAGATCATGTAGCCGGCTGGGAACACCACGATGGCCAAGATCAGCAACAGCGCCGGGCCGATCCACGGCAGCGAGGAGATGAATGACTGGGTATCGGTGCTGCGCCGGAGCTTGCGTCCGGCCGGTGCTTTGACTGGCACTGGGGAGCTCATGGAAGGCTCGCTTTCATTGCATGCTGTTCGGGAGGGGACCGGAAAATCATGTGCCGATCCAGCAGGAAAGGCCCGGCGTGGCGACGTCGGGCCTCCCCTGCGAACTAGGTCGCCTGCCGTTTACTTGGCGGCGTCGGCCTTCGCCTGGATTGCGTCCAGCACTTCCTGGGCGGACTTGCCGGTGGCGATTTCACCCATCAGCGACTTGAACGCGCCGTCGGTGGCGTTCCAGGCCGGGTTGGTGGTCGGGTAGAACACCGCGTTCGGCAGCAGGTCCAGGAACGGCTTGAGGGTTTCGTCCCCGGCCAGCTTCTCGGAACCCGACTTGGTGGTCGGCAGGAAGCCCTCGGTGGACACCCAGTCGGTGTAGACGTCGGCGGAGAAGAAGTAGTCGAAGAACTCCTTGACCGCGACCGACTTGCTGCCGTCGTTCTTGAAGGACATCAGGCGGTCGGCGACACCCAGCGTGGCCGGCGAGCCGGTCTTGGTGGCCACGGCGGCGATGCCGTAGTTCAGGTCCGGGTTTTCCTTCTTGATCTGGCCCACGGTCTGCGGCAGCGCGTAGGCGAAGCCGAGCTTGCCCTGGATGAAGGTGTTCAGCATCGGGGTGCGCTGGGTGGCTCCCGGGTCGTTCTGGGTGACGCCGTCGTCGATCATCTTCTTCATGAATTCGGCGGCTTCGAGGTTGGCCGGGGTGTTCACCGCGATCTTCTCCGCGTCGCCGAAGTTGCCGCCGTTGCCGGCGAACCAGATCAGGGACTCGCCCTGGGCTTCCTCGCTGCCCAGCGGCATGCCGTAGCCGTCGGCCTTGGTCTTGTCGCTGATGGCCTTGGAAGCGTCATGCAGCTGGTCCCAGGTGGTCGGGACGTTCTTGACCCCGGCTTCCTCCATCAGGTCCTTGTTGTAGAACAGGGCGCGGGCGGAGGCGATCAGCGGCAGGCCGTACTGGGTGTCCTGGTACTTCTCCGCGTCGGCGAAGGTGGTCTGGAAGTCGGCCAGGGTCTCGGCCGAGGCGACGTCGCTGGCAGGGGCCAGCAGGTCTTCCGCGGCGAATTCCGCGAAGGCGCCGCCGTTGTAGATGTCCGGCGCCTGGTTGCCCTGCAGCTTGGTCTTCAGGACGTTCTCGATGTTCTCCCACGACTGGACTTCGAGGTTCACCTTGATGTTCGGGTGCTCGGTCTCGAAGTCGTCGATGACGCCTTCCCACAGCGCCTTGGTGCCGGTGGAGTAGGTCGGGACGAGCATTTCCAAGGTCGTCTGTGCGCCTTCGGACTCGGCCGATCCGCCACTGTCATTGCCGCCGGAGAACCCGCAGCTGGTCAGGAGCAGTGCTGCTGCGGCCGAGAGAGCCAGTACCGCGGAGCGCTTGGTTCGTTTCATGGTGTTCCTCAGGGTTCGTGATGCCGCAGCACCAAAGCGAGTGATTCTTTTATGATTTTTTCGGGAACATTCAATCAAGAAAAATCATGTTCACCTCGAGTATGAAGTGCGCCACACCAGGCGTCAAGGGTGTGACTGATATTTTTCGACCAGGAAACAATCCAAGAAATCAGAAACGCTCACAGGCTGCCTGCTAGGCGCGGCTCCGTCCCGCGGAGGCGAACAACTCAAGCATCCGGGCGGCCTCTGCGGCCATGGCTGTGCGCCCCGCCCCCAGGTACTTGCGGGAGTCCACCGCCTGCTCATTAGCCGCCAGCCACTGGCGCACGGCGCGAGTGAAGAACCCGTTCAGGTGGGTGGAGACGTTGATCTTGCGCATGCCCGCCTCGATGCCCGCGACCAGGGTCGCATCCGGAACGCCCGAGGAGCCGTGCAGCACCAGCGGGACCTCCAGCGCCCGGTGCAGCCGGGAAATCAGGTCCAGGTCCAGCGATGCGCCGCGTTCCAGCATCGCGTGCGAGGAGCCCACCGCCACAGCCAGCGAATCGATGCCGGTCAACTCGACGAACTGCACGGCCTCGTCCGGGTCCGTGCGCACGCCAGGGGCGTGGGCTCCGTCCTTGCCGCCGATTTCGCCCAGCTCGGCTTCCACCGTGGCTGATGCGGCCCGTGCCGCGGCGACCACGCGCTGCGTGGCGGCCACGTTCTCTCCGAAGGGCAGTTTGGCCCCGTCGTACATGACCGAGCCGAAACCCAGGTCGAGGGCCCGGTACACCAGTTCCTCGTCCTCGGCGTGGTCCAGGTGCAGCGAGACCGGCACGCTGGCTTCCTCGGCCAACGCGAGCGAGGCGGCGGCGATGGGGCGCAGTCCCCCGTGGTACTTCACGCAGTTCTCGCTGATCTGCAGGATCACCGGCAATCCGGCCTGCTCGGCGCCGGACACCAGCGCCTGGGCGGTCTCCAGGTGGATGACGTTGAACGCCCCCTGGCCGTAGCCCCCGGCAACGGCGGCCTGCATGATCTGACTTGTTGGAACCAACGGCATGGGAGTCTTCTCCTTTAGATGTCCTCGCCCTCGGGCAGGATGCGGTAGGTAACGTCGGCGAGCAGCGCTTCGTGCTTCGGGGACAGCGCGCCGGCGGTGGGCATGAGCACCGTGGAGGCGGACCAGGCCACGGCCCGGCGCAAGGTGGACTCGCGGTCCAGCGACGCCACGCTGCTGGACAGCAGCGCGGCCACGGCCGAGTCCCCGGCGCCGGTGGGGTTGCCGGTCAGCTTGCGCGGCAGCTTGGCATGGGCCACCAGCGGGGTCTCCCCGGTGAAGTGGTACAGCCCGTTTTCGCCGGCGCTGAGATAGATTTCCGCCGCGCCCCGCTCCAGCAGGTCCGCGGCCCCTTCGGCCAGCGAGTTCGCGCCGGTGGCGGCGAGCAGTTCGTGGTGGTTGGGTTTGAGCACCGCGCCGCAGGCCGCGGCGTCCAGCAGCAGCGGGCCGCTGGTGTCCACCACGGTGTAGACCTCCCGTTGCACGGCGGCCTTGATCAGCGCGCGCATGGTTTCGCGTTCGGTCCCCGGAGGCCAGGATCCGCAGATCGCCACCGCCCGGGCGCGCTCCAGCAGCCCCTGGTAGGCCTGCGTCAGCGACTCCCATTCGGCGGCATCCAGGGCGGATCCGGCCTCGTTGAAGATGGTGGTGGTGTCGGCCTCCGGGTCCACGAAGGCCATGGAGCGCCGGGTCGCCCCAGCCACGGGGACCGCGGTGAATACGATGCCGGCGGCGGACAGCTCGGCGGTGAGCTCCCGGCCCGAGGCGCCTCCGGCGGGGAACAGCGCGTGGACGGCGAAGTCCTGCGAGTGCAGCACCCTGGCGACGTTCAGGCCCTTGCCTCCGGCCTGGCTGTGGCTGCGCACCACCTTGTGGCTGGAGTCCACCGCGACCCCGGGGGCGCTGTAGGTTTCATCGATGGCCGGGTTCGGCGTCAGCGTGAGGATCATAGGGCGATGCGGGTCGAGCGTCCGGCCGCGTCCCGGGCGAGGATCATCGCGCCCTGCAGGCCGGCGTCGGCGCCCAGGTGCGCGGGGATCAGCCGCGGTTCGCGGTGGAAGGACAGCCTGCGGTGCAGGGATTCGCGCAGTTCGGCGAAGAACGACGGCCCGGCCTGGGCCATCCCTCCGCCCAGCACGATGCCCTCCGGGGCGACCGAGGAGCACAGCTGCGCCATGGTGAAGGTCAGCGCCTCGATGGCATCGTGGATGATGCCGGCGGCGATCTCGTCCCCGGCGGCCCGGGCGGCGAACACTTCCCTTGCTCCCCCGCGCTTGCCGGTGGCGGCGAGGTAGCGCTTGGCGATGGCGCCGGCGGAGCCCAGGGTTTCCAGGCAGCCGGTGGCGCCGCAGGCGCACGGCAGCCCGCCGGGCACCTGGGCGTGGCCCAGTTCCCCGGCGTATCCCCCGGCGCTGACCAGCCGTCCGTCGACCATCAGCGCGGTGGCGATGCCGGTGCCGATGACCATGACCACGGCGTTGCGGCGCAGCGCCGCGTCCTTGGCCCCGCTGCCCAGTTCCAGCTCGGCGCGCGCGGCCATGGCCACGTCGTGCCCAAAGCCGACCGGGATGCCAAGCGCCTTGGAGGCCATCGCCTGCAGCGGCGCGTCGCGCCAGCCCAGGTTGGCGGAGAAGATGCCGGTGCCGGTCTCCGGGTCGACCAGGCCGCAGACGGCCAGGCCCGCGGAAACCGGGGTGGTGCCGGAGTCGGCCGTCAGGCGGCGCGAGATTTCGCCGAGCTGGGTGACCAGTTCGGCGGCGGATTCCTCCGGTGCTGTTTTGCGGGTTGGTTCGCGCAGCACCTGGAGGATTTCGCCGTTGGTGTTGGCCAGCCCCGCCTTGATGTCGGTGCCTCCGACGTCAAAGAGCAGGAAATGTTCACTCATGGCCTTTAGCCTTCCAGGATGACCGATCGGGTCAGGTTGCGTGGGCTATCCGGATCGAGATTGCGCGCGCGAGCCCGGTCCAGGGTCACCCGGTGGATGTATGCGAGGTCGGCCAGCGGATGGCGGTCCTCGTTCACGTAGATCGCGCCGGTGCGAGTCACGTCGGCGTCCAGGCCTTCGGGCTGGGCGCCAAGCATCCACGTTACCCGGTTTGGCGCGGCGATGGAGATCGGGCCGTGGCGGTAGTCCATGGCCGGGTAGGCCTCGGTCCAGCCCTGCACGGCTTCGCGCATCTTCAGCGCGGCCTCGTGGGCCAGTCCCACGGACAGCCCGCGGCCCAGGAAGGTGAACTGCTCGGCGTCCAGCAGTTCCTGCGGGGTGGCGGAGTTCACCAGCTGTTGCGCCTGCGCGATGGCCGGCTCCAGGTCCTCGCCGACGCTTGAAAGCAGGTAGGCCAGCGCGGTGGTGGCGAAGCGGGTCTGCACCACCGACTGCTCGTCCGCGTAGGGCAGCTCCACCACTGCGTCGACCTGCTGCACGATCGGCGAGCTGGTGTCGCCGATTACGGCGACGGTGCGGAGGCTGCCGTCCAGCTCGGTCAGCAGTTGCAGCACCTCGGAGGTGGTGCCGGAGCGGGTGATGGCCACCAGCACGTCGTAGTCGCGGGTGGCGATGCGCGCCTCGGAGGCGGCGAAGGAGTCGGTGATGCCGTGGCCGGCGGCTTCGCGGGCGGCGGCGTAGGCTTCGGCCATAAACCAGGAAGTGCCGCAGCCGACGACCGCGACCTTGGCGCCCTTGGTCGGAAGCAGGTCTTCGGACTGCTGCTGGGCGATGGCGCGGCGCCACATCTCTGGCTGGGAAACCAGCTCCCGCTCCATGTGCGCACCCAGGACTGACTGCTCGCTCATCGATAATCTCCCTTGCTCATTCACAGTGAAACCGTTTGACTACTCAGTGAAACGTGACTGATGTTTTGTGATTCTTTTTCGCTCATAACAATCATAAGCAATCTACAAAGAGTATAGGGATAGAAGTGCGTCTTGAGAATCCCCTGACGCAAAGTCGTTGGGGAATCTTGGACAGCGGGTCCGGGCGAATACAAAAATGGCGTCTTCGCCGACCACAGGTCGGCAAAGACGCCATTGGGCAATCACCTCAGCGGCGCACGGCCGCCGGCTGATTGCTAGTTCAGGACTGCGATAGCTGCATCGTAGTCAGGTTCGGTGGTGATCTCCGGGACCACCTGGGTGTAGATGACCTTGCCCGACTCGTCCAGCACGACAACCGAGCGTGCCAGCAGGCCGGCCAGCGGGCCGTCGATCTGGGTGACACCGTAGTCGGAGCCGAAGTCCGAGCGGAACACGGAGCCGGATACGACGTTCTCGATGCCTTCGGCACCGCAGAAGCGGGCCATGGCGAATGGCAGGTCGGCGGAGACGCACACCACGGTGGTGTTCTCCAGGCCGGCGGCTAGTTCATTGAAGCGGCGGACGCTGGCTGCGCACACACCGGTGTCAACCGATGGGAAGATGTTCAGCACCACGCGGCGGCCGGCCAGCGACTCGCTGGTGACGTCGGCCAAGCCGGTGTCGGTCAGGGTGAAGGCGGGAGCCTGCGAGCCTACGGCCGGCAGGTCGCCAATGGTCTGGACAGGGGTACCTTTGAATGCAGTGTTAGCCATACACCTTGTTTACCACGAAGGTGCCCGGCATCACTAGCTGGCGCGCTAGAACCTGCCCGAGGCAAGCTCGCCGGCGCGGAAAACCGGACCGGAGAGGTTCATGCCGGGGCGGTAGGCCAGGTGCGCCACGGACGGGGCGTTCAGCAGCTGGATGTCAGCCCGCTTGCCCACCTCCAGGCTTCCCACCCGGTCCTGCACGCCCAGCGCCAGCGCACCGCCGTAGGTGGCTGCCACGATGGCTTCCTCGATGCTCAGGTGCATCTGTAGCACCGCGGTGCTGACGCAGAAGGCCATGGATGAGGTGTAGGAGGTTCCCGGGTTGCAGTTCGACGCCAAGGCGATCTGCACCCCGGCGTCGATCAACTCGCGGCCCGGGGCGAAGGGCATACGCGTGGACAGGTCGCAGGCTGGCAGGCAGGTGGCCACGGTTCCCGCGGTACCGGCACGGGACTGGGCATCCCAGTCCGCCCAGGATCCGGCGAGCGCCGCGACGTCCTGTTCGTCCAGGAAGTTCACGTGGTCGACGCTGGCCGCGCCGAATTCAACGGCCAGCTTGGTACCGGGGCCCGGGCCCAGCTGGTTGCCGTGCACGCGCAGGCCGAGCCCGGCGTCCTTCCCGGCGGCGAGCACCTGGCGCGACTGGGCCTCGTTGAACGCGCCGCGTTCGCAGAACACGTCAGCGAACTGCACAAAGGGCAGCACGCGTTCCAGCATCTCTCCGCAGACCAGGTCCGTGTATTCCTGGGCATCCATGTCCGCGGGAACCAGGTGGGCGCCAAGGAATGTCACCTGGTCGACAACCGTGGAGGCGATACGCGCATGGCGCGCTTCCTCCTCGACGTTCAACCCGTAGCCGGTTTTGGTTTCCAGGTAGGTGGTGCCTCCGGCCAGGGCTTCGGCGGCCCGTCCCATGACCAGCCGGGTCAGGTCGTAGTCAGTGGTGGCGCGGGTTGCCTTGGTGGTCACCGCGATGCCGCCGGCGGCGTAGTCCTGGCCCGCCATGCGGGCCACGAACTCGCGGCTGCGGTCCCCGGCGAACACCAGGTGGCTGTGCGAATCCACCCAGCCCGGCAGCGCTGCGCGCTGACCGGCGTTGATGACGGTGTCGGCTTCCGGGGCCTGCCCGGCTTCGCCAATCCAGGCGATGTCCTGGCCCTCGATGAGGATGGCGGCGTTCTCGACCAGGGTGTGCGCCGCGTCCGAGATGAAGGCCTCGGAGATGTTGGTGATCAGTGTGCTGCTCATGAAAACTCCGGATACTTGTCGAAGAATGCCGCGTACAGGTCCGCCGGGTCCCCCAGCGTGGTGTGCAGGCCATTGCTGGCTACCAGCTTGCCATTGACGTGGACCTGCGCGATATCTGCGGCGGTGGCGCTCAGCGGCAGCTGGGCGGTGCGCGACCCGGAGGTGCGCATGGTGTCGGTGCGCACCACGAGGTGGTCCTCGTTCTCCGCCAGACCCAGTGAGCGCAGACCGCCCTCGCGGGCGGCGGCGGAGATTTCCGCCGGGGAGAAGCGCCCGCGTTGCCCGCTGCGCAGCCGCTCGCCGTGTTCAAGGGCGCGCTGCTCCAGATAGGGGTCCAGCACCGCGTGCTGGTCGCTGCCCAGTGAAATCACGGCGCCGGCGTCCGCCAGTTCGCGGGCCGGTCCGATCCCGTCGCCCAGGTCCGCCTCGGTGGTGGGGCACATGACGATGCCCGCGCCGGCGGCGCCCAGCGCGGCGATGTCCGCATCGCTCAGGTGGGTGGCGTGCACTGCCGAGAGCCGCGGGGCCAGCAGGCCGTGGCGTTCAAGCAGCCCGGTCGGGCTCAGCCCGAAGGCCGCCTGGCAGGACGCGTTCTCGGCCGGCTGCTCGGACAGGTGCACATGCAGCGGCAAGGCAGGGTCCAGCCCGGCGGCGATGGCTTCCAGCTGGGCCGGCGGCACCGCGCGCACCGAGTGGATGGCGGCTCCCAGGCTCAGCAGCCCTTCCCCTGCGTCCAGCTCGGCCAGGGCCTCGCGCAGCCGCGCGTGGCGGGCCAGCCAGCCGGCGGCGTCCCCGTCGGTGAAGCGCCGCTGGGTTTTGTTCAGCTCGATGGCGTTGCCCAGGGCGTCCAGCCCGCCCTGCAGGTAGCAGGTGTCCAGCAGGACCAGGCGGATGCCCGCGGCCTTCGCCGCGCGGCCCAGCGCGAGCTCCATGCCGTGCTCATCTGTCCCGGCGTAGGGTGCACCGGTCGCGTCGTGGTGCAGGTAGTGGAACTCCCCCACCGCGCTGTAGCCGTTGACGACCATTTCCGCGAAGACCGCGGTGGCCAGCTGCTCGTAGCCGGCCGGGGTGAGCCCGGCGGCGGCGGCGTACATCTGTTCGCGCCAGGTCCAGAAGTTCCCGGCTCCGCCGTTTTCCCCCTGGTGGGTGCGGCCGCGCAGGATCCGGTGGAAGGCGTGCGAGTGCGCGTTGACCGGCGCCGGAACGGTAGTGGTTTTTCCGCTCACAGCAGGTCCTCCAGGGCATCGGCCAGGGCCAGCACGCCGGCCTCGGCATCGGCGTCTTCCACGTATTCTTCCGGCGAGTGGCTGATGCCCGAAGGGTTGCGCACGTACAGCATGCCGGTGGGCAGGTAGGCGGCCAGCACGCCGGCGTCGTGGCCGGCGCCGGTGGGCAGCGCCGGGGCGTCGGGGACCAGTCGGTGCACGGAGCGTTCCAGCGAGGCGCTCAGCGCGGCGTCGAAGTGCACGGTGCCGGAGAGCGATTCCTCGGTCAGCACCACGGAGCAGCCCTCGAAGGCGGCGATCTTCTGCGCCTGGCCGTGGATCTTCTCCACCAGCAGGGCGGTGACCGCGTCGTCCGGGTGGCGCACGTCCAGCCAGATGTCCACGCGGGAGGCGATCACGTTGGTGCCGCCGGGCACCGGCTCCAGCCGGCCCACCGTGGCGCGGGCGTCGGGCTGCGCCGTGGCGATCTCACGGACCTTCAGCACCAGCTGGGCTGCGGCCACCATCGGATCGGCGCGGTCGATCATCAAGGTGGTGCCGGCGTGGTTGCCCTGGCCGCTGAAGCTCAGCCGCCAGCGGCCGTGGCCAAGGATGGAGCTGCCCACCGCGACGGCCGGCCCGCGGCCGGCGGCGTCGGTGTATTGTTCGGTGTTCAGCCCGCGGCCCTGCTCCACATGCAGCTCGATGAAGTCGCCGATCCGGGCCAGGGCCTTCTCGTCGCGGCCCATGCGCGCCGGGTCCAGCCCGTTGGCGGCGGCGATGTCAGCGAAGGTATTGCCCTCCGCGTCGCGCAGGTTCAGTGCCTTCACCGGGTCGATGGCGCCGCTGAGCAGCCGGGAACCCAGGCAGGCCACTCCGAAGCGCGAGCCTTCCTCCTCCGGGAAGACGGCCAGCGCCAGGGCACGGTTTCGCACCAGTTCGCCGGAGGCTTCCCGGTCGGCCAGCACGTCATAGGCGGCCAGCGCGCTGGCCACGCCCAGCGGGCCGTCGAAGGCGCCGCCGCCGGGCACGGAGTCCAGGTGGGAGCCGGTGACCAGCGAACCCTTGCGCGAGGCGTCGTCCCCGGCGGACCCAGGAAGATCCCACCAAGCCCAGATGATGCCGTTGGCATCCGTGGACACCTCCAGCCCACGCACGGAGGCTTCGGCAATGAACCACTGGCGCAGCGTAATCTCGGCGTCCGAGTAGACTGGGCGCGAGTAGCCGCCGCGCTTGGCGTCGCGGCCCTCGCCGCTGATCGCGGCTAGCAGGGAATTTACGCCGTGTGTAGGCATCGTCATGGTCCTATCTGCCCACCATCAGGTAGGCGATCGGGGTGGTGATCAGCAGGGTCAGGGCGACACGCTGCGCCCAGATGACCAGCAGATGCCATACCTTGATGGGAATGCGGGTTGCGAGGATGCAGGGCACCAGGGCGGAGAAGAAAATGATCGCCGACACGCAGACTACCGCAATGACCAGGCGCAGCGCGTCGGATTCGTGCCCGGCGACGATGGTCGCCGGAAGGAACATCTCCGCGATGCCCACCGAGGAGGCCTTGGCCGCCAGCAGCGGGTCGGGCAGGCCCAGCGCCCAGGTGATCGGCAGGAACAGGTAGCCCAGCCAGTCGAAAACCGGGGTGAAGCGGGCCAGCACCAGGCCGATCAGGCCCACGGAGAGGATGGAGGGAAGGATGGCCATGGCCATCAGGATCCCGTCCTTGAAATTCTCGCGGATGTTCGCCCCGAGTTTCGGGGCGTTGCCCAGCATGCCCATCGCTTCCTTCCACGCCGTGGCGAAGCGCCGGCTGGTGACCTTGGCTTCCGGCTGCGGCGTGGATACCGGGAAGTACTCATCCGGGATGCGGCTGAGCGGCGGGATGCGCACGGCAATCGCGGTCACCAGGAAGGTGACTCCGAAGGCCAGGAAGAAGTACGGCAGCCACAGGTGCATGATGTCCAGGGTCTTGGCCACGATCACCATGAATGTCACCGAGACGGTGGAGAAGCCCGTGGCGATGATGGCCGCCTCGCGCCCGGTGTACCGGCCGGCCTGGTACATGCGGTCGGTGATCAGCAGGCCCAGCGAATAGCTGCCTACGAAGGAGGCCACCGCGTCGATGGCCGAGCGGCCCGGGGTCCGCCAGACGGGGCGCATGACCGGTTGTACCAGCACCCCAACGAACTCCATCAGGCCGTAGCCCACCAGCAGGGCCAGGAAGACGGCGCCGATTGGAACGATCATCCCTACCGGGATCACCAGCTTGTTGAACAGGAAGGGTCCCATGTCCGGGTCGAAGAGCCAGGCCGGGCCCACGTTGAACACCAACGCGATGCCCGTGGCCAGTCCCAGCACGTTCAGGAACGCGAACAGCGTCTTGAGCCGTGATTCCTTCCACCGTCCGGTCGCGAAGGGATAGATGGTCCCTGCGAGGATCACTCCCAGGATCAGGTACTTCACGGCCGGACCCAGCAGGCCGGTAATCCAGCCCACCAGGTGGTCCAGCGGAATGGTCTCCTTGCCCCCGATATTCACGGGGATGAAGAACATGAAGATCCCGATCAGGGAGTAGACGAAGAATCGCCAGGCTCCGCGCGGGCCCCCGTCCTTGCGTTCGCGTTCTACAAGCCGTCCAATGGCGCCGTCGTTCGACATGTCGCTACTCCGCCATCGGGATGCGCACGCCGCGCTCGTTGGCAACCTCGACCGCGCGCTCGTAGCCTGCATCCACGTGCCGGATGACACCCATGCCCGGGTCGTTGGTCAGCAGCGCTTCGAGCTTGGCCGCTGCCAGCTCGGTGCCATCGGCCACCGAGACCTGGCCGGCGTGGATGGAGCGGCCAATGCCGACTCCGCCGCCGTGGTGCAGCGAAACCCAGCTGGCGCCGGAGGACACCGCGGTCATGGCGTTGAGCAGCGGCCAGTCGGCAATCGCGTCTGAGCCGTCCTTCATGGCTTCGGTTTCGCGGTACGGGGAGGCTACCGAACCGGAATCCAGATGGTCGCGGCCGATCACGATCGGTGCGGAGATTTTGCCCTCGGCGACCAGCTTGTTGAACAGCAGGCCGGCCTTGTGGCGCTCGCCGTAGCCCAGCCAGCAGATGCGGGCGGGAAGACCCTCGAATTCAACGTGCTCGGCGGCCGCATCGAGCCAGCGGCGCAGGTGCTCGTTCTGGGGGAAGAGCTCCTTGAGCGCCTCGTCGGTGACGCGGATATCCTCCGGATCGCCGGACAGGGCCACCCAGCGGAACGGGCCAAGGCCCTCGCAGAACAGCGGGCGGATGTAAGCCGGAACGAAGCCCGGGAATTCGAAGGCCCGCATGTAGCCGCCCTTGCGTGCCTCGTCGCGGATCGAGTTGCCGTAGTCGAAGACCTCGGCGCCGATGTCCTGGAAGCCGACCATGGCTTCGACTTGGGCGGCCATGGCGGCCTGGGCCTTCTTGGTGAAGCCGATTTCGTCGGCCTTCGCCTCGGCGTCCCACTGCTCCACGGTGTATTCCACCGGAAGGTAGGACAGCGGGTCGTGGGCCGAGGTCTGGTCGGTGACGATGTCGATGGAGATCTCGTCGGCCTTCTGGCGGCGCAGCAGTTCAGGGAAGACCTCGGCGGCGTTGCCGACGTAGCCCACGGACAGTGCGCGGCCTTCGTTCTTGGCTGCGGTGACCTTGGCGACGGCCGCGTCCAGGTCCAGCTCCACGTCGTCCAGGTAGCGCTTGCCCATGCGGCGGCGCAGGCGGTCCTCGGAGACGTCAACGATCAGGCAGGCGCCGCCGTTGAGGGTGACGGCCAGCGGCTGGGCGCCGCCCATGCCGCCGCAGCCGCCGGTCAGGGTCAAGGTGCCGGCCAGGGTGCCGTTGAATCGCTTGACACCGATGGCGGCGAAGGTCTCGTAGGTGCCTTGCAGGATGCCCTGGGTGCCGATGTAGATCCAGGAACCGGCGGTCATCTGGCCGTACATCATCAGGCCCTCGGCCTCGAGCTTGCGGAACTCGGGCCAGGTGGCCCAGTCGCCCACCAGGTTCGAGTTGGCGATCAGCACGCGCGGCGCCCACTTGTTGGTCTTGAACACGCCGACCGGCTTGCCGGACTGGACCAGCAGGGTCTCATCCTCTTCAAGATCGGTCAGGGTCTTGATAATGGCGTCGTAGGCTTCCCAGGAGCGGGCGGCGCGGCCGGTGCCGCCGTAGACCACTAGGTCTTCGGGACGCTCGGCGACCTCCGGGTCGAGGTTGTTCATCAGCATGCGCAGCGGGGCTTCGGTGGCCCAGGACTTGGCGGTGAGGGTGGTGCCGCGAGGTGCGCGGATGACCCGTGACGGGTCGTGCTGGGTGAAGCTCATCGAAATTCCTTCGTTCGTAATAATGAAGACGCAGGTTGGTGTTCTGCGGCCCGTTGCTTGATTTCCATCCAAGCATTCATACGAGCGGAAATGTGCCCTGAGGCACACTAATCAGTCTGGGATACGAGACTTTGATGCGATGTGGGCAGGAATCTTCTGATTTGCCGGACGGGGCGGTCCTTGCGCGGGGCGTCACCGCTGACAAGTTCGTCTTAACTGGCCGGACGTAGGCGGCGGGAAATTTCGGTTGCTGTTCTGGTCACCTCGGGAAGCCACTGGGACACCAGGTCTTCCAAGTGCACCGTTCTCTCTGCCGCGAGCCCGGGCGATGCGCTGCGGGCCGAAACCGCTTTGCCGGCTTTCGCCCTGTTGGCGATGGTCAGAGTCACGCTGGCAACTGCGTGCCCCGCGTGGTCCTTTACGGGGACGGCGATGGACGAGAACCCTTCGGTCACTTCGTCCTGTTCCCAGGAGTAACCCACCTCGCGAATTTGGGCCAGAAGTTCTTTGAGCGCTTCGACGGAATGAACTCCGGTCTCGTATCTCGTGGGAAAGGCTTCCGGGCCCGGGTACAGGGCCGCCAGCTGATCCGCAGAAAATGTCGCCAGCATGGCTCGCCCGCTGGCGGTGAGATGGGCCGGCAGCCTCACCCCGGGGTTGGTGACAAGTTCAGCTTGTCTTTTGGCACGCTCCTCAATGACGTAGATGACGTCGCGGCCGTGCATGATGGCCAGGTGCGCCGTGCGCTTGGTCCGTTCAACAAGCCGCTGCATCGGGAACCGCGCGATCCGTTGCAATGGTGCTTGCCTGGAATACCCCGTACCCAGTTCATGGGCGGTCACACCCAGCGCGTATTTGCGTTCCTCGGGCAGGTGGACTACAAATCCGTCATCGATTAATGCGGCCAGCAGGTGGTAGGTCGTCGACCGGGGCAATCCGACATCCCTGATGATCGTGCCCGCGCCGACAGGGCCCGCCTGTGCCGCGATATAACGCAGCACCGAGAGAACATTTTTTGCGGCCGGCACCTGCGGATGGTTGTTTTTCCCCATGCGCTGATCCTATGCGCATAGAAGGGGCTCCGCGCCTCCCCTGGCCTTGGGGCCCACCGGCGAGCGGCTCGGCGTCCCATTGGTTGTTCCAGTTGGTTCCAGCGGCGGCAGCGCACGGTGTTGCTCCCGTGCACGGCAAATTGTAGCTAGCTCAATAAGTGTCAGGGCCCGCATTCACGAGTCCGGACGATTAGGCTCGAACCATGAGCCAAAGCAATGCCTCGCTGTCCACCGGAACTCAGATCCAGCTTTCTTCAAGCCCCAAGAAACCGTGGGGAGCAGCCCAGGGGCAGATCCGGGAAATCGCCAAGGGCATCCTGGCCGATGACGGATCACTGGCCACTGCTCCGGAAGGCGGTTGGGACTGGCGGATTTCGGTCGCATCCATCGAGAAAGCCGGGGACTTCACGCCCTACGACGGTTGCGAACGCACCCTCACGGTCATCGCCGGGGAGCTGCTTGAACTCACCGTCGACGACGCCTCGCAGGCGCTGGAGATCTACCGTCCCTTCAAGTTCCCCGGCGCGGCGGCCACCTCCGCGGCGCTGCCCACCGGGGAGATCCTGGCGCTGAACCTCATCACCCGCAACGGCAAGGTACGCGGCAACGTGCGCATCGTGGAGCTGTCGAAGAAACGTGAACAGCACCTGTTCGGCTCCCAGTTCGGGGTGCTGCTGCAGGGCAAGGCCAGCGTCCTGCGCGAGAACTCCGAGTCGGCGCTGGAGCTTCGCGACACCGTGATCGGCGGCGAAGAGGATTCGCCGCGCATCAGCGGCCGCGGCTTCATGGCGGTCATCTCACTGGATCTCACAGATGAATAAGTCCTCATACCCCGGACCTGAGCAAAGCCCCTTGAGCAGAACAAAAATCTGGTCGCGGGGCCTTTTAAAGCTTGGATCAAAAAAAGAGCACCGGTCTGATTTGTCCCCCAAAGTTGGAACGAGCACCGTGAAAACAAACCGATGAGGGAACAAACCGGGTAGACGAGATGACTTGGCAGAGACCCCGGCACTCCGACCGGGGTGAATGGCTTGGAATCGAAGCCGGTCCCATGGCCATCTTTGGAGCCCCGACCCGCGACGAGGCCCTAGCTGTGGTCAAAGCCCGGGCATTGGCGAAGCTGCACAAAACTCGGGACTGCCGCGAAGGATCCCACCGGTCCTCGAATCTTCACGTACGTTCATTCGCGAAATCGCCCGGGGAAACCTGGCCATTGCAGCCGCAGGAGACTTCATGGGTTTTGCCTTCTGATCCCTGCGGTTCCGGGCAGACCCATGCCCACTGACAAATCAGAATGCGAAGTTCACCGTTACCGAGCTAGCTGGTTTTCGATCGGGTCAATGCAAGGCCACCAGTCCCGTAGTACTTTCCGGACAAACGCCTCGCGGCTTCCGCGGCGTGATCCGCACCGAGTGCCAGGCGCTAGCAAGAATCGGGCAATGTGGTGAGGCGAGTCGGCACTGGAATCACGCAGTTTCCCAGAACAGTTCCGATTGCGTCGTCAATCAGAAGCTACGCGTTATTCGGAAAGCGCATCCATTGTCAGATCCTGCTGCGCTCCGGGATTCCAGACGCAGCTTGCCAGCATCCGGCTAATTGACCAATGCCTAGCTCCCCGGGCAAATGCCAAATGCATCGGGGAGCCGAGGGCCGAGTGCGCTGATGCAATCCACGTTGTCTCAACCCTTGGTGGCGCCAGCCAACAATCCGCGCACGAAGAACCGCTGCAGCGCGAAGAAAACGGCCAGCGGAATGATCATCGAGATGAAAGCGCCTGCGGTGAGCAGCTCCCATGATTGCCCGTAGGTACCCGAGAGGTCCTGGAGCGCCTTGGTAATCGGCAATTCTCCACCCGAGGTGAAGACCGTTGCCACCAGCAGGTCATTCCATACCCAGAGGAACTGGAATATTCCGAAGGAAGCTATGGCCGGCATCGACAAGGGCAGGACGATTTTCGAGAAGATCTTCCCGTGCCCGGCGCCGTCTACGCGCGCGGCCTCGATAACCTCATCCGGGATCTCCGAAATGAAGTTGTGCAACATGAAGATCGCCAAAGGCAAGGCGAAGATCGTGTGGGCGATCCAGACCTTGGCGTAGGCGCCGTCCAATCCGTTGACTCCCAAACCGGGCAGGATGTATAGCCCGCCAATTTTCACGCCGTCCGAGAAGAGCTGGAGCAGCGGAACCAGCGCCATCTGGATTGGAACGATCTGCAGTGCGAAAACCAGCACGAAGAGCGTATTGCGTCCCTTGAAGTTGATCCAGGCAAAAGCGTAGGCTGCCAAGCTGGCAATCAGGATCGGCACAATGGCCGCCGGGATGGTGATGACCAGCGAATTCAGGAAGGCCTTGGACAGCGGAAGGCTGTCACCGGAGGCAAAGGCCTGCGCGTAGTTATCCAGCGTGAACGACGGGTTGGACAGGGCCGTCCACCAGCCCGAGGTCTTGATGTCGTCAGCCTGCCTGAAGGAGGAGACGAACAGCCCAAAGGTGGGGACGGTCCACACTGCGGCAATGATGAACGCCGCAATCGTGGCTCCGCGGGAGGTGGTGGCTTTACGCAGTTTCCCGCTGGTTCTCTCGGTGGCAGCCATCAGGCGCCGAGAGGATTCGCCCACGGTGCTCATCGCATTACCCCTTGCTTCCTATGCTGTCGGACGTTGTAGATGATGATCGGCAGTACCAAGATGAACAGGATGACGGCCAGGGCCGAGCTGTATCCGGTGCGTGCCCCAAGCTGGAACTGGCGCACCATTTCGTAGGCCAGGACGGTCGTATCCGAGCGGCCGCCGGTCATCGATGAGACGATGTCGAAGACCTTGAGCGAGGCAATGGAAATGGTGGTCAATACGACGATAACCGTGGAACGAATCCCCGGCAGGGTGACATTGGCGAAGCGCTGCCATGGGCTGGCTCCGTCAAGGGCCGCTGCTTCCAATTGCTCAGCGGGCACGCCCTTGATGGCCGCGGACAGGATGACCATGGCGAATCCCGCCTGTGTCCAGATCAAGATGACCACCAGGAACAACGTGTTCCACGGTTCAAGCCCGAGCCAGTCGACCGGCTTGGCGCCGAATGCCGTGATGATCGCGTTGAGCACGCCGATTTGATCGCCCTGGCGAACGTCGTAGAAGAATTTGAAGATAATCGAAGCGCCCACGAAGGAAATCGCCATGGGCATGAATACCAGAAGCTTGAAGTACTTCTCGCCGCGGCTCTTGTCGATGAAGACCGCATAGGCCAATCCGATGATGGTGGAGACCACGGGCGCCACCAGAACCCAGATCAGGGTGTTGAGCAGTGCGGTCAGGCCATCGGGGCTGGTGAACACCCAGCGGAAATTGCCCAGGCCCACGAAGCCCGACCCGTCATTGGCCATGAAGGCGCTGATGGCGGTGCGGATCGTGGGGTAGATCAATCCGATCGCGAGCAGCAGCATGGCCGGAGCCAGGAAGCCGGACAGCTGCAGCAGCGAGCCGGCTCCGGATCGCGAGCGCCGGTCCACGAAGAACAGCACCGCGCCGAGCACCGCGGCCAGCGCGGCCACCCACATCACCGAGTTGTACAGGCCCAGTACCAGCAGGATCGCCACAGGAACCACGACCGCGGCGAGAAAACGCACCACGGTAAATGCTCGTCCGCCATTGGTCGCTACCTCGACAAAGCCGAGGATCGCCCCGATCAGGATCGCGAAGGCAAGCAGCACCACCGGCACCTGGATCAGCGGCGGGACGCCGGCAAGCCATTGGAAGAATTCGGACATGGCCTCAGGCTCCTGTAATCTCGCCAACGGCCGGGGTTCCCGGCCGTTGGCGGCTGGCAAGGTGGTGACTAGGAGTCATAACCGGACTGGATGTTTTCAAGCACTTCCTTGGTCGGTTTGCCGTCGATCCAGTCCACCAGGCCCTTCCAGAAGGAGTCGGAGCCGACGCTCTTGGGCATCAGATCAGAACCGTCGAAGCGGAAGGTGGTGTTCGGATCCTGTAGCAGTTCAACGGCGGAGCGCAGCAGGTCGCTGCTGGCGTTCGCTGGATCAAGTCCGGAGTTGGCGGAGATCACGCCGCCGAGTGAGACTCGGCTATTGGCCCAATCCGCGCTGGCCAAGTATTCCTGGACCTTGGCGGTCTCTTCATCGTTGGAGAAGGCTGCCACGAATTCGCCGCCGCCGACGATGGATACCGGGTCATCGGCCTTGACTGGCGGGGCGACGAAGGCCCAGACATCTCCGTCAGGTGCCACGGTGGCCTTCTCGCCATCGGCGTTCTTGGAATCCAGTACATATCCTTCCAGGAAGGAGGCCTGGTGGGTCAGCGGGCAGGTTCCCTTGGCCACTGCAGTACCGACATCGCCGAAGGCGGTGGCGTTGATCGACTTCACATCGCCATATCCGGCGTTGACCTGCTCGGGGTCAAGCAGGATCTTTCCAACGGAATCGAAGGCGCTGGCAATTTCTGGCGAGGTGAATTCCAGCTCGCCGGCTACCCACTTGTCATAGGCCTCGGGTCCGGACTGGCGCAGCACCGCGTCTTCAATCCAGTCGGTGCCCGGCCATCCCGATGCCTCGCCCGAAGCGAATCCGGCGCACCAGGCCGGCTCATCGGTCTTCTTTGAGATTTCGGCGCCCAGTGCGGTCATCTCATCCCAGGTCTGAGGCACGCTCACACCCCACTGCTCGAACTGCTTGGGCGAGTACCAGATGTAGCCCTTGACGCTGGCCATCAGCGGCACGCCGTACTGCACACCATCGACCTTGCCGTAGTTCTGCCAATCCTCGGACCAGTTGTTCTGCAGCTGGGACTGCACTGCTTCGGGCAGCTGCTGCACCTTGCCCTGGGCCACGGTGGCCTGCAGCAGGCCGGGCTGCGGGAAGACTGCCAAATCCGGGGTGTCGCCGCCTTGGACCTTGATCCCGATCTGGGATTCGAAGTTCTTGTCGCCGGTGTAGCGGATCTTGATGCCGTTCTCCTCGGACCACTTGGCCCACGACTTTTCCAGCAATTCCGCTTCAAGGCCGGTGACCGGACCATAGATGTCGACGACCCCGTCGGCTTGGCCCACCTGGGCGGCCGCGCCGCCGGAGGCGTTGGGGTCATTGGGGTCTGCTCCGCCCGAGCAACCGGCCAGGAGCATGCCGATGGCTGCCATCGAGATAACCGGCGCGAGCTTCAGCCTGCGTTGTGCTTTCTTCATGATGCCCTCCACGTTGACTAGTACCTTGCCGAGTGAAGCGGCCTGGCACGAATGATCCCCTCAATAGTGACGCAGGTCATCGACGCGCGTCAACACCTATGCGGGAACAGCGTGGAGAATTTGGCGTGGAACTGTCAGCGCGGTGCCGGGCCGGTGCTGTCGCGGACCGTCATCAGCGGCGCGATGAGCTGTTGCACGGTGCCCTGGGAACTGCCTTCGATTTTCTGCACCAGTGCGTCGACCGCCGCATGGGAAACGACCTCCCCCGGCGGTGCCACCGTGGTCAGTGCCGGGGCAACCATTTCGGCCGATCGATCACCGACACCCAGTGCAATCACCGAGAGGTTTTCGGGGATGCGCAACGATGCCATGCCCGCGGCGTTGACGAATCCAGCGGTGGCGAATTCCTTGAGCGCCAGCACCGCAGTAGGGCGCGGGTGCAGGTCCAGATAGGCGTCCAGCGCCGCGCGGCCGCCGCGCGCGTTGTTTTCCACCGGCACCTCCCGCATCGACATGCCTTGGACGCGCACGGCATCCGAGATGGCACGGGCCGTGCGGATGGCCGGGCCGTTGCCGGCGTCCTGGTCTTCCACGGAGACGTTGATGTACATGATGGATTGGTGGCCGAGGCCTGCCAGGTAGTCCACCGCCATGCGCCCGGCCTCGGCAAAATCATTATCGACATAGGACAGGTCAGCGCTGTCATCGGGCCGGCCAATGGAAGCGAAAGGTATGCCCGCGCGCCGCAAGACATCGAAGCGCGGGTCATTGATCGACACTTCCATGAGCAGCACCCCGGCCACCAGCTTCTGCCCGACCAAGCTTTCCAATCCCATGACATCGGTCATCGGATTGGACCACAACAGCATGTGGTAGCCCAGCGCGCGGGCACGCTCCATGGCGGCGGTGACGTATTCGAACTCGGTGGAAGAATAGCCGTCCACGCTGGTAGGAAAGTGCAGGGCAAGGATCCCCCGGCGCGACCCGGCCAGGCCCTGGGCAAAGGCATCCGGGGTGTAGCTCAGCTCCCGCATGGCCGCCAGGACCCTGGCCTTGGTCGCCTCGGAAATGGTGCGCCGGCCGCTGATCACGTAGGACACGGTACTGGGAGATACGCCGGCCAAGCGCGCCACCTCATCCCTGGTAGCCATGAGCCCTCCGCCTTTGGTTATGCCAACTCGTCATCCCTATTGAAACACGGCGCCGGGCCAACCGAGCTGGTCAGCGGCTGGCGACGAAGGCCTGCACGCAAGCCTCGATGTCCTCGGCCGAGTGGGCGGCGGAGAGCTGCACGCGGATGCGCGCTGCGCCCTTCGGAACCACCGGGAAGCTGAAGGCGGTCACGTAGACGCCGTGCTCCAGCATCTTGCCTGCCACCTCTGCGGCCTTGACCGCATCCCCGAACATGACCGGGACGATGGCGTGCTCCCCGTCCAGCAGGTCGAAGCCTTCCTCGCTCATGCGGCGGCGGAAGAGCGCTGCGTTGGCGAAGAGCTTCTCGCGCAGCTCGCCGGAGCCCTCCACGAGCTCCAGCGCCTTCAACGTCGCCGCCACGATGGCCGGGGCCAGCGAGTTGGAGAACAGGTACGGGCGGGCCTTCTGGCGCAGCATCGCAACGATTTCGCCGCGGCCGGACACGTAGCCGCCCGAGGCGCCGCCCAGCGCCTTGCCGAAGGTGCCTGTGTAGATGTCCACGCGGTCCGAAACCCCGGCATGCTCCGGGGTGCCGGCGCCGGTGGCGCCCATGAAGCCCACGGCGTGCGAGTCGTCCACCATGACCAGCGCGTTGTACTGCTCGGCCAAGTCGCAGATGGCTTCCAGCGGGGCGATGTAGCCGTCCATGGAGAAGATGCCGTCGGTGACGATGATGGTGCGCCGTGCCCCGGCCCCGTCGTTCATGGCGGCCGCGGCCTGCAGCTGGACTTCCAGGTCTGCCATGTCCTGGTTGGCGTAGCGGAAGCGGGCGGCCTTGGACAGGCGGATGCCGTCAATGATCGAGGCGTGGTTCAGCGCATCGGAGATAATGGCGTCTTCCGGGCCGAACAGCGACTCGAAGACGCCGCCGTTGGCGTCGAAGCAGCTGGAGAACAAGATGGTGTCCTCGGTGCCCAGGAATTTGGAGACGGCGGACTCCAGTTCCAGGTGCAGGTCCTGGGTGCCGCAGATGAAGCGGACCGAAGCCATGCCGAAGCCGCGCTCGTCCATGGCCTGCTTGGCGGCCTCGATGATGCGCGGGTCGTCGGCCAGCCCCAGGTAGTTGTTGGCGCAGAAGTTCAGCACCTTGCGGGAGTCCTGGCCCAGCGAGCCGGCCAGGATGGACGCGGACTGCGCCGAGTCGATGTGGCGTTCGGCCTTGAACAGGCCCGCGGTGCGCAGCTCATCCAGTTCCCCGGCAAGCTGTTCCTTGAGGTCGGTATACATTCCCAATTACTCCTTGTTGATCCGAGCGATTCTTAGCTGCTGAAGACTGTCCAGTCCAGCACGACCTTGCCTCCGTGGCCGCCACGGGCTGCCTCGAAGCCCTGCCGCCATTCGCTGGCCGGCAGGAAATCGGTGACGACCGAGGAGATGCGCTCGCGCATCAGCTCGGAGCTGGTGAGCATGGCGCTCATGGCATACCAGGTTTCGAACATTTCGCGGCCGTAGATGCCGCGCAGGGTCAGCATGTGGGTGACGACCTTGCCCCAGTTGATGTCGATGGACTCGCTGGGCAGGCCGAGCATGCAGATCTTGCCGCCGTGGTTCATGTTCTCGATCATTTCCGGCAGCGCGGTCTTGTGACCGGACATCTCCATGCCGTAGTCGAAGCCTTCGATCATGCCCAGCTCGCCCTGGGCGTCCTTGATACGCTGCTTGGCGACGTTGACCGCCAGGTCCACGCCCATGGTCTTGGCCAGCTCCAGACGCTGCTCGGAGATGTCGGTGATGGCGATCTTGCGGGCGCCGATGTGGCGGGCCACTGCGGCGGCCATCAGGCCGATCGGTCCGGCGCCGGTGATCAGTACGTCTTCGCCGACCATCGGGAACTGCAAGGCGGTGTGCACGGCATTGCCGAAGGGGTCGAAGATGGCGCCCAGCAGCGGGGTGATGCGTTCGTCGCGGTGCACGTAGACGTTGCTCTCCGGGATGGAGACGAATTCTGCGAAGGCGCCGTCGCGCTGCACGCCGACGGAGCTGACGTTGATGCACATGTGCTTGCGGCCGGCGCGGCAGTTGCGGCAAAGCCCGCACACCACGTGGCCTTCGCCGGAGACGCGGTCCCCGACCTTGACGTTATGCACGAAGTCGCCCACCTCGACAACCTCGCCGTAGAACTCGTGGCCCGGGACCAGCGGGGTGTTGATCATGGCCTTGGCGGCTTCGTCATAGGCTTCGATGTGCAGGTCGGTGCCGCAGATGCCGGTGGTCATGACGCGGATCTTGACGTCGTGGACGCCTACTTCCGGCTCCGGACGTTCAACGAGTTCCAAACCGGCGTGTGGTCCGGACTTGTACAAGGCTTTCATCAGGGATTCCTTTGATCAAGAAGCTGCGTCATGAGCACGAATGGTGGGATCAGTTCAAGTGTCGCACCGACCAAGCACGGATGACACCTTAGTTGATCATCGAAATACTGATCTGACGATTTAGTATTTACTTCATGGAATTACATCAGCTGAGAATCCTGCGCGAATTGGAGGACCTGGGAAGCGTCAACGCCGTAGCCAAGGCACTCTACGTCTCCCCCTCGGCCGTTTCCCAGCATCTGGCCCAGCTCCAGCGCAATTTCGCGGCACCATTGACCATGAAGGACGGCCGGCGCCTGGTTCTGACCGCCGAAGGCAGGCTGCTGGCTTCGGCCGCGGCGCAGGTCGCCTCGACCCTGGCCGAGGCTTCGGCGAAGATCCAGGCGCAGGATCAGGACCGGCAGACCCCCGTCAAGGTCGCAGGATTCCATTCCATCGGCCAGACGATCTTCGCCCCGCTGCTGACGTGGACGGAGCGCTCGCTGCCACCCCTGAGGTTTTCCGACGAAGATGTCTCGCAACAGGACTTCCCTGCGCTGACATCCGCCTACGACCTGGTGCTGGCGCACCGCATGCCCCACACCGCGCCGTGGCCGCAAAACCATGTGGCAGTCATCCCGCTGGCCTTCGAGCCCTTGGATATCGCGCTGCACCGGGATCACCCGCTGGCAGCGTTCGAAGAGCTCTCTCCGGAACAGGTGATCGGCGAGCGCTGGGTTGTGTCGAGATCCGGCTACTCCCCTGCCGACGTCTTGGAAACGATTGCCGCCCTGGCCGGCCGTGCACCGACGGTCGAGCATCGGGTCAACGACTACGCCACCGCAGGGTCGCTGATCGAGGCCAGCGGCTGCCTCGGGATCCTGCCTCGCTATACCGCGCGGAAATCCCTGGACGACACGGTGACTTTACGACCAATCAAAGACCTTTCAGCAGGTCGACAAATCGACGTCTTGATCCGCGCGGAGCATCTTTATCGAGAGCCCGTCGTGGCTGTCGTTGAAGCGATCCGGCAGACCATCCAAGAGCTTGTCGGAGGATAGCTTCACGCGTACATGCAGCCCGAGGTGAATGCACATGTTCAAGAGCTCCTCGCGCTCTGGATTCGACGAATTCAGCGCGCGCTGGGGGCTCTGAGGAAATCCACTGCGACGGACCTGCTTGGCGAACGCCGCCGATGGCCCGTGCCACGCCGATTTCCTTCGCGTAACGTGCCAAGAATTCATCCGTTTCCTCTCGTCCACGCCAATCCACCATGGTTACGCTGGGTGCGTGGTTGATCAGAAGGGCGGATTGGGTCCGCTGTACTTGGCGGGATTCACGACGGCATTCGGCGCCCACGGCGTTGCTGCTGCGCTGGGCACCGAAACGGAGAATCTCGGGCTGGCCTTTGCCACGCTCGGCTTGATCCTGGCGACATATGACATCGCCGAGGTGATCCTGAAACCCGTCTTCGGCACGCTAAGCGACCGGGTCGGCGTGAAGCCGGTAATCGTGGGAGGACTGCTGGTTTTCGCGGCGGCCTCGCTGCTCGGCGTCTTCGCCGCATCACCGTTGCTGCTCGCCCTAGCGAGGCTGGCCCAAGGTGCGGCCGCCGCAGGCTTCTCCCCCGCTTCTTCCTCGGCCGTTGCCCGGCTGGTGGGGCCTTTTCTCGCTGGACGCTACTTTGGCAAATACGGTTCGTGGAAGGGGCTCGGGTATGCCGGCGGCCCGCTGCTCGGAGCGGCCCTCATCACGTGGGCGGGCTTGCCGGCACTGTTCCTGGTGCTGGCTGGGCTCTCACTGGTCGCATCCCTGTGGACGGCCATCTCAATGCCTTCCGTGCCGGTCCTGCCGAAACACTGTTCCACGCTGGCAGATATTGTGAAACAATCCACGGCGCCGGCATTCCTCGGACCAGTACTCCTGTTGGCCGTTGCCACCGCGGTTTTGGGCGTCGCGGTGGGTTTCATCCCGTTGCTAGCAGCCCGACTCGGTGCTGACCCGATCATCGGCATGGGCGCTGTCAGCATCCTCGCCGTCATATCTGCCCTCGTGCAACCTCTGACCGGACGGATCCACGATTCTGCCCCGCAACGGGTCAATACCCTGATATCCGCCGGCGCAGCACTGCTGCTTGCCGCAGTAGCTCTGCTCGCGGTGGTCCCGTCCCTGCCGGTGATTCTGCTTGGCGCCGCGGCAATCGGCCTCGGGGTCGGGCTGATTACGCCACTAGGATTTGCCCGACTCGCCGCAACCACGCCGCCAGAACGCATGGGGCGCACCATGGGCAGCGCCGAGCTCGGGCGGGAGGTCGGAGATGCCGGGGGCCCGATCCTCGTGGGGCTGGTGGCCGGGGCGGCGACGCTGCCCTTGGGCCTGGGCGCACTAGCAGTCGCCTGCGCGGTGGCGGCGGCAGGCGGGGCAATAATGATGCGCTCACCGGCTTCGTCTGCGGATCATCCGAAGGGCACCGAATGAACCGGTCCCCGGTCCGGCGTTTGCCTTCCGCCCGGGAGAACGTAGACGCGCAGGGGTGCCGCAGAGATTTCTCAGCACGTACAGTATTCGCATGAAAATCCTTGACCCCGTCACCCTGCGCGGCACCCATGTCACCCTCGAGCCGCTGTCCATGGACCACCATGACGATCTGGTACAGGCAGCCAGCGACGGCGAACTGTGGAACCTCTGGTATACCTCGGTACCGCGTCCCGGAGACATGCGCGAAGAAATCCGCAAGCGCCTGGCGAGGCAGTCGGAAGGCTCAATGCTGGCCTTCACCACCCGACTCAATGATCCCGCTACCGGATTGCCCGGCAGGATTATAGGCATGACCACCTACTGCGGCATCGACCTCGGACTGCCCCGCGTGGAGATCGGCTACACCTGGAACGCCGCCAGCACCCACGGTTCAGGGGCCAATGCCGAGAGCAAGCGCCTGTTGCTGGGCTACGCCTTTGAAACGCTGGGCTGCGAAGTCGTGGTGTTCTGCACGCACTGGATGAATTTCCAGTCGCGCATGGCCATCAGCCGCTTGGGCGCCAAGCAGGACGGAGTGTTGCGGGCCCATTGTCGGATGCCGGACGGATCGCTGCGCGACACCGTGGTCTTCTCGATCTTGAAGACGGAGTGGCCGCAGGTGCGCAACGAACTGGACCGCCGAATCGCCGCCTATTCGTAAGGTTCCGCTCCATCCATCGCAGGCCGGAACAAAACAGCGGCCGGAGCGGAGGCAAGTGGGCTGGCGCTGATGGAACAGCGTGGTGCCCGGGAACAAACTAATCTTGTTCTAGGCGGCGGCGAATGCCCGCTGCCCCAGTGTTGCTCCTGCAATCCGCGGTCAAACACTCTCCACGTCTTCTAATCGAATGGGAATCCCACGCCTTGCAGCAGAAATTCTCCGCCGTCCTCTTCGACTGCGACGGGGTCCTGGTGGACTCCGAGCTCATCACCAACTCCGTCCTGCGGGACATCCTGCGGGAAAACTGCTGGGAGATCAGCATGGAAGAGAGCATCAAGATCTTCATCGGCAAGGCGCTGAAGGACCAGTGGGAACCGATCTACCAGCACACAGGGGTACGCATCGACGATGCCTGGCTGGCGCAGTTCCGGGCCCGGCGCGACCAGGCGCTGCGCACGCAGCTGCGCCCGGTGGAAGGGTCCGCCCAGGCCGTGGCGGCGGTCGCCAGCGTCTACGGCTCGAAGATCGCCTGCGTCACCGGCGCGGACCGCGCCAAGGTGGAAATGCAGCTGGAACTGACCGGGCTCGACCAGTATTTCGGCGACCGGGTGTTCAGCGGCATGGAGTTCCCGCGCAGCAAGCCGGCCCCGGACGTGTACCTCGCGGCCGCCACAGCGCTGGGCATAGATCCCCGAGAGGCGCTGGTCATCGAGGACACCGCCACGGGCGTGACTGCCGGAGTCGGCGCCGGGGCGACGGTCTACGGATATTCCTCCGGCGGTCCGACCAGCACCGACCCCGAGTCACTGCGCCAGGCCGGTGCCAGCAGGATCTTCACCCACATGGACCAGCTGGCGGAACTGGCCATAGAGGTCGAGTAGCACGACGGGCCAAAACGACAACGCAGGGCTCGGTGAACCGTCCGGTTCACCGAGCCCTGCGGTCATTTTCCGGCTATTTGACTGCTTCGGCCTGCTGGCCGGCTTCGAAGTAGCGCACCACGTCCTGGTCCGGGGAAGGGATCTGCAGCGTCTGCCCCTGATCGCGCAGCGAGCGGGCGCCCAGGTCCCCCACGGCCACCGCTGCGCGGGCCGCCAGCGGTGAGGTCTCGGTGGCTCCCCCTTCACGGGCGAAACGCAGGAATTCGGCGATCAGGTTCGGGTCCGCGCCGCCGTGCCCTTCCTCGTCGCCGTGAATTTCCACCTTCACATCCGGTTCGGCGAAACCGTGGGTGGTGCGGGTGTTCCAGACATGGATGAAGTCTCCCGGTCCGTCGCCGAAATTCTCCAGCCGCCCCTCGGTGCCGATCACCGTGTAGTTGCGCCAGTAGTCGGGGGTGAAGTGGCACTGCTGGTAGGAGGCGAGCACTCCGTTGTCCAGCTTCATTTGCACCATGGATAGGTCTTCAACGTCCAGGTTCGGGTTCAGGTCGCGCTGTTCGGCAGGAGGCCAGTTCTCCAGGGAGAACCAGTCGCGCATGCGCCGGTCGGCATTGTCCCGGCGGTCCTGTACCCCGCCGTAGACGGCAAGTGCCCCGACTCCGGAGACCTGGGTGCTGTAGCCCCCGGCCAGCCAGTGGATCACGTCGATGTCATGGGCGCCCTTCTGCAGCAGCAGGGTGTTGGCGTAGCGGCGTTCGGCGTGCCAGTCCTTGAAGTAGTAGTCCCCGCCGTTGCCCACGAAGTGCCGGCACCACACGGCCTTGACCTCGCCGATGGCACCCGAGTCGATCAGCTGCTTCATCTGCCAGATCACGGGCATGTGGCGCATGTTGTGGCCCACGTACAACCGGGTTCCGGTGCGCTGCGCGGTGGCCAGGATGTCATCTGCCGCCTCCAACGTGATGTCCAGCGGCTTTTCCACGAAGGTGGGGATGCCCGCCTCCAGGGTGCGGACCGCCACCTCGCGGTGCGTGAAATCAGGGGTGAGCACCAGGACCGCGTCGAGGTCAGCTGCCAGCAGCTCGTCCAGCTCGGCGGTGATCAGCGCCTCGGGCAGGGCCTGCGCGGCATCGGCACGGCCGCGTTCGCTGATGTCGCACACCATGCTCACCACGCTGCCCTCGCCGGGGCGCTGCAGATAGCGGTGCAGGGAAGCACGCAGGCCGAAGCCTACGATTCCAACTTTAAGATCCATGGGAATTCTCCTTGTCGTCACCTGTCGGTGCGCTCTGACTAATTGTTGGTCGGGCCAATAGGCCCGGGGAAAAAGCACCGTGCCGCATGGCCCTCGCCCACCGGGTCGAGGCCCGGCTCGGCGGTGGCGCAGGATGGGCGGGCCACGGGGCAGCGGGTGTGGAAACGGCAGCCGCTGGGCGGATCGATCGGAGACGGCGGGTCGCCCTGCAGCATGATCAGCTGCCGGGACTTGCCTGGCTCCTGGCGAAGCTCCGGCGCGGCGGACAGCAGCGCCTGCGTGTAGGGGTGCGCGCTGCGGTCGTAGACCTGGTCGTAGGTGCCGGTTTCAATGACGCGTCCCAGGTACATGGCGGCCACCGTGTCGGAAATATGCCGCACGATCTGCAGGTCATGGGCGATGAACACGTAGCTCAACCCCAGTTCCTGCTGCAGCGAGGCCAGCAGGTTCACCACCTGCGCGCGCACCGAAACGTCCAGGGCGGAGACCGCCTCGTCGCAGATGAGCACCTTGGGATTCAGCGCGATGCCGCGGGCGATGCCGATGCGTTGCTGCTGCCCGCCGGAAAAGTTGTGCGGATAGCGTTCCAGATGGTCAGGATTCAGCCCCACCAGTTCCATCAGTTCGGCGATCTTGGCCCGCCTCCCGGACCGCGGCACGGCGTCGGGGTGGATTTCGAAGGGTTCCATGAGGATCTGCTCGATCGTCATGCGCGGATTGAGCGAGGCGTAGGGGTCCTGGAAGATCAGCTGGATGTTCCGGCGCATCTGCGCCCGTTCAGCTCCGTGCAGGGTGTTGATGTCCTGGCCTTCGAACAGGACCTGTCCCTCGGTGGGCTTCTCCAGTCCACTCAGCACGCGGGCCAGCGTGGACTTGCCGCAGCCGCTTTCCCCGATGATGCCAAGGGTTTCGCCCTGCCGGATTTCCAGGTCCACCCCGTCCAGGGCCTTGACGGTCTTGCGCGGGCCGAAGGGCATCGCCCGGGCCACCGGGTAGTGCATCTTGACGCCGCGAAGCTCCATGAGCGGGCCTTGGACTGAATCCTTCGGCTGTTGTTCAAGCTGGGTATTAAGCATGGACCAGCACCTCCTCGGATTTGAAGCACGCGGTGTCGCGCTGCAGCGCAACTGGCTGCAGGACGGGAATCGTGGCCGTGCATGCCTGGTCGGCCAGCGGACAGCGGGCGGCGAAGGAGCAGCCCTGCGGAAGGCGCAGCAGATCCGGCGGGCTGCCCGGGATGGCAGGCAGCTGCTGCCCCTTGAGCTCTTCGCTAGCGATGGACGCGGCCAGGCCCCGGGTGTAGGGGTGCGCCGGATGCGCCAGCACCTCGGCGGTCGGGCCACGCTCGATGATGCGTCCTGCATACATGACTGCCACCTCGTCGGTCACCTCGCGGACCACCGAAATGTCGTGGGTGATCAGGATCAGCCCCATGTTGTTTTCCGATTGCTGTTCCTTGAGCAGTTCAAGGATCTGTGCCTGGACCGTGACGTCCAGCGCGGTGGTCGGCTCGTCGGCGATCAGCAGTTCCGGATCCAGGGCCAAGGCCATGGCGATCACGATGCGCTGGCGCATGCCGCCGGAGAACTGGTGCGGATAGTCGTTCACGCGCTTGGCCGCGGCCGGGATGCGCACGCGGTCCATCATCTCGATGGCCGCCCGCTTGGCCGCCGCCCGGCTGTAGCCACGATGCACCCGGTACAGCTCGCCGATCTGGCGTCCCACCGGATGCACCGGGTTCAGCGCGCTGAGCGCATCCTGGAACACCATGGCCACGCTGGCGCCGTTCAGGCTGCGCCGGCGCTTGGCGCTGACCGCCAACAGGTCTTCCCCGTTGAGCAGGATCTGCCCATGGGTCACCCGCGCCGGAGGAGTATCCAGCAGGCCCATGATGGTTCGGGCGGTCACCGACTTGCCGGAACCCGACTCGCCCAGGATTCCCAGCGAGCGCCCGCGCTGCAGCGAGAGGTTGACCCCGTTGATCGCGGTCGCCACCCCCTGGCGGGTTGCGAATTCCACCCGGAGGTCCTTGATCTCCAGCAATGACGGTGCTGCTTCATGCGGCTTGTTCATCACTTGCCCTTCGGGTCGAATTCATCGCGCATGGCCTCGCCGAAGAGGACGAAACCGAGCACGGTAATGGTCAGGAAGATCGCCGGGAACATCAGCAGGTGCGGCGCCGCATCGATATACTCACGGGCTGCCGCCAGCTGCAGGCCCCAGGAGACCGCCGGCGGGGTCAGGCCGATGCCGATGAAGGTCAGACCGGCCTCGGCGGAAATCATGCCGCCCACACCAAGGGTCTGCAACACCAGCAGCGGGGTGATCGCGTTGGGCACAATGTGCTTGCGCAGGATACGGCCGTTGCCGGCGCCGAGCAGGCGGGCGGCCTGCACGTATTCGCGGTTGCGCACCTCCAGCACGGAAGAGCGCATGAAGCGCACGCCGCCGGGCCAGCTGAACAGGGCAAGCGCGAAAATCACGGTCCAGACATTGCGTTCGCCGAACAGCTGCAGCACCACGATGGCGGCGAGGATGAAGGGCAGGCCGAAGGCCATGTCGCAGATGCGGGAAATCACCGCATCCACCCAGCCGCCGAAGTAGCCGGCCAGGGCGCCAACGAGGGCGGCGATGCCGAAGGCGATGGCCGAGACCACGATGCCCACCAGGATCGAGGCGCGGGCGCCGTAGATGACGTTGGTGTAGTAGTCGCAGCCCTGGATGTCTATGCCGAACAGGTGCTCGGCACTGGGTGGCTGGTTGGACTTGAGGATGTCGCAGTTCTCGGTTGGACCCGGACCGAATCCGGTGAACAGCTGAGGGAACGCGGCCATCACGATCATCAGCAGCACGATGGCGCCCGAAATGACGAAGCGCGGTTTCAGCCACCAGCGTCGGTGGGCGCCGCGCACCTTGTCCGGGGCGCGGTCCACTGCCTTGGCGCCGTCGAGGGGATTAACCGTTGTTGTCGTGCTCATATTCTCACCCGTGGGTCGATCAAGCCGTAGGTCAGGTCAACCAGCAGGTTGAAGACCAGGTACACCAGCACCAGCAGGGTGGCGATGCCGACCACGATGGTGCCTTCCTTGTTGTTGATGGAACTGACCATCAGTCCCCCGATGCCCGGGATGTTGAAGATCGCCTCGATGATCACCGCGCCGCCGAGCATTCCGGCCAGGCTCAAGCCCAGGTAGGTGACCACCGGGATCATCGCGTTGCGCAGGGCATGGCCCCAGATGATGCGCTTGGGCGAAAGGCCCTTGGCCTTGGCGGTGCGCAGGTATTCGGCCCGCAGCACGTCCACCAGCGAGGTGCGCGTGAGCCGGGCCAGGCCGGCGGCCGCTTCCAGGGCCATGACCAGCGCCGGCAGGATGAAGGCCATGGGCCAGCCCGCGCGGATGCCGGCCGGATCCACCCAGCCAAGGTGCACCCCGAAGTAGGTCTGCGCGCCCAGGGCGATCACGAACCCGGGAACACCCATGAACAGCACCGTGAATACCAAAGCGAAATGGTCTCCTGCCTGGCCGCGGCGCAGTCCGCCGTAGACTCCGATGATCAGGCCGACGAACAGCTTGAGCACCCAGGCGGTCATGGCCAAGGCGAAGGTCGCGGGGAGGCGTTCGAGGATCAGGTCGAGCACCGGACGGCCGAAGAAGTCGATGCCGAAGTCTCCGCGGAAGACGCCCAGGATGTAGTTTCCGTACTGGATGATGAACGGGTCATCCAGGTGGTAGGCCTGGCGGATCTGCGCCACCGTGGCCTCCGGCAGCGGGCGCTCGCCGGTCAGCGCGGAAATCGGATCGCCGGGCATCAAGAATGTCAGTGCGTAGATGATGAAGGTGGCGCCCAGCAGCACCGGGATCATCTGCAGGATGCGCCGTACGGTATAACCCAGCATTGGGTACCCCTTTTGTCTGTGTGTTTCCGGCAAGCCGGGCGCCGGAAAATCATTTCCGGCGCCCGGCTTCCTGTCACGGTTCGTGCTAGCAGCCGTAGCCGGCGCGGTAGTACTGTAGGTCGCCCTGGACGTCGTTGAGCACGGCGCACTTGGACTGCAGTCCGTAGTCGGTAGGGATGAACAGCGGGATGGCCGGCAGGTCCTTGATGATGATCGCTTCGGCCTGTTTGAACAGCTCGGCCGACTTGGCGTCGTCCATTTCGGCGCGGGCTGCCTGGAGCAGCTTGTCGACCTTCGGGTTGGAGTAGGCGGTGGCGAGGTTTCCGTCGCCGCCGGTTTCATACTGGCTCAGGTACTGGTCCGAAGACTTGTAGGACCAGCCCCACAAACCGAAGGCGGCGCCTTCGAGCTTCTGGCTGTTGCGGCGCTCCGAGAGCTCGGTGCCGAGCATCGGCTTCATCTGCACGCTGATGCCCAGGTTGTCCTGGATCTGTTTGGCGATGGCCTGGACCAGCTGCTGGTCCGAAGCGGAGTTGCTTTCGATGACCAGGGTGCCGTCGAATCCGCCGTCATCGGCCAGGATCTTCTTGGCCTTCTCAGGATCGAAGGTGCAGGCGTCGCAGGAGCCTTCAACGTAGGAGTCCAGCGCCGGAGGCACCAGCGAATCCGATGGCTGGGCATGGCCCTTGAGCAGCGAGGTCGCGATGGCCTCCCGGTCGATGGACATCGACACGGCGTCGCGCAGCGCCTTCGAGGACAGCTCGTCGACATAGGCCGGGATCTGCAGGGTCTGTTGCTTGGAGCCGATCTTGACCTCGAACAGCGATTCCTCGCCCAGCTGGCTCTTGGCCTTGTCGACCATGGTGGCAGGCACGTTGCGGATCATGTCCAGGTTGCCGGCGGTCATGTCGGTGTAGGCGGGGTCGATCGAGGTGTAGATTTTTCCGACCAGCTGCTGCGCGCCGCCGGAGAAGCCGGCAGCGCCCTTGAATCCGTCCCACTTCTCCATGACGACCTGCTGGTTGTGGTCCCAGGAAACGAACTTGTACGGGCCGTTGGAAACCGGCGCCTCATCGTAGGCTGCCTCGTCGTCGAAGGCGCTTTCAGGCATCGGGCAGGTCGGGTTGGTGCTCAGGATTGCCGGGAAATCACGGTTCGGGGCCTTGAGGGTCACTGTCAGGTGGGTGTCGTCCACGACCTTCACGCCGGACAGTTCGGTGGCCTTCGCCGTGGAGCCGTCCAGCGGGTTCAGCTCGTCATAGCCCGCGAAGGAGACGAAGGTTCCGTTGCCCTGCCAGGCGTTAGCGCCGGTGGCGGTGGCGTTCCAGGCGTCGGCGAAGGAGTTCGCGGTGACCGGCGTTCCGTCATGGAAGGTCCACCCGTCCTGCAGTTCGATGTCCCAGACCTTGGCGTCATCGCTGGACACGGACTTGGCGGCCAGCGGTTCGAGCTCCTGGCTCTCGACATTGACTTCCATCAGGTTGGCGCACAGCGCCATGCCGATCTGGCTTCCCGGATCCTTCTGCGGAACGATGCTCTTCGGCTCGCTGGTCATGAACGACAAGGTCGCGATGTCCGAGCCGTTGCCAGACGCGGCCTGGCTGCCGGAGCCCGAGCAGGCGGTCGCGGCGAGCATCAGCGATGCGGCGCCGGCGACAAGCGCCAATTTCCTGGATTGCTTCATCCTGTTTCCTCCTACATGCGGCATTCCAGGCCTGTTCGCCGAGGTGTTGCTGCCGTCACATTTATTTATTTTATGAAATAAAGTAAACATGACAGGGGTGTGATGTCAAGAACAGGAAAAAAATTACTTAGCGCTAACCAGCTGCTGCAGGTTCTCGATGAACGCCAAAGGACTGCTCAACACCTCGTTGACCATAATGCTCGCGGCAAAAATCGACAGCGAAAGCTCGTGGTCGCTGGAGTACACCACACGCTGCCCGGCAACTCCTTGCTGCACGGACTTCTCGGTAACAGTCCGCTGCACGTGCGCCAGGGTTTCCGGCCGCTCGGCAGGCGTTCCCGCGATCACCAGCAGCCCCGGGTCCAGCAGGTCGAACAGCAGGGCGGCGGCCGTGGCGACATAGCCGTCGCGCTGTGCCACGAGCTGCCGAATCTGGGCATCCCCGGCATCATAAAGCCGGTCGATGTCTCCGTAGTTAATGACGTCGGTGCGATTGAGATCATGGGCACGGCGCACGGTCGCTTCATCGGTGGCCATGACCTGCAGGCAGCCTCGCCGGCCGCAGGCGCAGGGATAGCCAGCTGCGTCAACCTGGATGTGGGCGATGTTTCCCGCATGCTGGGAACGCCCGGCCCGGATCTGGCCGTCGCTGACCAGTACGGCCCCGAGGTCGGAGGTAATCACCATCAGCAGGAAGTCGGATTCCTTGGCGCCTTGCCCGTAGAACAACTCGGACTGGGCTGCGGCGCGGGCGTTGTTATCCAGGACCAGCGGTTGGGGAAGGGCTTCGAGCATCCGCTGCGCAGGAACCTGCGACCATCCGGCTCCGGCGTTCTCGACGATCAGCCCTTGCTCCCGATCTACGATGCCTCCGGTAGCCACCCCGGTGCCCAAGACCGGCCGTCCGTCGGCATGGTCCGCGACCAGTGTCTCTGCCTGGGCGATCACCAGTTCAAAGGCCTCTGCTGCGGTCATCCCCGAGTGCGGGACGAGCACGGAGGCTTTGGCAACTCCGTCCAGCCCGGTCAGCACGATACCCGTGACTCGCGGGCCGAGGTGGATCCCCATAACCAGGTTCGAGTCGGTGTCAACGCTCAGCGGAACCCTCGGACGGCCCTGCCCCGCGGCGACCGGGGCAGATTCGCTGATCAGCCGATGTTCCAGAAGGCTGGCGGCAATGCTGGTCACCGAGGCGGCGCTGATGCCGATGGCATTCGCGATGTCCTTGCGCGAGCGCCCGGGCTCCGCGAAGATTTCCTGGAGCACCGACGCGAAATTCCTGGCACGAGCCGGATCTGACCTGCGGGTCATGGCAAGGGCACCTTTCTCTCTGACCTCGCACTCTGGCAAAGGAAGACTCTCATCATTCTGTCATCTGCGATGCTTTCTTTCGCAATGCGCCGGGCGACTAGTTAGTGTCGAAGCAGCCCCCGCAGAGTTTCCAGGCCGATTCTTCCCAGCGGGTCATCGGGTCCCAGCGGTGAGGTGAGCATGGCGTAGCGCAGGGCCCAAGCCCGGGACCGCAGCCACGTGTCACTGCCTTTGAGGACCCCGTACTCGGCCAGCGCGCTGTCGCGGCTATCCGCGCTGAAGTGCAGCCACAGCATGCCCAGATCCGACGAGGGATCGCCCGCGCACAGATCGCCGAAGTCCACCAGCGCAGCTAGTTCGAAACCGTCCGGCCCGTTCTGGACGATGGTGTTGTGCGGGTGCGGATCACCGTGGAGCCAGTGTGCCGGTCCGTTGTATTCGGCGGCCTTCAGCCCGGCTTCCCAGATGGACTGGGCTGCTGGCCGTTGCGCGGTGGGCAGCAGCTCAATGCGTCCGCGGGTTGCATCGTCCAGCTCCCGCAACGGCCTTCCGCGGAAGGCGCTGCGCGGCGCCTCTGGCGGGGCCACTGCGTGCAGGGAGCGCAGGTATCCCGTAAATTGCCGCGCATAGTGGTCACGTTGGACACGGGAAATGCCGGCTGCACTCACTCCGGGAACATAACGGCAGATGGAGAAGCTCCAGGGATATTCCGCGGTCGGCATCCCGGAAAACAGCGGCGCACTCAGATCCAGTCCGCTGTCGGCCGCGGCCCGGTCCAACCATAGCCGTTCGCGCTCGGCCAGCTGCGCGGCCAAGGCCCGGCGGGGCACGCGCACCAGCAGCCGCTCCCCCAGCCGATAGACCTCATTGTCCCATCCCGTGGCCAGGTAGGAGATGGGAAGCCGCACCCACTGCTTCGGCGCCTGGCTAGCGACCAGCCGCTCCACGAGGGCCAGATCGATGGACGTTTCAGCCTCGGGAAAACCCGAAAGTGGTTGGGCGGTGGTCATCCAGCAATCCTAATGCAGACCTGGTGATGACCCGATCCGCTGGGGCCAAATGGTCGGAGCGGACGGGCTTACCGGGTGATTTGCAGCAGCTTGATCGGGATGACGCAGGAAGTACGGTCAAGATCATCCGTGGTTTTCAGCCGATTGTTCGTCCCAGTGTCATCGCACCCGACCACGTCGGCGGGAATTGCGATGACTTCCAAGGTGCCCGGAGGCAATTGCTGCGGGACAGCGAACCCACCGATACGTTGACCTACCGGTATTCGTTCATCTTCGATTCGGCCACGGGACATTTGAACGCTTTCGAAGAAGTCGCGGTCAATGTCGACGGATTCGTCCAGGGCGGAACGCTCAACAGCATTACTGTCGCGCCCCTCTGATCCGATTCAACAAACGAGGCTCCCATTTCCGTCAGCGACGGAAACGGGAGCCTCAGTTGTTTGAGCAGCGAACCTTAGAGGCCCAGCTTCTCCATTACGATCTCGCGGACGCGACCGGCGTCGGCCTGGCCGCGGGTGGCCTTCATGACCGGGCCCATCAGCGCACCGATGGCCTGCATCTTGCCGCCCTTGATCTTCTCGACCACGTCAGGCATGGCCGCGATGGCGTCATCCACGGCCTTGCCCAGCGCGTCGTCGTCGTTCACGACTGCCAGCGAGCGCTTCTCGACGATCTCCGCCGGGGAGCCCTCCCCTGCCAGCACGAATTCCAGGACCTGGCGGGCGATCTTGTCATTGATCTTCTTCGCTTCGATCAGCGAGTTCAGCTCAACGATGGTCTGCGGCGTGACACCCAGATCCGCGATCTCCTTCTCGGCGGCCTTGGCCAGACGGGCGATCTCGCCCATCCACCACTTGCGGGCCACGGCGGCGGAGGTACCGGCGGCGATGGTCGCCTCAATCTCGTCCAGCACGCCGGCGTTCACGACGTCGCGGAACTCCTTGTCCGCGTAGCCCCACTCGGCCTTCAGCCGCTTGCGGCGGTCTGCCGGGGGCTCCGGCAGGCGGGAGCGCAGCTCCTCGACCCATTCGGCGGTGGTGACGATCGGCACCAGGTCCGGCTCCGGGAAGTAGCGGTAGTCATCCGCATCCGACTTCGGACGGCCCGAGGTGGTGGAGCGGGTGTCCTCATGCCAGTGGCGGGTTTCCTGGACGATCTTGTTCCCGGAATCCAGCACTGCCGCGTGGCGCTCGATCTCGAAACGCACGGCGTGCTCCACCGCGCGCAGCGAGTTCACGTTCTTGGTCTCGGTTCGGGTGCCGAACTTCTCGGCGTCCTTCGGCATCAGCGAAACGTTGGCATCGCAGCGCACGTTGCCGCGTTCCATCTTCGCGTCCGAGACACCCAGGTTCTTCACGATCTCGCGGATCGCTGCCACGTAGGCGCGGGCCAGCTCCGGGGCGCGCTTGCCGGCGCCCACGATCGGCTTGGTCACGATCTCCACCAGCGGCACGCCGGCGCGGTTGTAGTCGACCAGCGAGTAGTCGGCGCCCTGGATGCGGCCTGCGGCGCCGCCCATGTGGGTCAGCTTGCCGGCGTCCTCCTCCATGTGGGCGCGCTCGATCTCCACGCGGAAGACCTCGCCGTCCTCCAGCTCGATGTCCAGCCAGCCGTCATGGGCGATCGGGTCATCGTACTGGGAGGTCTGGAAGTTCTTCGGGGTGTCCGGGTAGAAATAGTTCTTTCGGGCGAAACCGCACTTTTCGGCGATCTGGCAGTTCAGCGCCAGGCCGATCAGGATGGAGTACTCCACGGCGGTCTTGTTGACCACCGGCAGCACGCCTGGCAGGCCCAGGTCCACCGGGGTGACGTTGGTGTTCGGGGCGTCGCCGAAGGCGTTCGGGGCGTCGGAGAACATCTTGGTTTTGGTGTTCAGCTCCACGTGGACTTCGAAGCCCAGCACCGGATCATAGCGATCCAGGGCCTCGTCGAAATCGACTAGTTCATCGGTGTAGTTGCTCATGATTCCCTAGGCCTCCTGCGCGATCGAAGCGGTGTCAATGGCTGGTGCCTGCGAGATGAGGGTGTGGCCCCACTGCTTTTCCAGCAGGGTCTCCAGTGCGGCACCGGCACGGTACAGGCGGGCATCCTCGTAGGCCGGAGCCAGGAACTGGATGCCCACCGGCAGGCCCTCGGACAGGCCGCCGGGCACGGTGATGCCCGGGACGCCGGCGAGGTTTGCCGGGATGGTGGCCACGTCGTTGAGGTACATGGCAACCGGGTCGTTGTCGTTCGCGCCGAGCTCGAAAGCCACGGTCGGAGCGGTCGGGGAGATCAGCACGTCGGCCTGCTCGAACGCGGCGTCGAAGTCGCGCTGGATCAGGGTGCGGACCTTCTGGGCCGAACCGTAGTAGGCGTCGTAGTAGCCGGCGCTCAGGGCGTAGGTGCCCAGGATGATGCGGCGCTTGACCTCGTCGCCGAAGCCGGCGGCGCGGGTGGCGCCCATGACGCGCTCAATGGTGAGCGGGCCCTCGGTCGGCAGCACACGCTGGCCGAAGCGCACGCCGTCGAACTTGGCGAGGTTCGAGGAGACCTCGGAAGGCATGATCAGGTAGTAGGCGCCCAGCGCGTACTTGAAGTTCGGGCAGGAAACCTCAACGATTTCCGCGCCGGCGTTCTTGAGCAGCTCAAGGGACTCGTTGAAGCGCGCCTGCACGCCCTTCTGGTAGCCCTCGCCCTGCAATTCCTTGATGACGCCAACACGCACACCGGACAGGTCGCCGGCGGCGCCGGTCTGCGCGGCGGCCACCAGGCCTTCGAGGTCCTGCGGCAGCGAGGTGGAGTCCTTCGGGTCGTGCCCGCCGATCAGTTCCTGCAGCAGCGCCGAGTCCAGCACAGTGCGGGACACCGGGCCGATCTGGTCCAGCGAGGAGGCCATGGCGATGGCGCCGTAGCGCGAGACCGCGCCGTAGGTCGGCTTCACGCCCACGGTGCCGGTGACCGCGCCCGGCTGGCGGATGGAGCCGCCGGTGTCGGTGCCCAGGGCCAGCGGAGCTTCGAAGGCCGCCACGGCCGCTGCCGAGCCGCCGCCGGAGCCGCCCGGGATGCGGCCCAGGTCCCACGGGTTGCGGGTCACGCCGTAGGCCGAGTGCTCGGTGGAGGAACCCATCGCGAACTCGTCGAGGTTGGTCTTGCCCAGCATCGGGAGCTTCGCGGCGCGGATCTTCTCAATCACCGTCGCGTCGTATGGGCTCATCCAGCCCTCGAGCATCTTGGATGCGGCGGTGGTCGGCTGGCCCTTGGTGACGATCAGGTCCTTGATGGCGATCGGCACGCCGGCCAGCGGGTGCAGCGCTTCGGCTTCGGCGCCGCCGGCGGCGCGGATGGCGTCCACCTCTGCGGCCACGGCGAGCGCTTCCTCGGCGTTAACGTGCAGGAAGGCGTTCAGGGTGCCGTCGACCTCGGCGATGCGGTCCAGGTGCGCCTGGACGGCTTCCACGGAGGTGGTTTCGCCGGCGCGCAGCTTGGCTGCCAGTTCGGCGGCGGAGAGCTTAATCAGTTCGTTCACGTGGATTATTCACCATCCAAAATTGCCGGGACCTTGAAGCGATCCGAGTCCGAATCCGGCGCGTTGAGCAGCACGTCGTCAATGCTCAGCGTCTGGCCCACCACGTCCTCGCGCAGGACGTTGGTCAGCGGGATCGGGTGGCTGGTTGCTGGAATGTCGGAGGAGGCGACTTCGCTGACAGACGCGATGGCACCGACGATAGCGTCGAGTTCACCGGTCATCTTGTCCAGCTCTGCGTCGCTCATCTCGATGTGGGCCAACTGTGCCAGGTGCACAAGGTCCTCACGGCTGATGGCAGACATATATCTCCCTAGAATGGGCGGATGGGTTTCATAGACAAGTCTATCCCGTGCCGGACTGCCATCAGGCCGTAATGTGGCGCATCAGCTACGCTGTGCGCAATACCAAACCGGTCAGGTCCTGCCCCAGGGCGTTCTCCCAATATCCCACGACCCCGGACTGGGCTCCGGCCAAGCGCACCGGACGGCGGATGATCTGCAGCTTCTTTCCGGCGGCGTCCTTGGTCAGGGCGACCCGCGGTTCGTCCATGAAGGATTCGGTGTGGTGCTGCGGGACGGCCTTGCCGTCGGCGAACGCCTGCAGCTGCGCGGTGAAGACCGGGTCTCCTTCGGCGTCGTAGATGTAGCGGGTGCCGAGGATGCCATGCTCGCTGGTACCCAGTAGGTACTTCTGGGCCCCGGGCAACGGCGCGTCCCGGTAGGTCAGCGGTACGTGGTAGATGACGTCGCTCAGATCGGCGTTATCCGCAAAAAGACGGAACTCGATGCCGACCTCCCCGGCAGGGTCTTCCAGCCGGAACCCCCCGACGTGGATGAGCTGCGGCTTCTTCTTGCCGGTGAAGAAATCCTGGCGGACCAGCCAGTCTTCAACCAGCTCGTTTTTGCTCGGCTTCATCGTCGTGTTGTAGATGATTCCCATGCGCATCGACTTTCAGGTGGGTTGTTTTGGCACAAGCACTGCACCAAATGATTAGGAGCCAGGACGTTTATGCCTAGCATAGACTGCATGGAAACTAACTGCGAGTGGACCACCGGGCAGCAAGCCCAGGACTACGGGACAACGCTGCTGGAAGACGATGCAGTGGTACTGCGCGAGTCCGAACCGGAGGACTTCGAGGTGCTAGCACCGTGGTGGAACGATCCGCGGTGGGCCGTGTTGCAGCAAAGGGTCATCAAGCCCCGCCCATCCCAGCATCTGGCGGACATGTTTGCGTCCTGGTGCGTTAATCGGCCGGAGAGCGGCGAGGCAGGCTTCAGCATTTTCGAGACAGCCACCGGTGCCCTGGTGGGTCATGTGACGTTGTACGGCGGCACGCTCCCCCATCGCGCCGCCGACCTGTCCATCATGATCGGCCCGGAATACGTGGACAAGGGATTGGGAACCCGCGCGGTGAAACTCATGTGCGGTTATGGTTTCAAGGAATTGGGTCTGCACCGAGTCGCCCTGAAGGTCGCTGCGTTCAACTCGCGCGCCAAGCGCGCCTACGAGAAGTCGGGCTTCATTTTGGAAGGCCGGGAGCGTGGAGCGTACTTCCACGATGGGAAGTTCCACGACCAGCTGGTGTACGGCCTGCTGGCCGATGAGTATTTCTCCACTGGCGCCTGAGGAACCGGAACGGTGGCGCTGCAGTTCGACACACGGTACACGCCCGCTACGCAGTTCTACCACCGACCCAGCATAGGCTTGCAACATCTGGTCAACTCCGGTTTTACATCCCAAGGACATACGCACATGGCACTGAAATTCAAAGCTTCTGCAGGCATTCTCGCTACCGCGCTGGTGGCTCTGACGACGGTGGCAGTAGCGCCGGCCAACGCCGTGTTGCAGCAGGAGAACAACAAGCACAGCGTTGCCCAATGGCTGGGGCTGGAGCCAACCACGAGTTCTGACCCCGTTGGACACACTAGCGTGCCAAATGACTATCTCCGCGTTCTAATCGATACAGGCAAAATTGATGATTTCGATTCGGTGATCGTGCAGGATGTCGAAACCGG
Organism: Arthrobacter sp. 'calajunan'; assembly: GCF_046940185.1. Classification (NCBI taxonomy): domain Bacteria; kingdom Bacillati; phylum Actinomycetota; class Actinomycetes; order Micrococcales; family Micrococcaceae; genus Arthrobacter; species Arthrobacter sp. 'calajunan'. Next base: position 278,316 of record NZ_JBKZDY010000002.1, read on the forward strand.
CGAGATCCTTAGCTATGCCCTGAACGACAGGAACTAGCTTTCATCCGGGTCCGAGCGAATTCCCACTTCATGGAAGCGAAACTTCGCTCGCGCGGCACGCCGTCACGGCCCGCCGCTTAGGCAGGATTCCTCCGAAGCCGCGCATTCTTGCCCTGCATGCACTTCGCATCATCGACTGCGTTGGTTCGCATTGCTCGGCTACGCAAAAACCCTCGGCTATGCCGAGGGTTTTTGACTTCTTGTTGGCCTGCGGTTGATCCCCAGCGTATCCGCGCTGGATGATTTCATCCATCCGGACCTATTCCTTGCTCGCGGCCTTGAGCATGTCCTTCACCAGCGGACCTGCGGTCTGCGCTCCGCCGTTGCCGTCCTCGACGAAGGCGGCAATAGCGATGTCGCCCTGGGCGGCAATGGCCCAGGCGTGGGCGTTGCGCTCGCTGTCGTATTCGGCGGTGCCGCTCTTGCCAATGATCTTCCCGGTGCCGGTGCCCTTCAGGTCCTTGAGCGTTCCGTGGTCGACGACGGCGGCCATCATCGTGGCCAGCTCGCTGGCTTCCTTCTCGGTGAGCTTGGACTTTGCGGCTTCGGGCGCCTTGGGTTCCGGTGAGATCACCAGCGTGGGTGACACGGTTTGTTTGGCCTGGACGGAGGCTGCGACAGTCGCCATGCCCAGCGGCGAGGCTTCCACCACACCCTGGCCGATCATGTTCGCCGCCTGCTCGGTTCCGGTGGAATCGGTGGGCACCGAACCGAGGACCGCGCCGGCTCCGGTGCCGTCCTCACCGGTCAGCCCCAGGGCCGCCGCGGCCTCGGCCAGCTTGGTTCCGCCGATCTTTTCGCCTTCGTCGACGAAGACCGTGTTGCAGGACTGGGCGATGGCCTCGGACAGCGGGATTTTGCCCAGTGCCGAGGCCGGGTAGCCGTCGAAGTTCTTGAAGGTCTTGCCGTCAATCACGGTGGTGGCCTTGCAGTCGAATTTGGTGCTGGCGCTCGCGCCGTCACGGAGCATTGCCAGGGCGCTGATGACCTTGAAGGATGAGCCCGGGGCATATTTCCCCTGCATTGAGGTGTTCAGTCCCGAGGACACCGGGCCGGAGGATGCGGCAAGCACCGCGCCGTCGGACGGCCGGATGACCACGATGGCCGAGTTGGATTCGGCCTCCTGCAGCAGATCGTCGGCTTCTTTCTGCAGGTCCTGGTCCAGCGTCAGCTGCACGTCCTTGCCGTCCACCGGGTTGCTGGAGAACAGCTCTGACTGGGCTTCCTGGGCCGCGTTGTAGCGTGAGATGGTTACCCCTGCGGTGCCCGAGAGGGTGTCGTTGTAGGTTGCCTGCAAGCCGGAGAGGCCTACCTGGTCCCCTGCATGGATCTTGCCCTCGGACTTCTCGACGATTTCCGCGGTGGCTTCGCCGACCGAGCCGAGCAGCGGCCGGGCGAAGGAGCGGGTAGGAGCGAGCGGGATCTGGTCGGCCTGCCCGACGGCTCCCGGGATTTTGGCGATCTGTTCGTCGGTGACCTCGCGGGTTGCGTCATCGCGCAGGACGATGGCCTGCACCCAGGCTTTCTCGCCGGCGGCCTTGACCTTGGCCACGAAGGCGTCTTCGTCGATGTCCACGAGCTTGGCCAGCGCCTTTGCCGAGGATGCCCATTCATCGCTGGTCGCCCGGGTCTTGTCGATGCCGACATTGATCACCGGACGCTCGGTGACAATGTTCTTGTCTTCACCGTCAGTGATGTTGCCGCGCTGGCCTGGCTCGAATCTGGCCGCCAGGAAGTCGCCTTCGGCCATGTCCGGCGCGAGGATCGAGGGGTCGAAGCGCAGCTGCCAGCTCTTGCCTTCGTCGTCGTATTGCCAGACAGCCTGGGTCTGGTAGCTCAGATCCGTCTCGGTCTCATCCACATCCCAGACGGTCTGGATGGTAGCGGTAGCGGTGGTGACCCCGTCCTGCTTCTGGTCATCCGTGGCCACCGAACTGACGGTGCTGGTGCGCTTGATGTCATCTAGTTTGCCGAATGCCGTGTCCAGCGTCGCCGCGGCCGCGGCCGCATCAGAGTTGCTGAACGCGACACCCGAGAAGTCGCCGGAATTCAGCGCGGCGGCCAGCGCGTCTGCCGACGGAGCCGGGTCTGCAGGGGCTGAACTGCAGGCGCTCAGGGTGCCTGCAACAAGGCTCGCAACTGACAGGGCAATGACTTTTCGGCGAAGTGCACTCATGGCGCCATTCTATGGCCCGGCCCTGAGAACCAACAATGACATGACCGTTAACCGAGATCCATGGTGTAAACGACCAGCAGGATCTCGGTATTGGGCACGTACCAGTCGCGCTGCGCGCAGTGCGCAAATCCCAGGGATTCGTAAAGGGCCCGGGCCGCGGTCCAGTTTCCTCCGGTGGTCAGCGAGACCGTCTGCACCCCCGGAAGCTGCCGTGCGCGCTCGATCGCGGCAAGCACCATGGCCTTCCCTGCACCCGAACGCTGCGCCGCGGGATCCACGCTGAGCATGCGGATCTCCAGTTCGCCTGCGCGGGCGATGTCGGCATATTCGCTGCCGAAGGGAACCAGGGTCATGGAGGCAATGACCGCGCCCTCGCGACGGGCCACGTAGACTTCCGCCTTGGCCGCGCGGTCCGCGACCCTGCGGACGAACTGCATGTACTCGTGCTGGGGGTCGTCGAAGTGCCCGGCCGCCAGGTAGGCGTCAACGGTGAGGTTGCCGACTCGCTCAAAGTCGGCTGGCGCGGCTGGTTCGATAACCAGTCCGTCGCAGGTCACGCGAAATTTATCAATCAAAGACATGGTTCGTTAATAGTGCCACCGTTCGACTACCGGATCCCATGGGGTCGCTGTGCATCTACGGCGGCAATATCCAGGACACCCAACAGCTCTCCGCCCTCATGACCCAGATCCGCCAGGCGTCCCCCAACGCCATTCTGGCACTGGATGAAGAGGGCGGAGACGTCACCCGGCTGCACTACCGCGACGGCTCCAATCAGCCGGGCAACGCGGTGCTGGGCCGACTCGACGACCCGCAGCTGACCCGCGCCAGCGCCCGGGCCATCGCCAGGGAGATGCGCGCCTACGGTTTCAACCTGAACCTGGCGCCCGACGCGGACGTGAACACCAACGCGCAGAATCCGGTCATCGGGGTGCGCTCCTTCGGGATCAGCCCGCGCAAGGTGGCAATGCACACGGCCGCGTTCACCGTGGGGCTGCAGGGGGAAATGGTCGCCGCGTGCGCCAAGCACTTCCCCGGCCACGGTGACACCTCCACGGACTCGCACCTGTCGCTGCCGGTGGTCGCGGTGGATCCCTTCACCCTGGCCGAACGCGAGCTGGCCCCGTTCACCGCGGCGATCCAGACCGGCATCGCCGCCATCATGACCAGCCACATCATGGTCCCGGCGCTGGACGCGGAGAACCCCGCCACCTTCTCCAGTGCCATCTTGGGCAAGTTGCTGCGCGATGAACTGGGGTTCACCGGCGTGATCGTCACCGACGCCTTGGACATGGCCGGCGCCAGCGCGGAAACCGGAATCCCCGTGGCCGCCGTGCGTGCGCTGCGCGCCGGGGCCGACCTGCTGTGCCTGGGCACCGACATGAAACGCGAAGACTACGAACAGGTTGTCAACGCCATCCTCCACGCGGTGCACGAAGGCGCCTTGGATCCCCAGCGCCTGCGCGATGCGGCGGCCCGCAACACCGCCTTGGCCACCCACTACCGGGTGCAGGACGAGGCCTGCGAACCATGCGAGCTGGTGACCGGCGATTGGTCCAAGGCCTTCGAAACCTCCTCCGAGGTCGAAGGCTGGATCGCGGATCCTGCCGAAGTGCAGCTGGTCCAGGTGGACACCGACAGCAACATGGCCGTGGGACACGTGCCGTGGGGCCTGTCGAGCGTCGCTCCGACCGAGGCCGCGGAGGACCTGCGTCCCGGCGCCAAGGTGCTGCTCGCGGCCCGCGCCCTGTCCGAGACCCATGCCGTGCATGAGCTCGCCGCCCAGCTGCGCCAGGACGGACACCGCGTACTGGTGGTCAACTTCGGTTGGCCGGCCCCGCGCGCCGACATCACCACCTACGGCGCCTCACCGGTGCTGGCGCGCACCGTGATCGAGATGTTGCAGATTCCCGCGGCGCAAAAGTGCTAGCGACGCAGGAAACCTGCAAGAATAGTAATTTCACGGTCCTGCCCTTGCCCTGACTCCGGCTGGCCGCGGCGCCGCCCGGCGCACCCCGTTATTTGAAGATTGGATCCTCCTTCTATGCGCGTACTGATTGGTTCGAGCGCCGACCAGGTAGCTCGTATCGCCGCTGACAACGTCCTGGCCGGCCTGGCCGAGCACGGGAACGGCAAGCGGCAGGTGCTGGGCTTGGCTACCGGTTCATCCCCGTTGGGGCTGTACCGCGAACTGGGCAAAGCGGTCTCCGAATCACGCGCGGACTTCTCTGACACGCTCGGTTTCGCGCTGGACGAGTACATCGGCATCCCGGACACCCACGAGCAGTCCTACCGCCAGACCCTGGTCAACGAGGTTTGCCACGTCATCGGCCTGCGCCCGGAGAACCTCTGCGTGCCGCAGGGCACCGGCGACTCGGTAATCGCGGTCCAGGCAGCAGCGGATGCCTACGATGCCGCAATCAAGGCAGCCGGCGGCGTCCAGGTGCAGATCCTGGGCATCGGCGCCAATGGCCACCTGGGCTTCAACGAGCCAGGCAGCGCGCTGACCAGCCGCACCCGCATCAAGCGACTGGCATCCAAGACGCGCGAGGACAACGCCCGCTTCTTCGCAGGCATCGAGCACGTGCCGACCCACTGCGTCACCCAGGGCCTTGGCACCATCCTGGATGCCGGCCGCCTGGTTCTCGTGGCCACCGGCGCCGGCAAGGCCGACGCCATTGCCGCCGCGGTCGAAGGCCCGCTGTCCGCAGCATGCCCCGGCTCGGTGCTGCAGCTGCACCGCGACGCCGTTGTGGTGCTGGACGAGGCAGCTGCGTCCAAGCTGACCCAGCGCGAATACTACGACGATGCGGCAGCCGGAATTTCCGAAGAGAATCTGGTCGTCGTCTAGTCTGGCCTTATGGCCGTCTACTTCGAGTGCGTCTCCCGCACGTCCCAGAGCGTCCAGGCGCTGTGGGACAAATCCCTGAATATCGACGCTCACACGGAATCCATGAAGGATTCCGCAGAGCGGGCCGTCGCCGGTGTCACCACTGGAATGATCGGCCTCGGCGAGCAGGTGACTTGGCGGGCGACGCACTTTGGCGTTCCGATGCGCATGACCTCACGGATCACCGCGCTGGAGAAGCACACATCATTCACGGACGAGCAGCTGCGTGGCCCGTTCAAGCACTTCCGGCACGTCCACGAGTTCATCGACTGCGGCCATGAAACCGTGATGATCGACAAGATCAGCTTCGCCGCCCCGTGGGGCCCGCTGGGCTGGCTGGCGGAAAGACTCGTGCTGAGCTGGTACATGCCACGGCTGATCCGCAGCCGGAATAGTTTCCTTCTGGGAACCGTAGGCTGACTATTTCAAGACTTCAATGCGAGTATCCAGTTCATGGATCCATGCGGCACACGCGGCGTAGTCTTCGTCGCAGCCCGGAACGCCGACGTAGACCTTCACCACCAGCTGGCCGCTCGTGTTCCGCGGATCCACCGGCAGCATCGCTTGCATGGAGCCGTCCGCCGCCATCTGCGCCTGGCTCTGGCCCTCTTGCGGTACTGGGGCATCCGTCACCGAGAATTCAAGATAGATCAGCTGCCCATCGCGCAGGTCCAGGTCGCATCCAGCAGGATCCACCACCACTTCGAGGTCTTCCCCTGCAGCGCCCTTGCCGCCAACCAGATACGGCGTTTTCAGTTCGCAGGATTCATCTTGTCCTGTATCGGGTATGAGCATTGAGGCCACGATTCCAATTGCGGCAACTCCCACCAGCCCGGCCAGGATCAAGGCCGATCGTGTTACCCCACTGGCTATCTTGAGCATGCTGTCCCTCCCGCATCTCCTGCCACGCGTGGCCCGCCCGGTGGAGGCGGGATGCCTCCGCAAACTGCCGCGCCGGAGCGAAAACCCCGGTCCGCACTAGGCTTGGGAGCATACCAAAGATGACGACTTGCGAGGTACTACTTCATGCAGCTCACCGGGGATGCTCCCGCTGCCCAGAAAGTCCGACAGTTGGCACTCGTTTTTTCGCATGTGCTTTCACCGGCGGCCTTGGCGACCTTGCTGCTGCTCTCAACGCCGCTGCGCCGCGCGCAGGTGGGCTGGTCCGACGCGCTGGTCGCCGCCTTGTTCACCACGATCATCCCGTGGCTGGTGCTGCTGGCGGCGAAGCTGCGCGGCATGGTCACCGACATGCACGTGACGCAGCGGCGGCAGCGGCACCGGCTGTACGCGCTGGCTGCCGGGTCCATCCTCGGCGGCCTGCTGCTGCTCCAGGTCGTGAATGCCGGCGCAGCGATGTTCCGCGAAGTTCTGGCGATCTTGCTTGGCCTGCTTGTCGTGTCGGTGGTCAATTTGTGGTGGAAGGTCTCCGTGCACCTGTCGGTGGGAACCTATGTGGCATTGCAGGCCGCCGACGGCATGGGCGGGTACATGCCTGTGGTCGTCGCCGGCATCGCGGTGCTGTCCTGGGCGCGGATCCGCAGCGGAGAGCACACCGCCTCACAGGTGTGCGGCGGTGTGCTGGTCGGCGTGGCGATCCACTATGCGAGCAATCTGCTCGGCACGGTATTGAATTAGGCGGCTGGGACGTTCACGGCGCTTGCGCTCACTCGGGCATCGGCAGCTTGGAAGAGTCCACCAGTCCCGCGTACTGCCATCCCGGATAACCCACGGGCCGCCCGACCAGGGTTCCGGCTTCCTCGGCGATCAGCGCGCCGGCGGCCCAGTCGTATTCCCGGGTGCCGAATTCGGCGTAGGCATCCAGCGCGCCCTCGGCCACCAGGCACAAGTCCAGCGCCGCAGAGCCCAGCCGGCGCACGTTCACGTAGTCCCCGATAACCTCTTGCAGCACCGATGCCTGGAATTCCCGGCGTTCGGGGTCGTAGCCGAAACCGGTAGCGAGGATTCGGGCCTCGGTGTCGGCCGGTCCGTGCAGCTGGGTGATCTTGCCGGTGTGCAGGTCCTGCTTCCAGGCGCCCAGCCCGCGTCCGGCGAAGTACTCGACGTGCAGCGCCGGGGCCACAATGGCAGCGGCCACCCAGCGCTCGATCCCGTCCTCGGTCTTCTCGCAGGCCGCCACCGATGAGCAGTAGTAGGCGATATTGCGCACGAAGTTCGTGGTGCCGTCCAGCGGATCGATGCTCCAGCGCAGACCGCTGGGATTGGCCGGCCGGTCGCTGGGGTATTCCTCCCCGGTCAGCTCGTCATTCGGCCGGGTGGTCACGATGGTCGCCCGGATGGCTTCTTCCGCGGCGCGGTCGAAGTCGGTGACCCAGTCCCCCGCTGCGGACTTCTCATTGGTGTTGAACTTCGACTCGTCACGGCGGGCAAGGACCTCGGCGCCGGCTGCTGCCGCCCTGCGCGCCAGCAGCACCAGCGGATCGTGGGAAATGGCTCGATCCATGGCCTTATGCTCCTTCCGGTGCGGACAGCGCCGCTTCGCGGGCTGCATCCGGCCCCTGTTCGAGCAGGATGCCGAAACCGGCTTCATCGAGCACCGGCACCCCCAGCGACTGGGCCTTGTCCAGCTTGGATCCGGCGGCCTCGCCGGCCACCAGGAAATCGGTTTTCTTCGAGACGCTGCCGGTGGCCTTGCCGCCGCGCACGATGATCGCTTCCTTGGCGGTGTCGCGCGAGTAGTTCTCCAGTGTCCCGGTGACCACGATGGCCAGGCCTTCGAGGTTCTTGGTGATGTTCGCGTCGCGCTCGTCGACCATCTTCACCCCGGCCGCCTGCCAGGCGCTGACGATCTCGCGGTGCCAGTCGACCTTGAACCAATCGACCAGGGCCTCGGCGATGATGGAGCCCACCGAGTCGATCTGGCTCAGCTCCTCCACCGCGTTGCCGGCATCGATGACCTCAAGCAGCGCGTCCATGGAACCGTAGCGGGTGGCGATGGCGCGGGAGGCGTTGGGTCCGACATGGCGGATGGACAGCGCCACCAGCACCCGCCACAGCGGATTGCCCTTGGCCTTCTCCAGCTCGTCGAACAGCTTCTCGGTGCTCTTGGTCGGCACCGAGGGCTTCTTCGCGGTGGCCTTGGTGAAGAAGTAGGGCACCAGATCGAACCTGCCCGTTCCCTCCCCCTTGACCCGCTTTTCGCGCCAGACCTTGACCTCGGCCAGCTGATCCAGCTTGTCCTTCAGGTCGAAGAGCTCGGCTTCGTTGCGCAGCGGGCCCGGGCCCGCCGGCAGGATCAACCCGCCCTGGGTGGCCGGGTCCTCGCCCGGCCCGCTGGTGAGCGCGGCGGCGGCCTCGTAGCCCAGCGCCTCGATGTCCAGGGCGCTGCGTCCGCCCAGGTAGGCGACGCGTTCGGTGAGCTGCACCGGGCAGGATTCCGCGTTCAGGCAGCGGATGTCCACGTCGCCTTCCTTGGCCGGGGCCAGCGGCTGGCCGCAGGAGGGGCATTCGGTGGGCATGATGAAGTCGACTTCGGTGCCGTCGCGCAGCGCGAGCACCGGGCCGACGATCTCCGGGATCACATCTCCCGCCTTGCGCAGGATGACGGTGTCCCCGATCAACACGTTCTTGGCCTTGACGACCTCCTGGTTGTGCAGGGTCGCGCGGGCCACGGTGGACCCTGCCACCAGCACCGGTTCCATGACGCCGAAAGGGGTCACCCTGCCGGTGCGCCCGACCTGGACCTGGATGTCCAGCAGCTTGGTGTGCACTTCTTCCGGCGGGTACTTGTAGGCCACGGCCCAGCGCGGCACGCGCGAGGTGTAGCCCAGCTGCTCCTGGGTGGAGAGGTCGTCGACCTTCACCACGATGCCGTCGATGTCGTGGATCAGTTCATGGCGCTTCTCGCCGTGCTCGGCAATGAACTCCCTCACCTGGGCCAGCGACTCGACCACGCGGCCGTACGGGGACACCGGCAGTCCCCACTCGCGCATCAGCTCGTAGGCCTGGGACTGCTCGGTGATCGGGAAGTCGCGGCTGCGCCCCAGCCCGTGCACGAACATGCGCAGCGGGCGCTTGGCGGTCTGTTCCGGGTCCTTCTGGCGCAGCGAGCCGGCGGCGGCGTTGCGCGGGTTGGCCAGCGGCGCCTTGCCCTGCTCGATCAGCGCCTCGTTGTAGGCGTTGAAGTCGTCGGTGGCGATGAAGACCTCGCCGCGGACCTCGAATTCCGCTGGCCAGCCCGAACCGGAGAGCTGCTGCGGGATGTCGCTGATGGTCATGGCGTTGTGGGTGACGTCTTCGCCGGTAGTGCCGTCGCCGCGGGTGGCGGCGCGGACCAGCTTGCCGTCGCGGTAGGTGAGGTTCAGGGCCAGGCCGTCGATTTTCACCTCGCACAACCAGCGCACGGGAATCTGCGGGTGCAGGCGGTTGGCGTTGGCGCCGGCGCGTTCCAGCCAGGCATCCAATTCCTCCAGGGAGAACACGTCTTCCAGCGAGTACATGCGGCTGGCGTGGGTCACCGGGGCGAAGGCCGCGGACACCTCGCCGCCGACCTCCTGGGTGGGTGAATCCTGGCCCGCCAGGATGGGGTATTGGGCTTCGAGCAGTTCCAGCTCCTGGAACAACGCGTCGTATTCGGAGTCCGAGACCAGCGGGGCATCCTGCTGGTAGTAGGCTTCCCGATGCGTCCGGATTGCCTCGACAAGCTCGTCGTGTCGTTCACGCGCCGGTGCAGGCGGGGCGTTCGTGGTCTCAACTGGCGTTACGTCATTTTCACTCACGTATCCAATTGTGCCCCAGGGAGCCGACGGATTCACCACGCCCACACCACATTGCCAGAAGCCCTCCCCGGCCCGCCGACGTGGGCTTGCGGCGACTGGATCAGCGGCGGAGGGCGCGCCAGGGAACGGCGGCAGGAATCCAATGCACTGAACCAGCGGCAGCGTGCGCCCCTGGCCCAGGAGCCGCCACGACGCCGGCGGGCCTACAGCGCCGGAGCCTGGGTTGCGGTTCCAGGCGGCACGGGGGGCGCCAGCACGTCGATGACAATCACAGCGATGTTGTCCCGCCCTCCGGCTTCCAGCGCGGCACCGGTCAGCACCTCGGCGGCAACTTCGCGGTCCTTGTAGCTGACCAGCAGGCTCTGCAGCAGGTCCTCGGTCAGCTCGCCGCTCAGCCCGTCCGAGCACAGCAGATAGCGGTCCCCGATGCGCGGCTGCAGCACGGTGATGTCCGGATGGCTTTCGGCCCCGGCGCCCAGCGCGCGGGTGATCAGGTTGCGGTGCGGGTGGTTCCGCGCCTCCAGCTCGGTGATCTGGCCGGCATCAACCATTTCCTGCACGGCAGAGTGGTCGCGGGTCAGCTGCTGCAGGGCCCCGTCGCGCAGACGGTAGCCGCGCGAGTCGCCCACGTTGACCAGCGCCAGGTTCGGCACTTCCTCGATAACAGGCATCGCGGCGGTGGCCGGGTCCTGTCCGCGGCGGTGGGCCTCGAGCATTTCCGGGGTGATCTTCGAAATGACGTCGGTGGTGCCCTGGGCCGCGAAGCCCTGGGTCCACGGAGGGATGGCCACCGGCGCGGTGACCGAGTCGCGGCCCTGCCCGGAGGCCTTGATCAGCACCAGCGCGCACAGCGTGGTGCCGCCGCGGGACTCCAGCGCCTCGCGGATGCGGTCATCGGCCAGCTGCACCTGCCGCTGGACCTGCTGCACGGTGGGCAGGCTCGGCACGGAGGTCTTGGCCGCGCGGGTGCACAGCTCTTCCATGGTCTCCACGGCCAGCTGGCTGGCTACTTCGCCGGCCTCGTGGCCGCCCATGCCGTCCGCCACCGCATAGGCCACCTGGCCCAGCAGGATGCGGTCCTGGTTCTCGGTGCGCCGCCGGCCCACGTCGGTGCGCCCGGCCGCGGCGAGGACGAAGGGGACGGACTGGGCTTCTGCGTGCATCAGTCCACCACCAATCCGGTGCCCTCGCCATGGGACAGTTCAAAGGGCTGGATCTCCCCGAAGCCGCGCACCGCGGTGATTTCCTGGGCGGTGAGCACGAACCGCGGATCGTTTTTCAGCGTATTGGCGGTCAGCGCGTCGGTGAGCACCGTGCCGGGTTCAGCCAGCGAGGTCAGCCGGGCGGCCATGTTCACCGTCGGTCCGTAGATGTCTCCCAGCCGGGAGAGGATGCGTCCCCAGACCACCGCGCCGCGGGTCTGCGGCAGCATTTCATCGGCTTCGAACTCCTGCGACAGCGCCAGCGCGATCCGGGCGCCTGCCTGCGGGGTTTCGGCCACGTACAGCACTTCGTCGCCGATGGTCTTGACCAGCCGGCCGCCGCCCACGGAGATGATCTCCGCGCTCTTGGATTCGAAGCGCTGCACCATCTTGGCCAGCGTGCGTTCGTTCATGCGCCGTGACAGCGAGGTGTAGGAGACCAGGTCCGCGAAACCCACCGCGCGGGCCAATGGCAGCGGGGTGTCGTCGTCCCCGCCCCCGCCCTGGTTGTAGGCGGCCACGCCGGCCTCGGCGCGCAGCGCCATGCGGTGCACCGCGGAGTTCAGCTGGCGGCGCCACGAGTAGAGCAGCAGGTTCTCGATCTGCGGGATCAGGTCCGGCAGCATGTCGAACAGCTGGCGCCTGGCCTGGCGGTCGGACATGTTCTGGTTGGCGATCATGTCCTCCACGAGCGCCTCGATCTGCCAGACCACCATGCGGTCGGTCATCTGGCCCACCGAACGCATCAGGGAGATGGCGGTTTCCTCGGTCAGCTGCCCTTCGCGCACCATGCCGACCATCGTGGCCAGCGCTTCCTCGTCACGCTTGGTGAAGAAAACGTCGTCGTCGCTGAGTTCCGGGAAGCCGATCGCGCGCCAGAGCTTGCGGGCCGAATGCAAGGAGATGCCGGCGTCGGCCGCCACCTCGCGGCGGCGCAGCTCGCGTTGCCCGCCGATCAGCTGGCGTTCCAAAGCCGCGACGGTGTCGCGGATGGCGTCGGGGGTGTGGGCCGGGACCTGCAGCGGTTTCTCCATGGCCTGGGCGAGTTCCAGGATCGGATCCGCTTCGGGGGCGGTCTCCACCGGGGCGTGCTCGCGGGCCTGGTGGGCCGCGACGGAGGCGGACTGCGGAGTGTCGGCCCGTGGCGTATTGCTGTGCTCGGTGCTCATGGAGCCATGCCCTCACTCTTGGATGCCTCGGTCTGCACCGGGGACTGGTTGATGCGCAGGTTGGTTATCGCGTCGATGGCCAGGGACCTGAAGTACGGGACGGAGGGAACGTGGGCAATCCTGACGTAGCCATGGCCCAGCACGATATCCAAGGTGCCGGCGCGGGTCATGGCGTTCTGCTTCTTGGTGTGGGCAATCAGGTCGCGCACCGTATACAAACCCACCGACTGCAGCTTGCCGGAGGTGAAGGACGAGCGGAACAGGATCCGCTCGGTGGTCAGCACGATCCGGCTGCGCAGCCAGCGCACCCACGGGGCCACGCACCAGATCAGCGTCAGCGCCGCCCAGAGGACCAGCGTCACCACGACCCACACTCCGGCGTTCTCCGCCAGCCAGGGCGAAAGGTCGGTGCGGCTGAGGTAGCCGAGCAGGAACGTGCAGACCACGGTCAGCAGCAGGAAAACGACAATTGGTTGTCTCAGCACTTTGGAATGTTCACGCGTCTTGATGATCACGCGTTCCCTCTCATGCAGCGGCACCTTCATCGTCAGTATCCTCGTCCCTCCTGCCCTGGTTGGTCCTTGAAGCCTCAGTTCTACTAATACTAGTCCCGGTGCAGTTGCACTAGCAGGTTAGGCGTACTTTCCATCGGCGCGCCGCACATGGTGGACGTCCCCGGCCAGCACCCGGTGGGTGCGTGCGGCGCCGTCGCGCACCAGCAGCGCGCCGTCGGGTTCAAGGTCCACCGCTTGGCCTTCAAGCAGGCTCCCATCTGGGAATTCAACACGGACGTCGTGTCCGAGCGTAGCCAGCTTCGCGGCGACCATGCCAGCCAGGCTGGCCCCGGAGAAGCCATTCATCCCGGCCGCGGCATTGCCGCGGACTTCGCGGAAGGCGATATCCAGGGCGGCGAAGCGGCGCAGATAGCCGGTTAGCAGGGCGCTGCGCGACACCGGCGATCCGCTGGCCAGGCGCAGCGAGGTGGCGGTGGGGACCGGCAGCTCGGTGTCGTCCTGGTCCACGTTCATGCCGGTGCCGACCACCACGCCGAAGCCCTTCGGCGTGGAGACCAGCTGGGCCAGGATGCCGCAGATCTTCTTGTCCCCGGCCAGCACGTCGTTGGGCCACTTGATGCGGGCTGCCACCCCGGTGAGTTCTTCAACGGCCTGGCACCAGGCCAGGGCCGCGAGCATGGTGTACCAGGACAGCGAGTCGGTGGGCATGCTTTCTCCAGGCACCGCGAGCACGCTGACGGTGAGGGAGGACCCGGCCGGGGTGACCCAGTCGCGGCCCAGCCGCCCCTTGCCCTGCTGCTGGTGCTCGGTGAAGTACACGCTCAGGTTCCCGGCCTGCCCGGAGGCGGCCAGGTCCGCCAGCTCGGTGTTGGTCGAGCCGGAGGTTTCACGGATGCTGACCAGGCCCAGTCCCAGCTCGCCGGCCAGGGCGTCGAAGACGGCCGGATCCAGCGCGGCGCGGGCACAGTGCTTCTCAATGCTCATGAAAACCACCCTAAGCCACGCGGGCCTGTGCGGCAGCTGGCTTTACAGGAAGATGTCTTCCACCAGCGGAACCTCGGGATCCAGCGCATAGCCGCTCAAGTCGTCGACCCCGGCCAGCTTCAGCACCTGGCCGTCGGTGAAGAAATTGCCGCTGACTCCGGCAGGATCGCTGGAGAGGATCGCCATGGCGGCGTCCGCAACGATGTCCGCGCTGCGCGCGCCGTGGACCATCTGCTGGCCGCCTGGCAGGTTGCGGATCGCGGCGGTGTCGATCAGCGTCTCCGGCCACAGGGAGTTCACCGCGATGCCGGCGTCCTTGAGCTCTTCGGCCAGACCCAGCGTGGTCAGCGACATGCCGTACTTGGCCATGGTGTAGCCCAGGTGCATCCCTGCCCACTTGGGATCCAGGTTCAGCGGCGGGGAGAGCGTCAGGATGTGGGCGTGAGCGGACTCGCGCAGGTGCGGCAGCGCGGTCTTGGACAGCAGGAAGGTGCCGCGCACGTTGATGTCCTGCATGAGGTCGTAGCGTTTCATGTCCAGCTGGTCGGTTTTGGCCAGGTTGATCGCCGAGGCATTGTTCACCACGATGTCGATGCCGCCGAAGGCATCGATGGCTTGCTGCACCGCGCGCTGCACGTCCTCGTCCACCCGCACGTCGCCCACCACGGCCAGTCCTTTGCCACCGGCGTCGTTGATCTGCTGCACGGCGGTATGGATGGTGCCTTCCAGGCTTGGGTGCGGCGTGTCGGTTTTGGACAGCAGCACCACATTGGCACCCGCCCGGCCAGCGGCGGTCGCGATGGCCAGGCCGATGCCGCGGCTGCCGCCGCTCATCAGGATGGTGCGTCCGGCCAGCCGGGAATGCTCGGGGGCGATGAGGGTTCGCGATTCAATAGTCATGTGATCTAGGTTACGGCAGATGGGGCGCGCAAGCTACTGTTGAGTAACTTATTCTGGGGTGGGTCATGCTCAGGATTGCCCCAATTTGTAAGATTCCTACAAACAAACTGGCTGTTTTCCCAGTTAGACTGGCTTGGTTGGCAATTTTCTTGTGCCATTCCTACACATTGAGACCGATCCGAGGGAGACCAGGGCATGACGCAGGGCCGTACCGAGGCAGACGAAGCAATCGACCTGTCCACCACCGCCGGCAAGCTCGCTGAGTTCCGCCGCCGCCAAAAGCTCTCCGAAGCACCCAGTGGACAGGCAGCCGTCGAGAAGCAGCATGCGCGCGGCAAGCACACCGCCCGCGAGCGCATCGAGATGCTGCTGGACGAGGGTTCCTTCGTAGAATTCGATGCCCTGGCAGTCCACCGCTCGACCGCCTTCGGCATGGAGAAGAAGAAGCCGATGGGCGACGGCCTGGTCTCCGGCTACGGCACCGTGGACGGCCGCCAGGTCGCCGTCTACTCGCAGGACTTCACCGTCTACGGTGGTTCCCTCTCGCAGGTCAACGGCGAGAAGATCGTCAAGGTCCAGGAATTCGCGCTGCGCAATTCCTGCCCGGTCATCGGCATCCTGGACGGCGGCGGCGCCCGCATCCAGGAAGGCGTGGCCTCCCTGGCCATGTTCGCGGACATCTTCCGCAATAACGTGCACGCCTCCGGGGTGGTCCCGCAGATCTCGCTGATCATGGGCCCGAGCGCCGGCGGCGCCGCCTACTCCCCCGCGCTGACCGACTACGTGATCATGGTCGACAAGACCAGCCACATGTTCATCACCGGACCTGACGTCATCAAGACCGTCACCGGCGAGGAAATCGATATGGAGACCCTGGGCGGCGCGCGCCAGCACAACGCCAACACCGGCACCGCCACCTATCTGGCCGCCGATGAGGAAGACGCCATCGAGTTCTGCAAGGACCTGCTGGACTACCTGCCCTCCTCCAACCTCTCCGATGCGCTGATCGCCGAATTCGACGAAGAGCTGGAGGTCACCGAGGACGACCTGGAACTGGACACCCTGATCCCGGACTCGGCCAACCAGCCCTACGACATGCGCACCGTCATCGAGTCCGTGGTGGACGACGGGCAGTTCTTCGAGATGCAGGCGCTGTACGCGCCCAACGTGCTGATCGGCTACGCCCGCATCGAGGGCCGTACCGTAGGCCTGGTGGCCAACCAGCCGATGCAGTTCGCCGGCACCCTGGACATCAACGCCTCGGAGAAGGCGGCGCGCTTCGTGCGCCACTGCGACGCCTTCAACATCCCGATCGTGACCCTGGTGGACGTGCCAGGCTTCCTGCCCGGCAAGGACCAGGAATTCCAGGGCATCATCCGCCGCGGCGCCAAGCTGCTCTTCGCCTACGCCGAGGCCACCGTGCCGAAGCTGACCGTGATCACCCGCAAGGCCTACGGCGGAGCGTACATCGTGATGGGCTCCAAGAAGCTGGGCGCGGATCTGAACCTTGCCTGGCCTACCGCACAGATCGGCGTGATGGGCGCGCAGGGCGCGGTCAACATCCTGTACCGCCGCGACCTGGCGGCGGTGGAGGCCGAAGGCGGAGACGTCGAGGCGCGCCGCAAGCAGATCATCGACGACTACGAGGCCGAGCTGCTCAACCCGTACCAGGCCGCCGAGCTTGGCTACGTGGACGCGGTCATCGCCCCGAGCGAGACCCGCCTGCAGCTGGTACGCGGGCTGCGCGCGCTGCGCGAGAAGCATGCCACCCTGCCTCCGAAGAAGCACGGCAACATCCCGCTGTAAGGACCCAACGGCACACACCCTTCTTCCACGACGCACAAGGAGTTCTTCCATGGATCAGCAGGCCTACGCCTCCGCTGCCGCGCAGCTGACCGTCACCCGCGGCAACCCGACGCCCGAAGAGCTGGCCGCGGTGACCGCGTTGCTGATGGCGCTGGACTGCCAGGAGCAGCAGACCGCACGCGCCGTGCCGGCGGCCAAGCGCGTGACGCGCTTGCGCAAGCGCAATGCGCTGAGCACCCCGCGCCTGTCCTGGAACCTGGGACGCCGCTAAGCACGCCAGCGACAAGAATGCCGGAGCACCTCCCTTGGGATGCTCCGGCATTCTTGTTTGCACTATGACTGCATGGCCGCTTCGTGCCGGTGGCAATATTGCGTCACAGCGCCGCGGCGAACGTCCCCAGCATCCGGCGCATGGCATCGCGCCGCACCTCGAAGGTCTGCGGGGCGTTGTAGATCAACTCGACCTGCAGGCTGTCGACCACTCCGAGAAACGCCTCGGCCAGCAGAATCGCCCGGTCCTCCGCGAGGTTCGAGTCAAGGCCTTCCATAAAGGCCGCCCGAAGCTCGGACTCGTAGCCGCGGTACTTCTCGATGACCTGCTCGCGCAGGGCCACCGGCGGCGCGTAGACGGTCCGCAGCAGGAATTGGAAGTGCGGCGAACCGTCATAGCGCTCCTGGAGCCCGGAGATATAGCCGTCTCCCGGAACCTCCGAAGACCCGCCCCCTGCGGCCAGGGCCGCGCGGGCCACCACTTTCTCCTCGTCCAGCGCGGTTTCCAGCACCTGCAGGAACAACGCGTCCTTGCCGGCGAAGTGCGCATAAAGCGAGGGCTTGCGCATGCCCGCCCCCTCGGCGATGGCTGCCAGGGACGAGGCGTCGTAGCCGAACTGGGCGAAGTGCTTGACCGCGACGTCGCAGATCTTCTGGGCCGAGGGGGAAAGTGACATGGTGCGCTGAGTGCTCCGCTTGATCCGTGCTCGTGGTTCCTAGTGGCTTTCCAAATCGGTCAGCACCGGCGCCCGCTTGGCGCTGATACCCACAATAACAAGAGCCGCCGCCGCGCCTGCCATCAGGAATCCCAGCCAGGCAGGAACCCCGGCTTCGACCGCGAGGCCGGACAGCGGGGTGGCCGCCGAGGAAATGGTCAGCTGCAGGGCGCCGAGCAGGGCGGCGGTTGAACCCAGCGAAACGTCCTGCGAGCCCATGGCCAACGCCATCAGCGTCGACTCGGCAACCCCCAGGCCGAACAGGGAGAGGAACATGCCAGCCACGATGCCGCCCAGCCCCAGCCCGGCCGCATGCAGGGCGAAAGCCAGCACCGCCCCGCCCAGCACCAGCGCGGTGCCGATGAACGCGAGCTTGGCCGCGCCCCAGCGGGAAACCATCCGCCCGGTGACAATGGCGCCGAGCATCACTGCCAGCCCGGTGCAGCCGAAGAGCAGCCCGAACTGCCCTGCGTCCAGGCCGAACTCGCCCTGGTAGACGAACGGCGCGCCGCCGATGTAGCCGAACAGGAAAAAGAAGACCAAGGACAGCCCGAGCGTGGGCAGCAGGAAGGCAGGGTCCTTGGCGATGCGCGCGTAGGTGCGCAGGATTTCCCTCGGGCGAAGCTGGATCCGCGAGGACTTGGGAAGGGTTTCGGGCATGGTGAAGGTGGTGTTCACGGTGGCGATGGCGGTCAGGCCGGCCAGCACCAAAAACACCATGCGCCAGCCGAAGTGCTGGTCGATGAATCCGCCGGCGGTCGGTGCCAGCACCGGCAGCAAACCCTCGATGGTCATCAGCAGGGCGAACAGCTGCGCCGCCCGCACCCCTTGGGCTGCGTCGCGCACCATGCTCAGCGCCACCACCAAGGTGAGCGCCGCGGCCAGCCCCTGCAGGGCACGAGCTCCGAGCAGAACCTCGAGGCTCGGGCTGCCGGCCGCCCACAAGGAGGCTGCGAGGAAAGCGACCAGCGCCGCCAGCAGCGGCTTGCGCCGGCCAAAGGCATCGGTGAGCGGGCCGAAGACCAGCTGCCCGACACCCATGGCGAGCAGGTAGACCGTCAAGGTCAGTTGGCCCATGGATTCGGTGCCCTTCAGGTCCGCGACGATGTCAGGAAGGGACGCAAGGTACATATCGGTGCCGGCTGGCCCCAGGATGGTGACCAGAGCCAGCGAGATGGCGAACCAGGCACCGACCTTGGCGGCGGTCTGGGTTGTGGGCATCTGCTTCTCCTCAAAAAGGTTGACGCGAGGTGATTCTCGATTCCTACCTATCGATAGGTAGGCAATAGTTAACCACCATAGCCCCGTTTCCTCCGAGGCGCCATTCAGACGCCGGTGGGCACCGCCGATTCATTTTCACTTCATCTCTTCAACATCTGTTTCAGATCAACTAGGCTTGCCGCATGAACAACGAGACATCACCTCGCGCCGCCACGGCCATCGACGCCGTAGCAGATGAACACTTCGAGCACACCCTGCGGATCTACCCGGACCTCGGGGCGGAACTCGGACTGCCCGGATACGAAAGCCTGTACGGCGACTACTCCCCCGAGGGAACCCGGCGCTACGCCGAGGCCGCCCGCAACACATTGGCCAAGCTCGGGGAGCTGCAGCCCGTGGACGACATCGACAAGGTCACCCTCGATGCCATGCAGGAACGCCTGGGGCTGGAGCTGGAGATCATTGCCACCGGCCGCACCGAACTGAACAACATCGCCTGCCCGGCCCAGGGGATCCGCGCCATCTTCGACCTCATGCCGCAGGACTCGGCCGAGGACTTCGGGCATATCGCCCGGCGACTGGCGAATCTGCCGGCCGCCATGGACGGCTACATCGAGTCCCTGCGCGACTCTGCTTCCAAGGGGCTGGTCGCCGCACGCCGCCAGGTGAAGATCGTCATGGAGCAGTCGACGGACTACGCCAAGGACGGCGGCTTCTTCGACGAGCTGGCGGCTGACGGCGCCAAGCTGGATGCCTCGCTGAGCGAAGCCCTGGCCTCCGGCGCCGACGCATCCAAGGCTGCCTACCGCAAACTAGCCTCGGTCCTGGAAGAGGAGCTGCTGCCCGCGGCCCCGGCCAAGGACGCCGTGGGACGCGAGCAGTATGCCCTCGCCTCGCGCGATTTCCTGGGCGCCGAAGTCGATCTCGAGGAGACCTACGCCTGGGGCGTCGAGGAGCTGGGCAGGATCATCGCCGAGCAGGAACGCGTGGCGCAGCAGATCAAGCCCGGTGCCTCCATCGCGGAGGCCAAGGAGATCCTGAACGCGGATCCGGAGCGCAAGCTGGCCGGTAAGGACGCGCTGCGCGAATGGATGCAGTCCAAGGCGGACGCCGCGGTCCGGGACCTGGCCGGAACACACTTCGACATCCCGGCGCCGATGGACCGCATCGAGTGCATGATCGCCCCGACCGAGGACGGCGGCATCTACTACACCGGCCCGTCCGAGGACTTCTCCCGCCCCGGACGCATGTGGTGGTCCATTCCGCCGGGCGAGGACGAGTTCACCACCTGGTCCGAACTCACCACGGTGTACCACGAGGGCGTTCCGGGCCACCACCTGCAGATCGGCACCGCGCAACTGCAGGCGGACACGCTGAACAAGTGGCGCCGCAACCTGTGCTGGGTTTCCGGACACGGCGAAGGCTGGGCCCTGTACTCGGAGCGGCTGATGCAGCAGCTGGGCTACCTGGACGACCCGGGAGACTACATGGGAATGCTCGGCGCGCAGCGGATGCGCGCGGCCCGCGTGGTCTTCGACATCGGTGTGCATCTCGAGCTGGAGATCCCCGCCGCATGGGGCGAAGGAATCTGGACCCCGGAGAAGGGCTACGACTTCCTGC
Source organism: Arthrobacter sp. 'calajunan' (assembly GCF_046940185.1). Lineage (NCBI taxonomy): Bacteria > Bacillati > Actinomycetota > Actinomycetes > Micrococcales > Micrococcaceae > Arthrobacter > Arthrobacter sp. 'calajunan'. Next base: position 298,563 of record NZ_JBKZDY010000002.1, read on the forward strand.
GCGCCAACTTCGACGATTCCCCCGGACAGCTGGACTTCGAATTCACGCGCTACCTGGGCTGGCCGGGGCAGGCTCCGAGCTACAAGGTCGGGCAGCGCCTGTGGGAGCAGATCCGCGATGAGCTGGCCGCCCGCGAGGGCGAAAACTTCGATGTGCGGGCCTTCCACACCCGGGCGCTGAAGCTGGGTTCTGTCGGCCTGGACACGCTCAAGCGCGCACTGCTGGACGGCTGAGAAACCGCCGGAAAACTTATATGAATGCGACAGGGTTCCCTCGACCACGCGGTCGAGGGAACCCTGTCGCCGTTTGCGGACTGCCGCGAATTCAGTCCTTGTAGTTGGACAGCTGGATTAGGTTGCCGCAGGTGTCATCGAAGACCGCGGTGGTGACCGGACCCATTTCCGTGGGCGGCTGGGTGAAGACGACACCCAGGGCAAGCATCCGCTCGTATTCGGCGTTGACATCCTCCACGGCAAAGGACGTGAACGGGATGCCGTCGCTGACCAGTGCTTCGCGGAACGGAGCCACCGCCGGGTGGCCGGAGGGCTCCAGCAGCAGCTCGGGACCGGCGAGCGCATCCGGCGAGGTCAGCGTCAGCCAGCTGTCCTCCCCCACCGGGATGTCGTGCTTGACCACGAAACCCAGCACCTTGGTATAGAACTCGCGCGCCTTGGCTTGGTCGTCGACAAAGACGCTGGTGATATAGATCTTCATTGGTTCGTCCCTTGGTCGTTGGTATGGGTTTGCGGCCACCGTTCGGCGATCTCCCGCAGCGGAGCGGTATCCAGGTGGTGCAACTTATAGCGGCCCTCCCGGCGCGAGATGACCAGACCGGCTTCTTCCAGCACCGCCAGATGCTGCGAGACGGCCTGCCGGCTCATGGCCAGCTCGTGGATCATGGCCAGCCGCCCGCAGATTTCGAACAGGGTCTGGCCATCGCGCTGTGCGAGTTCGTCCATGATGATGCGCCGCGTGCTGTCTGCCAGAGCCTTGAATAGATCCGCCATGCAACGAGAATAGGCAAGCATTCACTTGCCTGTCAATGTTCGCGGCGAGGCTTTTACCGCTTAGCGGAGACCTGTTGGCCGGAGCGCCGCGTTGTCAACCACCACCCGCGTTTAGCGTGTAGCGCTCACGTTTCATGCCGTCTAATCCAGCCGTCATATTTCGAAATCCCGGCAGGAAATTCCCCACTTGGCAGTGATCCGCGGCTCAATCCCGCTTTCCATGGGCGTTACAAATCACAGGAAATCCGCATTCGTCATGTTGCGTAACAGAAACTGCGCGCCCCGGGAATTTAAGGCCTACGGTGTGTGACATGTCAAAAACCGCACCTTCTTCCCGACTACCACGTTGGATGACAAGCTTTGGGCCGCAGATCATCGCGGCTCTCATTGTCGGCCTGCTGCTCGGCCTGGCCGCCAAGTACACCGGCAGCACTGCCGAACAGCCCAACGGTCTGGGTGAAGCACTGCAGATCATTGGCTCAAGCTACGTGGCCCTTCTGCGCACGGCGGTCATACCGCTGATCTTCTTCGCTGTGGTCGCCTCGATTGCAAACCTCTCCAAGGTCACCAACGCGGCCCGACTGGCCTGGCAGACCCTGCTGTGGTTCGGCATCACCGCGCTGATCTCCGTGACCATCGGCATGGCCCTCGGACTGGTCTTCCAGCCGGGAGCCAACACCGGGCAAGGAACCCCGGAAGAGTACACCGGCAAGACCGGCGACTGGCTGGGCTTCCTCACTGGGTTGATCCCGTCGAACTTCCTGGGCCTGGGCGCCAGCACCCGTATGGAGGACGGCGTCGCCAGCACCTCGGTCAGCTTCAACGTGCTGCAGATCCTGGTGATCGCCATCGCCGTGGGCGTGGCGGCACTGAAGGTCGGCAAGGCCGCCGAGCCGTTCCTGAACTTCTCCGCATCGATCCTGGCCATCATCCAGAAGGTGCTGTGGTGGATCATCCGTCTCGCGCCAATCGGCACCGTGGGCCTGATCGGCAACGCCGTCGCCACCTACGGCTGGGACACCATCGGCGCGCTGGGCAAGTTCACCCTGGCGATCTACGTCGGCCTGGCCCTGGTGCTCTTCGCGCTCTACCCGGTCCTGGTCCGCCTGCACGGCCTGTCCATCAAGCAGTACTTCTCCGGCGTCTGGCCGGCGGTCCAGCTGGGCTTCGTCTCCCGCTCCTCGATCGGCACCCTGCCGCTGACCCAGCGCGTGACCGAGCGCAACCTCGGCGTGCCCTCGGGCTACGCTTCCTTCGCCGTGCCGCTGGGCGCCACCACCAAGATGGACGGCTGCGCGGCGATCTACCCGGCGATCTCCGCGATCTTCGTGGCCCAGTTCTTCCAGATCGACCTGACCCTGGCCGACTACCTGCTGATCGCCCTGGTTTCGGTTCTGGGCTCGGCGGCCACCGCTGGCACCACCGGCGCCATCGTGATGCTGACCCTGACGTTGTCAACCCTGGGCCTGCCGCTGGCCGGCGTCGGCCTGCTGCTGGCCGTGGATCCGATCGTGGACATGGGCCGCACCGCGGTCAACGTCGCCGGGCAGGCACTGGTCCCGACCATCGTCGCCAAGCGCGAGGACATCCTGGATCTGGATCTGTACAACGCGCCGCGCAACGGCAACCCGTTCGCCGACGAGGCTTCCTCCGAGGAGCTGGAGCCGGCCAAGGCCTAGCTACCGAATATTCGCCGTCGTTTGACCACCAAACCCTTCGGGGTTTGGTGGTCACTTCAGTTAAGCCCCCCCCCAGAGCTCTTGCCGGGAAATGGCAAAGCGATGTCAAGGCAATAAAAGTATCCAAATTGTTACAGGTCACACACGAAATCGACTATAAGATTCAGCTTGTGACGACCATCGAACAGAGCGAAGATCCGGTAGCTCCCGCGCATTCCCAGGCAAGCTTCCGAACCCGGCTGCAGAATTTTGGACGGCCCCCACGTGTCATGGGATTGGACCTGGCTCGCGGCTTGGCAATTCTGGGAATGGTCGTCGCGCACCTTGATATGCCCGAAGAAGTCGACTTGTTCGCACCGGGCACCTGGGGCGCGTTGGCCAACGGCCGGTCTTCTCTCCTTTTCGCCCTGCTGGCGGGCATCTCCATCAGCCTCATGACAGGAGGCAGGTCGCGCCCCTCGGCTGCTGAGCTCCCCCAGATCAGGCTTGCCATGTTGGGTCGAGGCGCCTTCATCTTTGCCATTGGCCTGGTCCTAGAATTGCTGAACACTCCCATCGCGGTGATCTTGACGATCTACGGAGTGCTTTACGTAGCGGCAATACCCTTTCTACGTTGGAGCGCAGGCAAACTATTGGTGTTGTCGGTTATTTGCGCTGTGCTGGGCCCCGCCACACGAGCAGTGTTGAAGACCGTCCTCTTGGAACCCTCCGCCCCCGGAGTCATGCTGACGTTCTTCGGCATCTACTCGGCCGCCGCCTGGCTGGCGCTGATCTTTGCGGGGATGGCCATTGGACAATTCCGACTTGCCTCAGCAGCCACGGCCGGCAAGCTCCTGGCCGCGGGAATGGTGCTGGCATTCATCGGCTATGGTGCAGCCCTCATCCCCGCGCCGGGATCCGTCACGCCATTCTTGGAAGAAAGCTTTGACGGTGAGGAGCTGATCGGTGATTCCAGCATGCCAATGCCCGAGTATGTGCCGGCAGAGAAACTCGATCTGGGCGGGATGTACTGTGAAGGCGAGCCCGGTTCCTACGTGAGCTGCGTGCCGCCGGAGGAGGTCCCCGAGCGGCAAAGCATGGATGAGCCGGGGCTTTCTTCAGACCAATGGCCCGATAGCTCCTCCTACGATGCTTCGTATTTCTCCGGCATGGGCTGGGCAGAGCTTGCGCAGACAATCAGCCCCGAAGAAATCGGGACCTCCGCATGGCTGGCGTTTTTCAGCCCAGAACCGCACTCCGGCGCCACTGCGGAAATTATCGGCTCGGGCGGGTTCGCCCTCATCGTTCTCGGCCTGTGTCTTCTGGTTGCTGCGCCGCTGCGCTGGATAGCTCTGCCCGTGGCCGCCATGGGCTCGATGCCGATGACCGCCTACTGCGCCCATCTGGTCAGCTATTTTATTGCTGCCGGGCCCGGGGGCATGCTCATGTCGGATACGGCCTTGCCCCTCACCATGATGGCGCTGTTGATCGGAAGCACCCTCTGGGCCATTTTCCTGGGACGCGGTCCGCTGGAGCGGCTGGCCGGCTTGTCAGCCCGTGCTATGGCTGGAGCCCCCAATCCAGTTCAGACCGGCAACCGCACCACGGAATAGCCGAAATCATCAGTGCCGCACTGCGCGTTGCACTCATTTTTGTTTTGCACAGGGTGCAACTTTGCACGTAGTGTAAGTATGTGACTTCCCTCAGCGTCGGCAATCGCCGCGAAAAAAACAAGCAAGCCACCCTGCAGGCGATCGTCGCCGCCGCATCGGGGCTTCTGCACGAAGGGCATGGCGCCGGCATCACCGCCACCCAGATCGCGGAGGCCGCCGGCATTTCCCGGCGCACGCTGTTCAATTATTTCCCCACGGTTGACGCCATCATGTCGTACCCGCTGCATGCGGTGCTGGAAACCATGGTCGAGTCCATCAACGAGCTGACCGATACCCTGCCGTTGATCGAGGCCATCGTGCTGGCGCTGAAATCCGACGAGGTCGCCAAGCTGCTGGGCCAGGTCGCCTTGTTCGGCGCCTACCTCAAAGCGGATTCCCCTACCGGCTGCTATCCGACCAATATGGACGAATGGCAGATCGCCACCACCGATGTCATCGAGCGGGTGGCCCGCCGCTATCCGCAGGCGGACAGCTTCTCCATCCGAGTCTTCACCCACGCGATCCTGGGTGCGGGGCAGGCAGCCTTCGATGAATGGATCGAACGGCTTCCCAATCCCAACGGATCGCCCATGGAACTGTCGGATCAGCAGATTGCCGAGTTCCACCACCTGATCACCCAGGCGATGAAGACCCTCGATGAGGGGTTCGCCGCCCTGCCCACCACCGCCGCGCTACCACTCCAGGAAGACTAATCCCATGGCTTCAATGCTTTACCGCCTCGCACGGTGGGCTCATCGGCACCACTACCGCGTCATCGCGATGTGGCTGGCCGCATTCATCTTCATCGGCGTCTCCGCCAGTCTCTTCATGGGGCAGCTGTCCAATAGCTTCACCATCCCGGGCACCGAAACCCAGCGCACGCTGGACCGGATGAAGGACGAGCTTCCGGATCTTGCCGGCGGCTCCGGTTCCATCGTGTTCCGTGAAAGCTCGGGCAAACCGCTGAACGAAGCGCAAAAGCAGTCGATTGCCGACTCCTTGGAACAGCTGGGCTTGCACCCGCAGGTCGTGGATGCCACGAGCCCGTTCAAGCTGCAGAAGCAACTCGATGACGCGCAGCCGGAACTGGACAAGGCGCAGCAGAAGCTGGTCGACGGCCAGAAGAAGCTGGATGACGGCAAGCAGCAGATCGCCGATGGCAAGCAGCAGCTGGAAGATGCCAAGCAGGGCATCACCGATGGCTGGGCCGAGTACAACAAGGGCCAGGAGCAGATCGCCGCGGGGCAGCCTCAGATCGATGCCGCAGCGGCGCAGCTTGCCAACGGACGCGCCGAATTGCAGCAGGCCGAAGCGCAGCTGACCAGCGGCCAGGCCCAGCTGGATGCCGGGCAGAAGAAGTACGACACCGGTCTCAAGGAATACAACGCCGGCCGCGCGCAGTACGACAAGGGTCTGGAGCAGTTCCAGGCAGGCGAAAAGAAACTCGACGCGGCGCAGGCCAAGATCGACTCCGGAGAGAAGGACTACGCCGCAGGGATGGAAGCCATCCTGCAGGGCCAGCCTCGCGACAAGGTCGAAGCGCAGCTCTCAGAAGGAAAGAAGCAGGCCACCGCCGGGCTGAAGCAGGCCGAACAAGGCCTGGCGGCTGCAGAAGCCGGGATCAAGCAGGCAGAGGCTGCCATAGCAGGGCTAAGCACCCAGATCGTCCAGACTCAGAAGCTGCTGGACCAGGCGAAGGCAGAGAACAATGAAGCCGATATCGCCAAGTACACCGGCATGTTGGAGCAGCTCACCGCCGGACGGGAGGAAGCGGAAGGCAAGAAGGCAGAAGCCGTTGCCGGACGTGACCAAGCAAAGGAAGGCATCGCCCAAGCCCAAGGGTCCCTTGACCAGGTCAATGCCGCCCAGGGCGGGCTGGCCAAGCTGGATGCCGCCCGCAAGCAGCTGGACTCCGGCGCCGCCGATCTGAAAACCGGCCAGGCAGAACTGGACAAGAACCGCGGCAAGCTGGTGTCCGCTAAGACCGAACTGACCGGTGCGAAGTCCCAGCTGGACGCCGCCAAGTCGGAGCTTGCCACCAACCGCGCCAAGCTGAATAGCGGATGGGCCGAGCTGCGTGCCGGCCAATCGAAGCTGAACGCCGGCCAGGCCGAATTCGACCAGAAAAAGGCGGAGTTCGAGGCAGGCAAGGCGGAATTAGCCGCGGCCAAGACCAAGCTTGAAGAAGGCGAAGCGACCATCAAGGAAAAATCCGCCGAGCTGGAGCAGGCGGAAAAGGACATTGCCACCGCTGGGAAGGACCTGGAATCGGGGCGGGCCGAACTAGAGTTCGCTTCCCGCCAGGTCAACTCCAGCAACGGCATGCGCTTCGTTTCCGAAGACGGCAGCACCGCCGTCGCGCAGGTGACCTTCAAGGTTCAGACCGATGCGCTGACCGCCTCCGAGCGCGACATGATCACCGCCATCGCCGCCGGCCCGCAGGCCAATGGCGTCGAGGTGCTGTTCTCCAAGGAGATCATCCAGGATATCTCCTCGATCTTCGGAGCAGCAGAAATCATCGGCGTGGTGATTGCGGCAATCGTGCTGCTGGTCATGCTCGGCACCTTGGTCGCCGCGGGGCTTCCGCTGCTGCTGGCCATCCTCGGGGTCGGCGCCGGCGTCGGCACCACCCTGGCGTTCTCCTCGCTGATCGACATGGCCTCGATTACCCCCGCGCTGGCGCTCATGCTGGGTCTCGCGGTGGGCATCGACTACGCGCTGTTCATCATCCACCGGCACCGGTCCCAGCTGCTGGGCGGCATGGACGTGGGCGAATCCATCGCGCGCGCCGTGGGCACCAGCGGCAACGCGGTGGTCTTCGCCGGCCTGACCGTGATCATCGCGCTGGCCGCGCTGACCGTGCCGGGCTTGCCGTTCCTGAGCGTGCTAGGCCTCTCGGCCGCGTTCACCGTGCTCTGCTCGGTGCTGCTGAACATCACCCTGCTGCCGGCGCTGCTGTCGCTGGCCGGCAACCGGCTGGTCTCCAAGCGGGCCCGCGCCAAGGCCGCCGCCGAAGCGGAGAACCCGACCATCAAGGAACCGATCTCCTCGCGCTGGGTGCGCACGGTGACCAAGGTGGCCATCCCGGCCGTCCTGCTGGTGGTTGTGGTGCTCGGCGCCATCGCCCTGCCCTCGGCCCAGATGCGCACCGCGCTGCCGGACGGCAGTGCCGAGCCGGCCGACTCGCAGGCCTTCCAGGCCTTCGAGCAGACCAGCGACAAGTTCGGCGCCGGCTACAACGGCCCGCTGCTGGTCCTCGCGGACTTGCCGGAAGGACTGTCGCAGCGCGACGCCGACACCATGTCGCTGGACGTGGCGGATATGCTGCGCGACTACGACGGAGTGGTGGCTGCCATCCCCGTGACCATGACCGAGGACCGCACGCTGTCAGCAATCCAGGTCATCCCGACCGACGGCCCGTCCTCGGAAGCCACCGAGGCGCTGGTACACCAGCTGCGCGCGGACTACTCGAAGGTCCATGACGCCACCGGCGCCACGATCTCGCTGACCGGCCAAGTGGCCGCCCAGATCGACGTGTCGGAGAAGGTCACCGAGGCGCTGATTCCGTACCTGGCCATCGTGGTGGGCCTGTCGCTGATCCTGTTGCTGCTCGTCTTCCGTTCAGTGGTGGTGCCGGTGCTGGCCACCGGCGGGTTCCTGCTGTCGCTGGCCGCGGCCTTCGGCGCCAGCGTCATGGTCTACCAGTTCGGCTGGATGCGCAGCGTCTTCGACGTGAACGTGCCCGGCCCGCTGCTCAGCTTCCTGCCGATCCTGCTGACGGGCATCCTCTTCGGGCTGGCCATGGACTACCAAGTCTTCCTGGTCTCCGCGATGCGGGAGCGCTTCGCCCATGGCGAGCCTGCCCGCGACGCGGTGCGCTCCGGATTCTCCATGGCCGCCCCGGTGGTCACAGCCGCCGCGCTGATCATGATCTCGGTGTTCGCAGGCTTCGTGTTCTCGCACCTGTCCATGATCCGCCCGCTGGGCTTCGCCCTGGCGGTGGGTGTGCTCTTCGACGCCTTCGTGGTGCGCATGACGCTGATCCCGGCGCTCATGCACCTGCTCGGCGACAAAGCCTGGTACCTTCCGAAGTGGCTGGACAAGATCCTGCCGGATGTAGACGTGGAAGGCTCCAAGCTGAACGCCATGCTTGAGGCCGAGGACAACAACAACCCGCATGGCGGCGCCGCCGGCGCCAAGGAGGATGTCACCGTATGAGTGAAGTCGTAGAGACTCCGGCGCGCTTGCTGCTCGCCTCCGCGTCCTGGGGCCGCAAGAAGGTGCTCACCGATGCAGGTCTGGCGTTCGATACCCAGGTGTCGAATGTCGATGAGGATGCAGTGCTCCAGTCCGCAGTGGACGAGCTCGGCCCGCGGACTCCGGCGCAAACAGCGTTGCTGCTGGCCAAGGCCAAGGCGGAGGATGTCGCAGCCGCTGACCACCGGGAAGGCACCCTGGTGCTCGGCTGCGATTCGGTGTTCGAGCTGGACGGCGTGGCCTACGGCAAACCGCACACTCCCGAGGTGGCGCGCGAGCGCTGGCAGCAGCTGAGCGGTTCGACCGGAGTCCTGCACTCGGGCCACTGGCTCATCGACACGGCCAACCCGGAGGCGGCCCAGGGCCGGATCTCCTCCACCGTGGTGCATTTTTCCAAGGTCAGCGAGGCGGAGATCGAAGCCTACGTGGCCAGCGGGGAGCCGCTGCCCTGCGCCGGGGCATTCACCATTGACGGACTGGCGGCTTCCTTCATCGAGTCAATCGAGGGAAATTTCCAGAACGTTGTGGGGCTGGACGTTTCCACGCTTCGCGCCCTGCTGGGCCAAGCGGGAGTGCAGATCATCGACCTCTGGAAGTAGCATCCAGCTAGATCACCACAAAGCGGAGCCTGCCACGAATTCTTCGTGGCAGGCTCCGCTTTGTGGTTCGGTCAGGGACCCTTGATGAAGATGTTCTCGTGGATTTGCTGCTATCCCTTGGACTCGTAATTGCGGATCTCGGCGTCATTGCGCACGAGTGCCGTGTGGCCCTCGGGCGTTGAAAATTCGACGATAAAATCTGTTCCGCCCAGCCCGCCGCATCCACCCATCGCCCCTTCACTGGGATCAGCGTGCTCGAATTTGAACAGGCATGCCATCTTTTGGTCTTCGGAGGTGGCGACGTAGTAGTCCAAGTCATTGTGGCTGGCCAGCAGCCTGGACGTGTCAACGGCCATGCCGCTGTCGGAAAGCAATGCCTGGTCGCCGGGCCAACGGTCTTCTTCCTGCGCCTGCTGGTGGATGGCGGGAATGCCCGAACCGCTTGCGCAGCCGGAGAGCATTGCGACGCTCATGCCGAGCAGCAGGGCCGGGCCAAGAAAACGGATTCTCACTAGGCATGCTCCTTAGTTCCCGTTGACCAGAGCCTATCGGAGAGCGTGAGGACAGCGTTTGATTGCTCGAAAACGAGTCAGAATCGTTACCTCGTTGGCGGCTGGTTGCTGGAACAATCACCGGGTATCCCCCGGCCGCAGGCAGCGGTTATCGGCTCCAGGTGTCGGCGTCTAGCTGCGGCCCGGTGTGAGCAGTCCCGGTAGTTGCGCGCGGCGGCAAGTGCTGTCATTGCACCGACCTGCTGCCTGAACTAGATAGCATGGCTGTAGGAATCCTATTCCCTTCAGAAAGTACCTAGATCTTGAACGTCCAACGACGATTCACCTTGCCAGCGGTAGCCACCGCTGCGGCGCTGGTGTTGACCAGCTGCGGCAGCGACTCCGGTTTCGAGTCCACCCCAGACCCCAGCACTGCGGCCGCAGAGGACACGGTGTACTGCGTGGATGAAGACAATGTCATTGTCGATGAGACCCAGTGCGATGACGCCCAGCAGACTTCCACGCAACACCACGGGCCCGGAATCGGCACCGCGCTGATGTTCTTCATGATCGGCCGCTACGTCGGCGGCCTGCGCCCGGGCACCAAGCTCGATCCGTCGCAGTCAACCCAGCGTTTCCGCTCCGATGATGCGGCCGCCCGCAGCAAGGCAGGCCTGTCCGGCACCGTGCGCAACGGCTACTCGGCGTCCACCGGCAAGCCGGCCGGATTCGGCTCGCCCTCCAAGCAGAACTCGACTTCCAAGCAGAACAGCGGCAGCGGCCATTCGGGCGGCTTCGGCGGCGGGTCTTCGGGAGGCTAAGCACGATGCAGCGCAAAATGACTACCGCCCGCCCGGACTACCTTGCCAAGGTCAATGCGGCCGGGCTGGTCTACACCCATGAGGATCGGGTGAGCACGTCTCCCGAGCTCTACCGCTATTGGCGCGATGACGCCTACTACGAGCTGTCGCCTAAGGAAATCGAGGTCCTGCACCGCGCCTCGGCATCGGTCTTCGCGATGCTGGAGGAGGCCGGGGACTACCTGCTCTCCCCCTCAGGCGCCGCCGACCTTGCACGATTCGGTATTCCCCGCCGCGCCATGCGCGCGATCATCGACAGCTGGAACGAGGAGCCTGCCTGCGGCTCGGTGTACGGACGCTTCGACTTCCGCTTCGGCGGACTGGACCATCCGGAAGCAGACCAGCGCATCCCGAAGCTCTACGAGTTCAACGCCGACACCCCGACCTCGCTGGTCGAATCCCTCGTGCAGTGGCAATGGTTCGAGGACAACCGCAACCTCGGCGCCACCCAGTGGACCAACATGTACGAGGACCTCGTTGTCGCCTGGCAGCGCAACCTGGAATTGATTACCCGCAAGATCGGCAGCATGCCCACGGTCTACTTCGCCTGCAGCGCGGAAGACACCTCCCACGAGGATGAGATGAATACGCTGGTGCTGCGCGACACCTGCGCCGCGGCCGGCTACCGTACCGAGACCATCTATATCGAGAACCTGTGGGTAGACGGCGAAGGGCGCTACCGCGCCGGGGAAGACGGACCGGCTATCCAGGTCATCTTCAAGCTCTACCCGTGGGAACACATGGTCCACAGCGAGCACGCCGATGCCCTGTTCAACGACATGCTTGATTCCGGGTTCAACGGCGCCTCCTACCAGGGCGGCACCATCTGGATCGAACCGCCCTACAAGATGCTGTGGAGCACCAAGGCCATCCTGCCGGTGTTGTGGAAGCTCTTCGGCAACGACCCGGACCGCTCGCAGTACCTGCTGCCTGCCTGGTTCGAGGGCCAGCAGCCGTCATATCTGGAACGCCTGGGCTACGTGCGCAAACCGCTGCTCAGCCGGGAAGGCGCGGACATCACCCTGCACAGCCCCAACGGGGAACTCACCCTGGGCGAGGTACAGGGCTACGGCGAGGAAGGGTTCATCCTCCAGGAACTCGCCCTGCCGCCGGTCTTCCACCGCGAGGACGAGCGCAAGGATGTCAGCACGGTGCTGGGCGTCTGGATGATCGACGGCGAGCCTTCGGGGCTGGCCATCCGCGAAAGCCACGGGCCGATCACCGACAACTTCGCGAATTTCATTCCGCACGTCGTGACGCGCTAGCAGGCCGGGGCGCCGGCGCGTCCCGTCGAGTTATAGACGCAATTCATGGCTGCCCATCGATAATTGCTGCGCAACTGGCCGCAGCTGCATGCGGCGGGTAACGCAAGCGCTGCATTGCGTGTAGACCACCTCGCCTTCGGAAGTCCAGTGCCGGGATTCGACTTCCCAGCTGTGCTCGTCGCATGCGCGGTGGTTCAAGGTTTCCGGCTGTTCTGCCTTGGCTGTGTTCGTCATGAGTTCAGCATGGTGTAATATCCTTATGCAACTCAACCCTTACGGAGAATACGCCGTCCTGCTCGCGTCTTCCCTGGCCAATCATTGGCCTTCGGACCGTGACGGCATCGAGGAACGCACCCGCGAGGTAGGCATGACTATGCCCTTCCCGCGGCTGCCCGACGACCATGCCCAGGTGCGTTCGGTGATTGACGATTGGCTTGCCGTGGTCGATGCACCCTCGGACCTGGAGCGCGGGCGGCTGCTCAACACCCAACTGGCTTCGGCCGCCGCCTATCCGCGCCTGGTCGACCACGACAACGAGGGCTGGCATCTGCACTACCGCGACGATGGCCAAAGCATGCCCCAAGTACTCAGATCGGTCATCTGCACCGGCACCGCGCTGCACCTGACCACGCGCGGCATGCATCGCCTGCACCGCTGCGAAGCTTCCCCGTGTACCAACGTCGTGGTAGACATGACCCGCAACGGACGCCAGCGCTATTGCTCAGTGCGCTGCGCGAATCGCGCTGCCGTGCGCCGCCACCGTGCCCGCGCCTGAATCGCAGGGACCGGGACGGGCGGAAACCTGTTGTAGGCGTCAATTAATCATTGACCGACGCTTTCTCCATCAGCAGGCACATTTTGTAGGAATCCTCCAAAGTTTCTGGCCAAACACCCGGGTTTGAGCGGTTAACTACATATAGTTCCCACAAAAACGATAGGCTCCTAGATGAGAAACCCCAATTTTTGAAGACAAGGTTCATGATGAATCCATTGACGAAGGTACTTATCGCCAACCGCGGCGAAATTGCAGTGCGCATTATCCGTGCCGCCCGCGATGAGGGAATCGAGTCGGTTGCCGTCTATGCAGACTCCGACCGCGATGCCCTGCACGTGCGCCTGGCCGACGAGGCCTATGCGCTGGGCGGCACCACCGCTGCTGAATCGTACCTTCGCATTGAGAAGATCCTTGATGCGGCAGAGCGCTCCGGCGCCGACGCAATCCACCCGGGCTACGGCTTCCTCTCGGAGAATGCCGAGTTCGCCCAGGCGGTCATCGATGCCGGCCTGACCTGGATCGGCCCATCGCCGGAGGCCATCGACAAGCTGGGCGACAAGGTCAAGGCGCGCCACATCGCGGAGAAAGTCGGCGCGCCGCTGGTCCCGGGCACCAAGGATCCTGTCGAGTCGGCCGAGGAAGTCTACGCCTTCGCCGACGAGCACGGCCTACCGCTGGCCATCAAGGCTGCCTACGGCGGCGGCGGACGCGGCATCAAGGTCGTGCGCAACCGCGAGGAAATCGGCGAGCTCTACGAATCCGCAGTCCGCGAGGCCGTGGCGGCCTTCGGCCGCGGCGAATGCTTCATCGAACGCTTCCTCGATGCCCCGCGCCACGTGGAAACCCAGTGCCTGGCCGATGTGCACGGCAACGTCGTGGTGGTGTCCACCCGCGACTGCTCGCTGCAGCGCCGCAACCAGAAGCTCGTGGAAGAGGCTCCGGCCCCCTACCTGAGCGAGGAGCAGATCACCCGCCTGTACGAGTCGTCCAAGGCCATCCTGCGCGAGGCCAACTACTCCGGCGCCGGCACCTGCGAATTCCTGGTGGGCCAGGACGGGGTCATCTCCTTCCTGGAGGTCAACACCCGTCTGCAGGTCGAGCACCCGGTTTCCGAAGAGGTCGCCGGCATGGACCTGGTGCGCGAGCAGTTCCGCATCGCCCGCGGCGAAGATCTGGGCTACGGCGACCCCGAGCTGCGCGGCCACTCCTTCGAGTTCCGCATCAACGGCGAGGACGCAGGCCGCGGCTTCATGCCAACCCCCGGCACCATCACCAAGATGACCCTCCCGTCGGGCCCCGGCGTGCGCGTCGACTCGGGCATCGAGCAGGGCGAGAGCGTCTCGGGCAACTTCGACTCGATGATCTCCAAGCTGATCATCACCGGCCCGACCCGCGAGATCGCCGCCGCCCGCGCCCGCCGCGCTCTGGAGGAATTCCAGATCGAGGGCATGGCCACCGTGCTGCCGTTCCACCGCGCCGTCATGAGCGACCAGGCCTTCGTTCCGGCCGAGGGCCCGTTCCGTGTGCACACGCGCTGGATCGAGACCGAATTCGACACCTTCATCGCCCCGCATCCGTTCCCGACCGAGCAGGCCGAGGAACAGGACACCGAGCGCACCTCGGTGACCGTCGAGGTGGGCGGCAAGCGCCTGGAGGTGACCCTGCCGGCATCGCTGGGCTCGGCATCCTCCAACGGCGCGGAGAAGAGCACCGCAGCCAAGAAGAAGCGCAAGCCGGGCCGCAAGGCCGCCGGCGCCGCCGGGGCCAACAGCGCCGAGCTGCGCTCCCCGATGCAGGGCACCATCGTGAAGGTTGCCGTGGAGAACGGCGCCGAGGTCTCCGAGGGCGACCTGATTGTGGTGCTGGAAGCCATGAAGATGGAACAGCCAATCACCGCGCACCGCGATGGCATCATCTCGGGTCTGGAAGTCACCCCGGGCGAAACCCTTTCGTCGGGCGCCGTGATCGCCACGATCAGCGACGAAAAGTAAAACGCTTGGCGCTGCCGGAGCTCCCGGCAGCTCACGCAACGGCCGCCGCCACCCGGTAACTTCGGGTCGCGGCGGCCGTTGCGTATCAACGGGATTCCAGATCTATGTCTTCCAGCTTCGGGTGCGCATCGCCCACCCAGCTGATCTCCACTGACTCGATGTAACCGCCCTCATGCCAGAGCAGGACGTCCACAGCCGTCGTCGCCTCCGCGGTTTCAGCTATGTCAAAGGACACCGGGCGGCCAACGCCTCGGGGCAAACGGACACTGCGATTGGCGGGTTTCAGCTTGAAGCATTCCGAGCAGTGTTCCTCCGGGGCTACCAAGGCTCCCTCGAACTGGCTCTGCAGGGCAGCGGCAAGTCCGGGTTCAGCCGCGGCGATGAGCTTGTCGAGCAAGGCGCGCTGCGTCTTGCTGGGCGTCATGTAGTCCATGAAGCCAGAGTAGTTGCCTGGCCACGAAACATTGTGTATCCCGGAAAGCCGCCCGCCATGGCGGACATGACACGTAGGGCGATATCAGGCCGAGAATCCCGGCGAGACGGAATGAAACCCAGCGGTACCTGATGGCAGCCGTTGCCGCTCCACAGCGGCCCTTTCAGGGACTGCAACGATAGCGCGTCGGCGACAAAGAACCTTGCCCGTTCACTCTCCCGCTAGACTGAAAAAATGCGAAGCGGCGTGGTTATTTTTGGTGTGCTCGTCATCTGCCTGCAAGCGCTTTTCGGCGCATTCTTGATGAATGATTGGGCTGTCACCGCAGCAAGTGAATTGCCGCTAGAGGAAACTGTCGCTGAAATGCGCCGGGCCGAGCAGAATTACTCGAAGAACGGAGGAATCGTCTTCGCGTCGTTGGGCGTGGTGTTGGCGATGGGCTGGGGATTCCTTGTTTCACAGCGCCGGTTCATTGCCTCAAACTGGGCCGCGCTGGCTTCCTGGGGAGCGATAATCGCGCTGGGAGCTCCGGCATACTTCTCCTTCTCTTTCGCAAACATGAACTCCGTCGGCGACACATTCTACGATTGGAACTCCGACGCCGCTTTCACCTTGGAAGAGCCCTTATACGTGGCCAGCGGGATTGCTGCACTTGTTGCTGTCATCGGACTGGTAGCGGTTCTTCGCCGACCTGCGATTCGTTAGTTCACCACCCACGCCTGCTATTGCCTGCCTAACCATTCGGTATAGGATTCGGTGCCCAGCCTGGCTCCAGGCCCCGGCAGGATCCCGCCGTCGCGCATGGCCTTGCCCATTGCGCCGGGCAAGGGCACCTCGATGATTTTCGGCGACTGGTTCTGCCTGGCCAAATACTGGGCGAAGAGCTGCGGCATCCATTCTTCCTTGGGGCCTGCCAGATCCTGCACGATTCCCGCCGCTGGCTGCACCGCCAGTTCAACCAGTGCCTGCGCCACCTCGCTACCGGCAATCGGCTGCAGGCGCATCTTGGGCGCCACCTGGACCGGTCCAGCCGACATTCTGTTGATGTTCTGTCCCACGAATTCATGGAACTGGGTGGTGCGCAGCAAGGTGTAGCCGCCGGGCAGGACGCGCAGCATCCGCTCCTGCGCCGCCTTGCCCGCATAGTATCCGGCGTCGATCTGAGCCGCGCCGACGATGGACAGCGCCACATGGTTTTCCACTCCGGACTCGCGGCCGACGATCAGGAGGTTGGCGGTGGACTGCGTGAAATAGCGCATGGAGGCCGAGGCGCTGGTGGTTGACGATCCCGAAACATCGATCACCGCGGAGCAGTCGACAAGCCATTGCCGCACTGAGTGCTCATTGGTCAGGTCGCAACCCGCTGAACGCGACAACACAACCGGTTCGTGCCCTGCCGCAAGAACCTGCTCGACAACTTGTTTCCCGATAACGCCGGTCCCTCCGGCCACTGCGATTCTCATGCTGGATCCTCACCTCTGGATGTTTGGCGCGACACTGCCATGCTTCCACGTTCGAACGTCGTTTGTAAGGGCTGCCGGCCCGAGGCCTTGTCCCAGAGAAAATACCGCTGTGTGCATGGAACCGAGTTACAGGGTGGGCATTGCCTGCTTAAGCGGGCGAAAGGCCCGCATCAACCCCAACGGGTTGACGCGAGCCTTTCGATTGTTTTATCAGGCGGAGCCGCGACGAATTACTCGACGAACTCTTCCATGTCCACGTCCGAGGTATCCCGGGTCATGAACAGCGCGATCAAGGTCAGGACTGCACCGATGGCCAGGTAGATGCCCACGCCCACGGTGTTGCCGCCACCGGCGTTCCACAGTGCGATGGCCACGAAGGAGGCCGGGGCCGCGCCGATCACGGAGGACATGTTGTAGGCGATGGCCGACCCGGTGTAGCGGACGTTCGACGGGAACAGCTCCGGCAGGTAGGCGGCCATCGGGCCGAAGGTCAGGCCCATCAGGGTGAAGCCGACAATCAGGCCCACCATGGCGGCGCCCTGGCCCGGTCCGAAGAACAGCGTCCAGCCGGCTCCGAAGATCAGGATGGCCACGGTGACCCAGATCAGGAACTTGCGGCGGCCGAACTTCTCGGCCAGCGGGCCGGAGGCCACGGTGAAGATGCCGAAGAACACTACGCCGATGATCAGCATCGTCAGGAAGACCGGACGGTCGATGCCGAGGCCCGGAACGAATCCTGCCGCGTCGAAGACCTTGCCCTTGGCCTCGGCCGCGGCACGGGCCGCTTCCTCGGTGGCCGGGGCGGTGCCGTAGGTCAGGGTGAAGGAAGTCATCAGGTAGAACAGCACGTAGGTGGCCACCATGATGAAGGTGCCGGCGACAACCGGGCGCCAATGGTGCTTCATGGTCGCCTTGAACGGCGACTTAAGGACCTTGTCCTGGGAAACCACCTTCTGGAAGGACAGCGATTCAACCAGCTTCAGACGGACCCACAGGCCGATGATGACCATGACTGCGGAGAAGTAGAACGGAATGCGCCAGCCCCAGGCCATGAACTGCTCTGGCGTCAGCGAGGTCTGCAGGAAAACGAACATCAGGTTGGCGATGATGAAGCCGACTGGGGCTCCCAGCTGCGGGAAGGTGCCGTAGACGGCGCGCTTGTTCTTCGGGGCGTTCTCGGTGGCCAGCAGCGCGGCGCCCGACCATTCACCGCCCAGCGCCAGGCCCTGGGCGAAGCGCAGCAGCACCAGCGCCAGCGGGGCCAGCACTGTCCACATGCCCTGGGCCGGCGGCAGGAAGCCGATCAGGAAGGTGGAGATGCCCATCAGCAGCAGGGACGCGACCAGGGTGCCCTTGCGGCCCAGCTTGTCGCCATAGTGGCCGAAGACGACCGAGCCCAGCGGGCGGGCCAGGAAGGCCACGCCGAAGATGGCGAACGAGGAGAGGATCGCATTGATCGTCGTGGCATTCGGGAAGAACAGGGCCGGGAAAACCAGCACAGATGCAGTGGCATACGCGTAGAAGTCGAAGAACTCGACCGTGGTGCCGATCATGCTGGCGAACAGCACCCGGCCACGGGTATTCTCCTTAGGCGCTACCGCGGGGTTGGCCTTCGACATGGAGGCGTCTCCTTAGTGATGAGCGAGAATCGAATGTAACAATCCTATGCCCGGGTGCTCAGCATACGGATATCCATGTCCAGCATTTGGACAACTCATTCGATTGCGTCAATCTCTAACCCTTTATTCGACATCCCACTTGCGAAAATACGCATACCCTCGAATCCGGCACGATTTGTAATGTATTCGCATACTCCAATATCAGAGCAATGGCGTCTTAGGAAGAGCCTGGCAACAAGTCAGTTTTAGTCGAGGTCACAAACGAGAAGAGCCGCCGCTCGTCCGGAAGTCGGAAGAACGGCGGCTCTGCGCATGCGGCGCTTAGCTGTGGCGATGCAGGCGGCGTGCCGCCTCGGCCAACGAGCCGGAGAGCGACGGGTAGACCGTGAAGGTCTCAGCCACGTCATCCACATGCAGCGAATTCTGCACGGCGAGAGCCAAAGAGAAGATCAGTTCGCTGGCGCGCGGCGCCACGACCACGCCGCCGATGACGGTTCCGGACCCCTTGCGGGAAACGATCTTGACGAAGCCCTGGTCCACGTTCATCATCTTCGCGCGGGCATTGGTGTTCAGGTCGACCTTGATGATGTTGGCCTGGTACTTGCCTTCGGCCACGGCCCGCTGGGTCACGCCGACGGTGGCGATCTCCGGGGAGGTGAAGATGTTGGAGGCCACCAGGTCGAGGTTCAGCGGCTTGACCGAGTCGCCCAGCAGGTGGGCGACGGCGATGCGTCCCTGCATGGCGGAGACGGAAGCCAGCGCGAACACACCGGTGCAGTCGCCGGCGGCGTAGATGTTGGTGGCGGTGGTACGGGATACGCCGTCAACCTGGATGTGTCCCGACTTGGTCAGCTGCACGCCGGCCTCTTCCAGGCCCAGGCCTTCGGTGTTGGGAATGGAACCCACTGCGACCAGGCAGTGGCTGCCTTCCAGCACGCGGCCGTCGGCCAGGGTCACGAAGACCTTGTCGCCCTTGCGCTCCACGCCTTCGGCGCGGGCCTGGGCCACGACGTTCACGCCATTGGACTTGAACACGTCCTCCAGCACGCCGGCCGCGTCCGCGTCCTCGCCTGGAAGCACGCGGTCGCGCGAGGAGACCAAGGTCACCTTGGCGCCCAGCAGGTTGTAGGCGGAGGCGAACTCGGCACCGGTGACACCGGAACCGATGACGATCAGGTGCTCGGGCACCTCGTTCATGTTGTAGATCTGGGTCCAGTTGAAGATGCGCTCCCCGTCCGGCTTCGCGGTCGGAAGCTCACGCGGATGGGCGCCGACCGACAGCAGGATCGCGTCGGCTTCGACGGTCTGCTCGGATCCGTCGGGGCGGGAAACCTGGACGGTGCGGTTGTCCACCAGGCGGCCTTCGCCAATGATGATGCGCACGCCGGCACGTTCGAGGGTGGTGCGGATATCACCGGACTGCTCCTTGGCAAGGGCCAGCAACCGGTGGTTGACCACCGAAAAGTCGGTTACTGCCGAATCCAGTCCGTCCACGTGGACGCCGAAGGTCTCCGCGTGCTTGACGCGGCGCACCGCGTCCGCGGTGGCGATCAGGGTCTTCGACGGCACAACGTCGGTCAGCACGGCTGAACCACCCATGCCCGCACGTTCCACCACGGTGACATTGGCTCCCAGCTGGGCCGCGCCCATGGCCGCTTCATAGCCGCCGGGACCGCCGCCGAGAATTACCAATCGGGTTGCTTCATTCCTACGTTCTGCGCTCACGCTTCCTATTGTTCACCATGGGCGGATATTGCGCACATCGCCGCCGTTGGCCGCCGGGCGTGATTTTGGTTGTGAAGCACTGGTTTCGCCTGACAAAGCGCCTTGTGGACGGTAGCGTATTTCACGTGACTGATATGCATAATGACCCACAAGTTCTCGCTGCCGAGGCTGCCCAGGCGATCGCCGAGCAGACCGGAGTAGCAAAGCATGACATCGCCCTGGTCCTGGGCTCCGGCTGGGGACAGGCCGCAGAGCTGGTCGGCGAAACCACCCACACGCTGGACGCCACCACGATTCCGGGCTTCCACGCCGCCGCGGTCCCAGGCCACAAGGGCACCATTTCCTCGATCCTGACCGAATCCGGCAAGCGCGTGCTGGTGCTCGGCGCCCGCACCCACTTCTACGAAGGCCGCGGCGTGCGCGCGGTGGTCCACCCGATCCGCACCGCGGCGGCTGCAGGCTGCACCCAGCTGGTGCTGACCAACGGCTGCGGCGGCCTGAACGAAAACTGGGCCCCGGGCACCCCGGTCATGATCTCCGACCACATCAACCTGACCGCTGCCTCCCCGCTGGAGGGCGCGACCTTCGTCGACCTGACCGACCTGTACTCCTCGCGCATCCGAGGCATCGCCCGCGAGGTCGATTCCACCCTGGACGAGGGCGTGTACGCCCAGTTCACCGGCCCGCACTACGAGACCCCTGCCGAGGTGCAGATGGCCAAGCGCATCGGCGCCGACCTGGTGGGCATGTCCACCGCGCTGGAAGCCATCGCCGCACGCCATGCAGGCATGGAGATCTTCGGCATGTCCCTGGTGACCAACCTGGCTGCCGGCATCAGCCCGGTGCCGCTGAGCCACGAGGAAGTCATCGAAGCCGGCCAGGCCGCCGGCCCGCGCATTTCCAAGCTCCTGGCGCAGATCATCGCCCGCCTCTAGGCCCGGGCCGGGGCGGCGGCCAACCGGTCGCCGCTTCGTAACGCGCGTGTGAGTAAGAACTAGGCAGGGAGAAGAATGGAAAACGTATCCGCACAGGGCCAGCTGCTTGAGACTGCGACCGCTTGGGCGGCCGCGGACCCGGACGAGGCGACCCGCACCGAGCTGCAGGAGCTGGTTTCCCGCGCGGGGACCGACGCCGCGGCAATGGAGGACCTGGCCGACCGCTTCAGCGGGGTGCTGGAATTCGGCACCGCCGGGCTGCGCGCCGAATTGGGCGCAGGACCCATGCGGATGAACCGCGTCGTGGTGCTGCGCACCGCAGCGGGCATCGCCCGCTTCCTTGAGCAGCAAGCCGACGGGGCCTACACCCCGAAAGTGGTCATCGGCTTCGATGCCCGCTACAACTCGGACGTATTCGCCCGGGATTCGGCCGCCGTATTCACCGCCGCGGGCTTCGAGGTGCTGCTGATGCCAGCGCCGCTGCCCACCCCGGTGCTGGCCTGGGCGGTACGCCGCTTTGCTGCGGAAGCCGGCGTCATGGTCACCGCAAGCCACAACCCTCCGCGCGACAACGGCTACAAGGTCTACGTCGGCGGCCGCGCCTCTAACGACGCCGGCCGCGGTGCGCAGATCGTCTCCCCCGTCGACGCCCGGATCGCGGAGCTGATCGACCACGAGCAGCCGGTCTCGCGGATCCCGCAGGCGGACTCCGGATGGCTGGTGCTGCCCGCCACGGGCGCCGAGGGCGATATCGAAGCCGAGTACCTGGCCGCCATCGGCCCGGTCATCGAAGCGCAGCCGGACCGCGACCAGCTGCGCGTGGTGGTCAGCGCCATGCACGGCGTGGGCGGGCACACCATGCGCCAAGCCCTGCTGAACGCCGGATTCAGCGACGTGCACATGGTCGCCGCGCAGGAGCATCCGGACCCCGAGTTCCCCACCGTGAAGTTCCCCAACCCCGAGGAGCCGGGCGCCATCGACCTGTCGCTGGAACTGGCTCGCGAAGTCGGGGCGGACCTGGTGATCGCCAACGACCCGGACGCCGACCGCTGCGCCGCGGCAGTGGAGGACCAGGGCGCCTGGCGCATGCTGCGCGGCGACGAAGTGGGCTGGCTGCTGGGCGACCACCTGGCCACCCGCCTGCCCGAGGGCCGCAAGCTGGGCAATTCCATCGTTTCCTCGCGCATGCTGGCTGCCATCGCCAAGGATGCAGGGCGCGAGCATGAGGAAACCCTGACCGGCTTCAAGTGGATCTCCCGCGTGGAGAACCTGGGCTTCGGCTACGAGGAGGCGCTGGGCTATTGCGTCGCCCCGGATCTGGTCCGCGACAAGGACGGCATCTCCGCCGGCGTGATGCTCGCAGACCTGGCCGCGCAGCTGAAGGCCGCCGGAAGCAGCATCCCGCAGCGGCTGGATGAGCTGGCAGCCCGCCACGGCGTGCACGTGACCGACCAGCTCTCCCTGCGCTTCACCGACCTAGCGCAGATTCCAGTGCTCATGGACAAGATCCGCACCAATCCCCCGGAGCATCTGGGCGGATCCGCGGTCAGCGAGGTCACCGACCTCTCCCAGGGCTCCGAGAAGCTCCCGGCCACCGATGCCATGGTGCTGCACACCTTCTCCGGTGCGCGGGTCATCATCCGCCCGTCGGGAACCGAGCCGAAGCTGAAGTGCTACCTGGAAACCATCGAGCCGGTGGATGACATCGAACAGGTCGCCCAGGCGCGCCTCGATGCCACGACCCAGGTCCTGGCCATCAAGGAACAACTGGCCGCGTACCTGAACGCCAATTAATACCTGCCGCCACAGAACGCGGCACCAACAATTCGAGGACATCATGACTGAACTAAGCGCCCGCGACATCGCCGGCTACATCGACCACACCCTGCTGGCGGCCAACGCCTCGCGCGAGCAGATCGTGGCGATCTGCGAGGAAGCCAAGAAGTACGAATTCAAGTCCGTGTGCGTGAACCCGGTGTGGACTTCGACTGTCGCCCGCGAGCTGGAGGGCTCGGACGTCCTGACCTGCACGGTGATCGGATTCCCCCTGGGCGCCTCCGCCACCGCCACCAAGGTGTTCGAAACCACCCAGGCCGTTGCCGACGGCGCGAACGAGATCGACATGGTCATCGACATCGCCGCCGCACTGCGCGGGGACCGCGACGCACTGGTCAATGAGATCTTCGCCATCGCCCAGGCCGCCCACGAGGGCGGAGCGATCCTGAAGGTCATCATCGAGACCTGCCTGCTGACCGAGGACGCGAAGGTCCTGGCCTGCGAAGCAGCCAAGGCCGCCGGTGCCGATTTCGTCAAGACCTCCACCGGTTTCTCCACCGGCGGCGCCACCGTGGAAGACGTGGCCCTGATGCGCCGCACTGTCGGCCCCGAGATGGGTGTGAAGGCTTCGGGCGGCGTGCGCAGCCTGGAAACCGCGCGTGCAATGATCGAAGCCGGTGCAACAAGGCTAGGTTCCAGCTCAGGAGTTGCTATCCTAGAGGGAGAGCAAAGCGGTTCCAGCTACTAGGCAGCCGCACCGAAAGCCAACAAGGAGCAAAAGTGTACTCGAACGGCAAGAACACTGCCCATTCCGGTGAAGGTCGCCTGGCAGGCAACCTGGTCGCCTTCGTTATCTTCTTCGCAGTCTTCGCAGGCGCGTTGTACTCGCTGTCGTTCTGGTCTTTTGAAAACGCCTGGATCCCGTCCATCCTCTGCTTCGGCCTGACCATCATCGCCTTCGCAGTGCCGATGCACATCATGGGCCGCGGCGACAAGGCCGAGGAACTGGTTGCCTCCGCTTCGGAGTTCCAGAAGTAAAAATGCTTCATCACAGCGGGGAGGCCTTCGGGCCTCCCCGCTGTTGCTTTAACCGGGGTTCGGCCCAGGTCCCAGGCGCTGGTTCCGGCGCGGCCGGCATCCCGGCCCGTAGTGTAGGATCCATGAATCCATTGATACCCAACGCGTTTGAAGTCATTGTCCTCTACATTGTCCCGCTGATTGTCACCGTGGTTCTGGCCGTCGTGGTCTACAAGCTCATCAAGGGTCCAGCGAAGGAAACGAACCGCCGCTGGATGTCCGAGGACCAGGATCCCGGCCAGGACTCCTAGGCGGATGAGAAAAGCTGTCTGATATTTCCGGCACGACTGGCCCGTTGAACTTCATCCACGAACTTATCCCGGCTCCGTACCGGCCATCGTTGCTATGGTGAGATCATTCGGTTCACAGGCGCTGACCAGTCGATAGGGAGACATCGTGAAGCTGGGACAACAGATTCGACGCTATCCGCTGTTGGCCGTTGCGGTCATCGCCCTGCTGGCCACCGGTGCCACGGCCCTGGCCGGCATGGACACCGCCAGCCGGTGGATCGCATGGACTGCCATCGCAGTCGCCGTGCTGTGGATCGGCACGGGAATGGTCAAGGATCTGCTGCGCGGCCGCTACGGGCTGGATATCCTGGCGCTGGTGGCGATCATCGCCTGCCTGCTGGTCGGTGAGTACCTGGCCTCCCTGATCATCGTGCTGATGCTTTCCGGCGGCGAAGCCCTGGAGGACTTCGCCCAGCGCCGGGCCACCGGCGAGCTCTCCGCGCTGCTTGACCGCTCTCCCCTGCAGGCCCACCTCGCTGCCGACGAATCCGGCCAGGATGTCACCGACGTCCCGGTGGAGCAGGTGGAAGTCGGGGACCTGCTGCTGGTGCGCCCCGGCGAGCTGGTGCCGGTTGACGGCCTGATGCGTTCCGAGGCTGGAAGCTTCGACGAATCCTCGCTGACCGGAGAACCGGTTCCGGTGGTCCATGCCAGGGGTTCCGAGGTGATGTCGGGTTCGGTCAACGGGTCGCAGGCCGTGTACCTGCAGGCGCTGCGGCGCAGCGGCGACAGCCAGTACCAGCAGATCATCGCGCTGGTGCGGCAGGCTCAGGATTCCAAGGCGCCGGTGGTGCGCTTGGCCGACAAGTTCGCGGTTCCCTTCACCCTGCTTTCATTGCTGATTGCCGGGATCGCCTGGGCGGTGTCCGGGGATCCGGTGCGTTTCGCCCAGGTCCTGGTGCTCGCCACCCCCTGTCCCCTGCTGATTGCCGTGCCGGTCGCCTTCCTGGGCGGCATGTCCCGTGCATCCACAGAGGGTGTGGTGGTCAAGGGCGGCGCCGTGCTTGAGCAGCTCGCCAAGGTACGCAGCGCCGCCTTCGACAAGACCGGTACCCTGACTGCGGGCCGCCCTGCGCTGGTGGGCATCCAGACCCAGCATGACCCCGACGAACTGCTGCAGCTCGTGGCTTCCGCCGAGCAGTTCTCTACCCACGTCATGGCCGCAGGCCTGATTGCGGCGCTCACCGACCGCGGGCTGCCGCTGCTCCCGGCGGAAGACGCGCAGGAAGTCGCCACCAACGGCGTCAGCGCCCTGGTGGACGGACGCCGGGTGGCCGTGGGCAAGCCGTCGTTCATCGCCGCCTTGGACCCGTCCCTGCAGCGGGTCGAGCTTGAACCCGGGCAGTCAGCAGCCTACGTCGCGGTGGACAACAGCTTCGCCGGCGTGATCCTGATGGCTGACGCGCCGCGCCCGGAGGCCTCCGCGGTGCTGCGCTGGATGCGCGACCACGGCGTGGAGAACCAGGTCATGCTCACTGGCGACGTGGAGCAGACCGCGCAGGCAGTTGCCTCCCAGGTGGGCATCGGCAAGATCGAAGCGGAGCTTCGCCCGGGACAGAAGGTGCAGCTGCTCAAGGACATGCAGCCCCGGCCGGTGCTCATGCTGGGCGACGGCACCAACGACGCCCCGGCGCTGGCCGCCGCGGACATCGGCATGGCGATGGGTTCGCGCGGTTCCACCGCTGCCGGGCAGGCCGCCGACGCGGTGGTCCTGCGTGATTCGCTGGAACCCGTGGCCCAGGTGATGGCCATCAGCCGCTACACCCTGAGTGTCGCGCACAGCGCCATCTGGATCGGCATCGGTCTGAGCGTGGGGCTGATGCTGGTCGCCACCACGGGCGTGATCCCGGCCGTGACCGGAGCCCTGCTGCAGGAAGTCGTGGATCTGGTGGTCATCGTCTATGCGCTGCGCACGCTGCGCGGACCCCGCCCCGCCAACTTCCACGGCGCGCTGCCGGCCCCCTCGACCGTCGCCTTGGCGCAGCATGTGCGCAGCAGGGACTGAGTTGATCATGGATTCTTGGCAACAACGGCTTGATGACTTTTGGCAAGCAGCCCCGAGCAGGGATGCCATGACGCTGGGTGTGGAGCTGGAGCTCCTTGTGGAGTCCGGGATTCCTGCCGGGCATGCGGCATTCGAGCGGGCCAGCCTGCACGACTACCTCGGCGAGGAGGAACAAGCGATACCGCTGTACCGGATGGCTCTGGAAAGCGGGACGCTGAGCCCTGCCAAATGCAGCGAGGCAAGAATCCAGCTCGCCAGCAGCCTGAGGAATATCGGTGAACCCGGACCGGCGGCCGCAGTGCTCCAGGACATCGGGCCCGACGACCCGCTGCATGCCGATGCGCAGGCGTTCCTGGCGCTCGCGCTGTTCGACGCCGCAGAAGCGTCGGAGGCGTTGAAAACCGCTCTGACGGCGCTCGCACCGGCCCTGCAACTTTATGCTGGACCGGTGCGCCGCTACGCGCAGGAGCTAGGGAACAGGCATCTGCCCGAAACTCGCTAGCCCTTGGCCGCAGCTGCCGGGGTCGGCTCGAAGATCGCGTAGACCAGGTTCTCCGCCCAGTCCAGCATGGCTTCGTCCGCCAGGTCCCGGCCGCCGACCGGCGAGGTCTTGGGCTTGGGAATGAAGATGGAGTTCAGCGCCGGCTTGTTCGCCGACCCCGGGTACAAGCGTTCCAGGCGCACCTGGCGACTGGCTGGCAGGTCCTCGATCTTCGCCGGCGACAGCTTGATGTGGTTACCGACCTGCTGGATGTCGTGAAGCCCCACCGCGCGGGCGCGGATGCGCAGGGCCGCAACGCGCAGCAGATTCTCCACCGGCAGCGGGAGCTTGCCGTAGCGGTCTTCGAGCTCCTCGCGGACCTCGGCCAGCGCCTCGCTGGTTTCCGCGGAGGCGATGTTCCGGTAGGCCTCCAGGCGCAAGCGCTCCCCCGGCACGTAGTCGTGCGGCAGGTGCGCGTTGACCGGCAGGTCGATCTTCATCTCCGTGGCTTCTTCCTCGCCCTCGCCCTTGTAGTCGGCAACCGCCTCGCCGACCAGGCGCAGGTACAGGTCGAAGCCCACCCCGGCGATGTGGCCCGACTGCTCGCCGCCGAGCAGGTTGCCGGCGCCGCGAAGCTCCAGGTCCTTCATGGCCAGCTGGTAGCCCGAGCCCAGCTCGTTGTGCGCGGCCACGGCCTTCAGGCGTTCCAGGGCCACCTCGCCCAGCGGCTTCTCCGCGTCCCACAGGAAGTAGGCGTAGGCGCGTTCGCGGCCGCGGCCCACGCGTCCGCGCAGCTGGTGCAGCTGCGAGAGCCCGTAGTTGTTCGCTCGGTCGACAATCAGCGTATTGGCGTTGGAGATGTCCAGGCCGGTTTCGATGATGGTGGTGGAGACCAGCACGTCGAACTTCTTCTCCCAGAAGTCCTGGATGATCCGTTCAAGCCGCGACTCGCTCATCTTGCCGTGGGCCACCTCTACGCGCGCCTCGGGAACCAGCTCGCGCAGTTCCGCGGCGACCCGGTCGATGGAGGAGACGCGGTTGTGCACGAAGAACACCTGGCCGTCGCGCATCAGCTCGCGCTTGATCGCGGCGCTGATCTGCTTGTCGCTGCGCGGACCCACATAGGTGAGCACCGGGTGGCGCTCCTCCGGCGGGGTGGCCAGGGTGGAGGTTTCGCGGATGCCGGTCAGGGACATCTCCAAGGTGCGCGGGATCGGGGTGGCGCTCATGGCCAGCACGTCCACGTTGGTGCGCATCTTCTTGAGCTCTTCCTTGTGCTCCACGCCGAAACGCTGCTCCTCATCGATGATCACCAGGCCGAGGTTCTTGAACTCCACGGTCTTGGACAGCAGGCGGTGGGTGCCGATCACGATATCCACGCTGCCGTCCTTGAGCCCGGCCAGGATTTCCTTGGATTCCTTGGCGGTCTGGAAGCGGGAGAGCGTCTTCACGCGGACCGGGAAGCCCGAGTAGCGTTCGGTGAACGTCTGGTAGTGCTGGGAGGCCAGCAGCGTGGTGGGCACCAGCACGGCGACCTGCTTGGAGTCCTGCACGGCCTTGAACGCTGCGCGCACCGCGATTTCGGTTTTGCCGAAGCCCACGTCGCCGGAGATCAGCCGGTCCATCGGGATTTCCTTCTCCATGTCCGCCTTCACCTCGTTGATGGCGGTGAGCTGGTCGGGGGTCTCGATGAACGCGAAGGCCTCCTCCAGTTCGCCCTGCCACGGGGTGTCGCTGGCGAATGCGTGGCCGCGGCTGGCCATGCGCGCGGAGTACAGCTTGATCAGGTCTCCGGCGATCTCCTTGACCGCCTTGCGGGCCTTGGACTTGGTGCTGGCCCAGTCGGAACCGCCCATCTTGGAGAGCGTCGGGGCCTCGCCGCCCACGTAGCGGGTGATCATGTGCAGCTGGTCCATCGGGACGAAAAGCCGGTCCCCTGGCGCGCCGCGCTTGGAGGAGGCGTATTCGACCACCAGGTATTCGCGCTTGGCGTCCTTGCCGGCGCCGTTGACCTTGCGGGACACCAGTTCCACGAACTTGCCGATGCCGTGCTGCTCGTGGACGATGAAGTCCCCGGCCTGCAGGCTCAAGGGGTCCACGGCATTGCGCTTGCGCTTGACCGTGAGCTTGCGGGACTTGCGGTTCGGGTAGGCGCTGGAGCGTCCCAGCAGGTCCGCCTCGGTCAGCAAACCGGTTTTAAGCTCCTCGAACACGAACCCGCGACCGGCGGCGGCCTGGGTGATTTCGATCAGCCCTGCGGTGGGCTCGGCCGAGAGGTCTTCCACGCGGTGGGCAGGGATCTTGTATTCGCCGAACAGCTCGGACAGGCGCGCGGCCGGGCCGGGGCCTTCGGTGGCAACCACCAGGCGCCAGCCGTCCGCCACCCGGGAGGCGATGAATTCCATCATCGCTTCGATATCGCCCTGGTAGCCGTGCGGTTCGCGGGCCGGGACGCGGATGGTCGCAGCGCCCAGGTCCAGTTCCTCGTCGGAGCCCAGCGAGGTGACCGCCCACCAGGAGACCTTGGCCTGGCGCGCGTGCTCGACGGTCTGGGCGAGCGAAGCGAAATCGCCGGTTTCGAGCTTGCGCCCGGCTTCGGCCGTGCTCAAATCCAGCGGGGCGCTGGCTCCGTCCGAGGCCGAGGCCCAGGCCGCGGCCAGGAACTCGGCGTTGGTTTCGTTCAGGTCGTGGGCGCGGGCGCGCACGCGTTCGGGCTCCATGACCAGTGCGATGGAGGATTCGGGGAGCAGGGAGAGCAGCGGCACCATCTTGTCCACCAGCAGCGGGGCCAGGGACTCCATGCCTTCCACCGCGATGCCTCCGGCGATCTTGGTGAGCATTTCAGTGGCGGCCGGGAAGCTGGCCTTGAGGTTCGCCGCGCGGCTCATCACCTTGGGGGTGATGAGCATTTCACGGCACGGGGTCGCGGTGATCGATCTCGGCCCGGCCCCGTCGTGGGAGCGCTGGTCTGCGATGGAGAAGTAGCGCATCGTGTCGATCTGGTCGCCGAAGAAGTCCACGCGCACCGGATGCTCCAGGGTGGGTGGGAAGACATCGATGATGCCGCCGCGCACTGCGAATTCGCCGCGGTGGGTCACCATGTCCACCCGGGCGTAGGCCGCCGCGGCCAGGTCCCGGATCACGGTGTCGAAGCCGGGCTCGGCATCCAGTTCAAGGGTGACCGGGCGCAGCTCGCCCAGGCCCGCCACCAGCGGCTGCAGCACGGCGCGGATCGGCGCAATGATGATCTTCAGGTCCGGGTCCCCGTCATGCAGCCGGCGCAGTACCTCCAGGCGACGGCCCACGGTGTCGCTGCGCGGGGAGAGCC
Source organism: Arthrobacter sp. 'calajunan' (assembly GCF_046940185.1). NCBI lineage: Bacteria > Bacillati > Actinomycetota > Actinomycetes > Micrococcales > Micrococcaceae > Arthrobacter > Arthrobacter sp. 'calajunan'. Next base: position 328,250 of record NZ_JBKZDY010000002.1, read on the forward strand.
GTTCGTGGGGCAGGGTTTCCCAGGAAGGGAATTCGGCAACGTGCTTGGACGGGAGGTAGGCGGCCAGCGACGCGGAGATGTCCTCGGCCTCTCGGCCGGTCGCGGTGACGATCAGCGTGACCGCGCGCTCGTGTCCTTCGGACAGGCCCTGGCTGACGTGGGCTCCGAGAATCGGGCGCATGCCCTGCGGCGCCGCGATCTCCAGCTCTTCGCTGCGGGTCGAAAAGCTTTGTGATGCACCTTGGCGGATACGGCGGAATGACGATTCCTCGCGCAGGAAATCATGAAGTCCAACTAGGCTCATGCGGCTTTCGTGTCCTCTCGGGCAGGTTAGGGGCCAACGCGCACGAGGCGTTCAGCCCGGTATGACACCACGAACACCGACCGCAAAACGATTCCGCGGCCGGCTAAATGCCAATATGTTGTTTTGATGCCTTCCTAGCCTACCTAATCGAGGTGAACAGATAGGGTTAATGGTGTCCAGTACCCGGGACCGGCAGCTGCCGGTTCTCCCGGCCGCCCAGATTTCTAGATTGGGATACCCATTCATGGCATTGAACGCAAGCACGCAGATCGCCCATCCGGCCGACCAGGTCATCGCCACGCTGGCTGACCGCGGCTTCGCTGAGCACCTGACCTCGCTGGCCAACGGCACCCTGCAGGACTTCACCGTCAGCGGCGACACCGCAGGAGCTTTCACCCTGACCACCGTTCGCGCCATGCCTACCGACCGTGTGCCGGACATCGCCCGCAAGTTCGTCGGCGCCTCGATCCAGGTCACCCAGGTCGAGCAGTGGAGCGCCCCGGATGCCGCAGGCAACCGCTCGGCCAGCGTGAAGATCGATGTCGCCGGTGTGCCGGTGTCGGTGTCGGGCAGCGAGAAGCTTACCGCCCAGGGCGACACCACCGAATTCGCGATTGAGGGAAAAGTCTCCTCATCGATTCCGTTCATCGGCGGCAAGCTCGCCTCGGCAGCCGAGCCGTACCTCGGCAAGGCCCTGAACCTGCAGGCTTCGCAGGTTAACGCCTGGCTTTCGAAGTAGCCTCGACGGCGTCGATTATGACGCCCGACACAGACGCCCGGACCTGCGATTTTTCGCCAGGCCTCCGGGCGTCTGCGTTTTGGGACGTGAATTACGTTAGGGTTGAATACGGTGTGCCGGGAAGTCTGGTCGGCGTGAAATGTTCATTTAACGAAGTAAGCGAGTACAACGCATGACCAACACTCCCTCTTCGGGTTCCCCAAAGAACCTATTTTCCCGGCCGAGCTATAGCGAATCCGTGCGTATCGGCGACATCCTGCGCAAGGAGACCGTCGGCGGCCTGGTCCTGATTGTCGGCGCGGTGCTGGCACTGATCTGGGCCAACACCCCAATGCGCGATTCCTACTTCGCGTTGCGCGACTTCCATTTCGGCCCCACCCTCTTCGGGGTCGACCTGAATCTTTCCATCGGCCACTGGGCGGCCGATGCCCTCTTGGCAGTGTTCTTCTTCCTCACCGGTCTGGAGCTGAAGAAGGAATTCGTCATCGGCGACCTGCGCAACGTCAAGACCGCCGCGGTTCCCGTGGCGGCGGCGTTTGGCGGCGTGGCCGTCCCGGCCATCATCTTCGTGATCGTGGCTGCAGCCTCCGGAGGCTTCGGCAGCGAGCTGATGCAGGGCTGGGCGATTCCCACGGCAACCGACATCGCCTTTGCGGTGGCGGTGCTGGCGGTCATTGGTTCTTCCCTGCCGACCGCGCTGCGCATTTTCCTGCTGACCCTTGCAGTGGTTGACGACTTGATCGCCATCGTGATCATCGCGTTCGTCTTCACCGACGATCTGAAGCCGACCTACTTGGCCTTGGCCCTGATTCCGATCATCCTGTTCACCGTCCTGGCCCGCACCTTGGCGAAGTTCTTCGCCACCCGCCTGTGGGCCGCCTGGGTCATCCTGCTGCCGCTGGGCATCGTCACCTGGATCTTCGTCTTCGGATCCGGCATCCACGCCACTATCGCCGGCGTGATCCTGGGCTTCTGCGTCCCGGTCAAGCGCACCGACGGACGCGAAGGCATCGGCCTGGCCGAGCAGTTCGAGCACCGTTTCCGTCCGCTGTCCTCTGGCTTCTGCATCCCGGTCTTCGCGTTCTTCGCCGCCGGCGTGACCGTGATTTCCCCGGAATCAGGCAGCGGCGGGCTGCTGACCGACCCGGTCTTCTGGGGCATCGTACTAGGCCTGGTGCTGGGCAAGCCGATCGGCATCATGGGCTCGACCTGGGTGCTGACCAAATTCACCAAGGCATCCTTGGACAAGGACGCCAAGTGGGGCGACCTGTTCGGCGTGACGCTGCTGGCAGGTATCGGCTTCACCGTCTCACTGCTGGTCTCCGAGCTGTCCTTCGGCCTGGAGTCGGCGCACTACGAGCACGCTAAGGTCGCCATCTTGGCCGGTTCGTTCATCGCCGCCATCCTCGGCGCCCTGTGGCTGATTCCGCGCAACCGCCGCTACAAGGAGATCGCGGCGCGCGAGTCCCGCGACGACAACAAGGACGGCATCCCGGATGTCTACCAGCAGGGTGAGGACAACTAGTCCCTGACTGGATCGCAACGCGAAAAATCTCTGGTTCCGCCTTCGGGCGGAACCAGAGATTTTTTTTGGCTCAGCGTGTTGTTATGCTGCTTCCAGCATGGCGACCTCTGCCGCCACCCAGGCCAGCATGGCGCACTTGACGCGGGCAGGGAACTTGGACACCCCGGCAAAGGCCACCGCATCCTCCAGGACCTCCTCATCAGGGGTCATGGTTCCCTTGGAGCGCATCATTTCCCGGAAGAGATCCAGCTTGTCCAGGAACTCTTCGCGGGTCAGCTCCGGGAGCATTTCGCTGAGCACGGAGGCTGAGGCCATGGAGATGGAACAGCCGTCGCCTTCCCAGCTCATGGCGGTGAACTTCTCGCCTTCCAGCTCCACGCGCACGCGGATCTGGTCCCCGCAGATCGGGTTGTGCTGGTGCGATTCACCGTGGCGGTGGCCGCCCTCCGGTTCCACGAGCGGGGAACCGATGCGGCGCTTTGAATGGTCGAGGATGACCTGCTGGTACAGCTGATCGAGTTCGTTCATTTTAGACTCCAAAATACTCACGCACCGAAGCGACTGCCTCAATCAGGGCCTTGATGTCTTCTTCGGTGTTGTACAGATAAGTGCTGGCGCGGGTGGTCGCGGTGACACCTAGGGCGCGGTGCAGCGGCTGCGCGCAGTGGTGGCCAACGCGCACGGCGATGCCGCGCGAGTCCAGGAACTGGCCTACGTCGTGCGGGTGCACTCCGATGACCTCGAAGGGAACGGTGCCGATCCGCTTGGCATCGGCCGGGCCGAAGACCCGCACGCCTTCCAGGGCTGACAGGCCCTGGTACAGCAGCTCACCCAAGTGCTCTTCCCAGTCCGCGATGCGGTCCATGCCGATCTCGTCGAGGTAGCTGGCGGCCGTGGCGAGGCCATGGACCTGGGAGATGCGCTGGGTTCCGGCTTCGAAGCGCTGCGGAGCTGGAAGGTATTCCGCGTGCTCCATGTCCACCACCGTGATCATGGATCCACCGGTGAGGAACGGCGGCATGGCGTTGAGCAGCTCTTCACGGCCATAGAGGCCGCCGATGCCGGTCGGGCCGAGCATCTTGTGCCCGGAGAAGGCCATGAAGTCCACGTCCAGGGACTTGACGTCCACCGGAAGGTGCGGAACGGACTGGCAGCCGTCCAGCACCGTCAGGGCGCCGACTTTCCGGGCGGCGTCCACGAAGCGACGGGTATCGGTAATGGTGCCCAAGACGTTCGAAACATGGGTGAAGGCCACCAGCTTGGTGCGTTCGGTGACCAGCGCATCGATCAGGTCGTAGCGCAGCGAGCCATCCTCTGCGATCGGCACGTAGCGCAGGGTCGCGCCGGTGCGGAAGGCGAGCTCCTGCCACGGGATCAGGTTCGCGTGATGCTCAAGTTCAGTAGTGAGAATCTCGTCGCCCGGGCCGAGTCGGAACCGCGCGGCGGCTTCTCCCCCGTGTCCCAGCGAGGCGTTGGACATCGAGTAGCTGATCAGGTTCAGCGCTTCGGTGGCATTCGAGGTCCAGACCAGTTCGTTGGTCTTGGCGCCAATGAACTTCGCCACGGTTTCGCGGCCCTGCTCGAAAAGGTCGGTAGCCTCCACGGCAAGGGTGTGCGCACCGCGGTGCACCGCCGCGTTGGCGTTTTCGTAGTAGTGCTGTTCAGCCTCGTAAACGCAGCGCGGCTTCTGGCTCGTGGCGCCTGAGTCGAGGTACACGATATCGGCACCGTTGACCTGGTGCTCAAGGATCTCGAAGTCCGCCTTGATGCGTGCCACCTCGTTGGCGGTAAGCGCCTCGGCCGTTCCAGTCTGACCAGTCATGGTGTGCACGGGTCCTCCGAATTCTCGTCATGAATCGCCGCGCACTCCGCCGTCCGATCCGGCTGCAATGCGATTAGGCAATAGGTACATTAGGTAATTATTCCACTCCGGACCCCGTTGCACACCTAAGTTAGTCCTTAGTAAGTTTCGCCTCAAAGACGTGCCAGTTGAAGTCTCGAAGGGCCCTAGCCATAACGAAGGCGGAATCCGCGCCAGTCGCCCGAGAGACCCGAATTCGCCCGGATGCCGGAGCTACCTCGCGCCGTGCTTGCGCTGATACATCATGCGATCCGCCGTGGACAAGCAGTCCGCGAGGCTGGCCAGTCCCGGCTCCGCCGCGGCGAAACCGCAGGATGCAGCGATGCCGGCGGACTCGAGCGCCGCGTCGAAGGTCTCGAAGAATGTTGCGGCTTGTGACGGAACAACCCCGTTGGCCAGGATCGTGAACTCGTCCCCGCCATATCGGGCTACATGGCAGGCGGTCGTGCCTGCTTCCCTCAAGGTCCGGGCGGCACGCACGATCAGGTCATCGCCTGCAGCGTGCCCCAGGGTGTCATTAACCTGCTTCAGTCCGTCGAGGTCGACAATGGCGACTGCCACGGCATCGCCGAAGCTCTCCAGCCGCTCTTGGGCATCGGCAACGATGGCGTCCCATCCACGGCGGTTGAGCAGGCCGGTCAACGCGTCCGTGTTCGCCAGCGCCTCGGACATCTCGATCCGTCGCCGTTCCCGGTCGATGCCTCGCGCCAGCTCCAGCTGCGTGGACAGCAGCTCGCTGAGCAGGTTCAACAGCTGCTCGTCGAGCTGCTCGTCATCGGACAGCGGTTCGGGCCGGACTCCGCACAGCACGCCGAACATCTCGCCGCGGTCGTCGCTGATGGTATAGCCCGCATAGGCCCCCACATATTCGGAGGCGCCGAGGTCCGAGTAATCCGGGTCGGCGCGGGAATCGCGCACCACATGAGCGGCACCGGATGCCATGCGGCTGCAGAACGACTCGTTCCAGTCGATTCGCGCCCCGGTACTCAGCAGTTGTTCTTGATGGACATGCACGTGGACCTGCTCCCCGTGCACCACGCGCGACACCGACCAGTCGGCCAGCGGGGTATGCGCGTTGAGGTAGGCGACGACTCGCTCCGAGGACTCGCTGAAGGCCTGGGCGCCGTTCAGCGGCAAGCCGTTCTCGCCCCGCGGCAGCCCACCGTTGTTCCGACGCTCGAGCTGCAGAGACTGGTCTTGAGGGGTGTGGTGTGAGGGCACCGGTATCACTCGCTTTGCTTGATAACTTCCTGCTGGTCAGCGAAGACTAATATGCTCAAAAACAATAACAGGGAAACGGAGAAGAATTCTCCTCATTCACGGCATGTGCCCCCGCCGCGCTGAATTACGCTGGGCTGCAGCGGATATGGAAAACTCCGGACCGGTTGGTCCGGAGCATTCCCGAAAGTTTTCAGGCCGTGTGGAACTTGCCCTGGGCTGCTTCCAGCCCCTGCGACATCAACAACTCCACCGCGTCGGCCGCGTTGTCGATCAAGAATGGCAGCACCTGCTTTTCGGACTTCGAGAAGTCCTGCAGGACCCAGTCGGCGGTGTCCATGCGTCCGGGCGGGCGGCCCACTCCGGTGCGCACGCGCAAGTAGTCCTTGGAGCCCATGGCCTTGGAGATGTCGCGCAGGCCGTTGTGGCCTCCTTCTCCCCCGCCGCGCTTGAGCTTGATGGTATCGAACGGAATATCGATCTCATCGTGAACCACGATCAAGTTCTCAACCCCGATGCCGAAGAACTTCGCCAGATTGCCCACGGGGCCGCCGGAGAGGTTCATGTAGGTCATCGGCTTGGCCAAGACCACGCGAGGACCGCCCACGCCCATGCGGCCCTGGACGATCTGGGCGCGCGATGCGTGGGTCTTGAATTTCGAGCCGGCGCGGTTGGCCAGCTCGTCGAGCACCATCTGCCCGATATTGTGCCTATTGCCAGCGTAGCCGGGCCCGGGATTCCCGAGCCCGGCTACGAGCCAAGTGTCATTGCTCATGATGCTTAGCTAGATGCCTTATCGCAATGCTTAGGCAGCGACCAGCAGGTCCAGGTGATCAACGGTGCGGTTCAGCGCGTGGATCTGGATGTCCTTGATGGTGGTCTTCACTTCGGTGCCCTCGATGTTCAGGACCAGCTCAACGCCGCGGTCGCGAACGGCCAGGGTGGTGGCCTGTGCTGGCAGCAGAACGTGCTGCGGCTCGGAGCCTGCACCGTAAACGACTGCTGGGATCTGGCCTGCGCGGCGGGCCTGGCGGGCAGCGCCCTTGCCGAAATCGGTGCGTACAACGGCGTCAAGGTTGACAGATGCCATGATGATTCTCCTTAGGAAATGATTGCTTCGTTTAGGCCCTTGCGTGGACTCGGGAAGCAACCAACATCTAGGAGATGAAAGAGCTTTTCCGGCCTTGTCGATAACGGTCACACCATCGCTGGTGGTTCCCTCGCCTGGGCACAGTGAATAATTCTAGCAGTCGGGGGCGCGTGTACGAAAATCTGTCGCCCAGAACACTGTCGGTTGCGGAGCTTGCAGGTAGCGTTGAGTCAGTTCTCCGCAACCAGCTGCAGCCGCCCTACGGTGCAGGAAGGAATCCCATGGCCACCAAGCAGCCCGCAATGTCCCCTTCCGATCTTCCGGTCGCCTCGGTGCTGGACCGGGCAACCGGTCCCCGGCGCGCCGAGGCAGATGAGCTGCTTGCGCTGTTCAAGGAGATCTCCGGCGCCGAGCCGGTGGTCTGGGCAGGACGAATCCTGGGTTTCGGCCAGTACGAGTACCGCTACGACTCGGGGCACGGAGGCATCGCCCCGCTGCTGGCATTCGCACCGGGGCCGAGCAACCACACCATCTATCTGGTTTCCGGCTTCGCCGAACGTTGGCCGGAGCTGCTGGAGAAGCTCGGCAAGCACCGAAGCAGCAAAGCTTGCCTTTATCTGACCCGGCTTTCGTCGTTGGATCAGGGGATCCTGCGCGAATTGATCGAGAAATCGTTGCAGGAAACGCTGTCCGATGACTCGACCCTGGGCTGAGACCAGCGCTCCATGAGTCTGTTAGCTCGGTTTTAACGGCTTTCGGCCGGCACCCCCGAAGGGTGCCGGCCGAAAGCTTGCGAAACGAGGGCTGCTAGGCGCGGCCGTCGAAGAGGTTCGTGACCGAACCGTCGTGGAAGACCTCGGAGATCGCGCGAGCGAGCAGCGGGGCGATCGATAGAACGGTAAGGTTCTCGAAGCGCTTCTCTTCAGGGATCGGCAGGGTGTTGGTGACAACAACCTCGGTGGCCCCGCACTCGGCCAGGCGCTGCGCGGCTGGATCCGAGAAGACTGCGTGGGTTGCGGCGATGATGACGTCCTTGGCGCCGGCTTCCTTCAGCACGCGCACTGCGCCTGCGATGGTTCCGCCGGTGTCGATCATGTCGTCGATCAGGATCGCGGTGCGGCCCTTGACCTGGCCCACCACGGTCTTGGACTCGGCCTGGTTCGGCACGGTCAAGTCACGCGACTTGTGCACGAACGCCAGCGGGGCACCGCCCAGGCGCTCTGCCCACTGCTCGGCGACGCGCACGCGGCCGGTATCAGGGGAAACCACGGTCACGTTGGCCACATCGACCTTGGACTTGATGTAGTCGGCCAGCAGCGGGAAGGCGAACAGGTGGTCCACCGGGCCGTCGAAGAAGCCCTGGATCTGCGCGGTGTGCAGGTCGCAGGAGATCACGCGGTCGGCGCCTGCGGTCTTGAACAAGTCGGCAACCAGACGTGCCGAAATCGGCTCACGGCCGCGGCCCTTCTTGTCCTGGCGGGCGTACGGGTAGAACGGCGCCACGACGGTGATGCGACGGGCGGAAGCGCGCTTCATCGAATCGATCATGATCAACTGTTCCATCAGCCAGTTGTTCAACGGGGCCGGGTAGGACTGCAGCAGGAACACGTCCTTGCCGCGGACCGATTCGTCCGAACGCACGTAGATCTCGCCATTGGCGAAGTCATAGGCATTTAGTGGCAGCTTCTCGATATCGAGGGCCTTGGCCACCTCGTCAGCTAGTTCCGGGTGCGCACGTCCGCTGGCAAGCACCAGCTCTTTGTTGACGTTATGGCGGATTTCACTCATTGTTATGCTTTCTCGCTCGCTTCGCTATCACGTATGAGGTGTACTGAGGAAATAAAATCCGTCGCGGAACTACTCGGAGGCCGAGGTGTTCAGCGAGGACTTGAACGCGGCGTCTGCCGAAGAGGTACCCGGACGCTTTTCCAACGTCCATCCCTCGGTGTTGCGCTGCGGGGCCACGGACAGCGCCAGGGCACCGGCCGGGACATTCTTGCGGACGACTGCACCGGCACCGGTGTAGGCGCCGTCCCCGATTTCAACCGGGGCGACGAACACGGTATTCGAGCTGGTGCGCACGTGCGAACCGATCTTGGTCCGGTGCTTCTTTTCGCCGTCGTAGTTGGCGGTGATGTTGCCACAACCGATGTTGGTGAACTCACCGATTTCAGCATCCCCGGCATAGCCAAGGTGCGAGAGCTTGGAGCCGCGACCAATGGTCACGTTCTTGGTTTCGTAGAAGGCGCCGATCTTGCCGTCGGCCCCCAGGTCGGTGCCCGGACGCAGGTAGGCGAATGGTCCCACGGACGCGCCGTCGGCGATACGCGAGTCGGTCGCGTCGCTGCGCTTGACGGTTGCGCCCTGGCCAACCACGACGTTGGTCAAGGTGGTGTCCGGGCCGACCGTCGCATTAGCGCCGATGATGGTTTCGCCGTGCAGCTGGGTTCCCGGCTTGAGGGTGGCATCCTGGCCGATCATGACCTCGGCGTCGATCCAGGTGGTGGCAGGGTCAACGATGGTGACACCCTGGCGCATCCAGAATTCGTTCTTGCGCTGGTTGTAGATGCGGGCCAGGTTGGAGACCTGCACGCGGTCGTTGGCGCCCTCGATCTGCCAGCGGTCCTCGATTCGGGAGGAGGCCACGCGGCCGCCGTGGGAGCGGGCGATGGCCAGCACGTCGGTCAGGTACATTTCGCCCTGCGCGTTGTCGGTGGTGACTTCGGTCAGTGCCGAACGCAGCATCTGCGCGTCGAAGGCGTAGATGCCGGAGTTGATTTCCTTGACCGCCAGTTCCTCAGGCGAGGCGTCCTTCTGCTCGCGGATGCCGGAGACGTCCCCGTTCGCGTCGCGCAGGATGCGGCCGTAGCCGGAAGGATCGTCCAGCTCGGTGGTCAGCACGGTTACCGAGTTGCCGTTGGACTCATGGGTGGCGACCAGTTCCTGCAGCACCTCGCTGGTGAGCAATGGCACATCGCCGTAGGTCACCACGACGGTGCCCTCAAGTTGCGGGTCGATGGCTTCGAGGCCCTGCTGCACTGCGCGGCCGGTGCCCGGCACGTCGTCCTGGTCCGCGATGGTGATGTTCGGGAACTGGTTCAGGATGTGCTCGGCGACCAGATCGCGCTGGTGGCGGACAACCGCAACGAGGTTCAGGGGTTCGAGCGCAGAGGCCGCATGCAACGCATGGGAAACCATGGAGCGACCTGCGATTTCATGCATGATTTTCGGCTTCGCCGATTTCATTCGGGTGCCTGCGCCGGCGGCGAGGACGATAACGGCTACTGGTGCGTTGACCTGATCGCTCAAGTTGCTTTTCTCCTGCGGGTCGCTTCGGGGTTTTGGGCAGTGAAGAAAAACCCCTGATCCAGTCTATCGCGCAGATTGGGGGCAACCGAACTTTGATACCAAGAAAGCGCCGCGGCGGCGGCGCTTGGAAAGTTGTTCCGCCCCTAGGATTCGAACCTAGAATGCACAGCTCCAAAGGCTGGCGTGTTGCCATTACACCAGGGCGGAAAATGTGGTCAGCAGGTAAACCAGCCAAGCACGCTATGTATTCTGCCATGTCCTGCGGTGCTGTGTGAAATCGCAAAACACCGTATTGAGACTCACTTTTATTCTCTGCTTTATTCCGCACGCGGTGCGGAGGCAACTTTGGAATATGGCTGTTCCCCCACAGTTTGGCGTCTCGATTTGCCCCGGAAAGTAAACTGGAGACGTGGCACATTTACTCGGGGGCGAAGCCCTGCATCTGGAATATCCAACCCACGTCGTTTTTGACTCGGTGACCATCGGCATTTCCGACGGCGACCGCATCGGACTCGTTGGACGCAACGGCGAAGGCAAGTCCTCGCTGCTTGGCATGCTCTCGGGCAAGATCGAGCCTAATTCAGGACGCGTGACCCAGCGCAACGGCCTGCGCGTGGGAGTCCTGGACCAGAGCGACACCCTGGACTCGGACTCGACCATCCATTACGCCGTAGTGGGCGACATGGCCGACCATGAATGGGCCGGCGACGCCCGTACCCGCGACATCATCTCCGGCCTGGTCGCAGACCTGGACTGGGAAGCAACAGTGGGCACGCTCTCCGGCGGCCAGCGCCGCCGCGTGGCTTTGGCAGCCCTGCTGGTGCAGGACTGGGACGTTGTGATCCTCGACGAGCCGACCAACCACCTGGACGTCGAAGGCATCTCCTGGCTGGCCGAGCACATCAACAACCGCTGGTCCAAGAACTCCGGCGGGCTGATGGTCGTCACCCACGACCGCTGGTTCCTCGACGCGGTCTGCACCACCACCTGGGAGGTGCATGACGGCATCGTCGAGCCCTTCGAAGGCGGCTACGCTGCCTACGTGCTGCAGCGTGTGGAACGCGACCGCATCGCAGCGGTCACCGAATCCAAGCGCCAGAACATGATGAAGAAGGAACTGGCTTGGCTGCGCCGCGGCGCACCGGCCCGTACTTCCAAGCCGAAGTTCCGCATCGAGGCCGCCAACCAGCTCATCGCCGACGTACCTCCGGTGCGCAACCCGCTGGAACTCAAGCGCATGGCCACCAGCCGGTTGGGCAAGGACGTCATCGACCTGCTGGACACCTCGGTATCCTTCGGCCCGAAGCAGATCCTCAAGCCCTTCACCTGGCGCATCGGCCCCGGCGAGCGCACCGGCCTGCTGGGCGCCAATGGCGCGGGCAAGTCGACCCTGCTGGGCCTGATCGCCGGCACCGTGGAGCCCTCCAGCGGCAAGATCAAGCGCGGCAAGACCGTGAAGCTGGCAGTGCTGGACCAGCAGTTCCGCGAACTGGACCAGATCGGCGAGGACCTGGTCCGCGAGGTGCTCGGCCGCTTCCGCACCACCTTCAACGTGGACGGCAAGGACCTGACCCCTGCCCAGCTGCTTGAACGCCTGGGATTCTCCTCCGCGCACCTGTCCACCAAGGTCCGCGAGCTCTCCGGCGGCCAGCGCCGCCGACTGCAGCTGCTGATGATCCTTATGGACGAGCCGAATGTCATGATCCTCGATGAGCCGACCAACGACGTCGACACCGACATGCTCGCCGCATTGGAAGACCTGCTGGACTCCTGGCCGGGCACGCTGATCGTGGTTTCCCACGACCGCTACCTGCTGGAGCGCGTCACCGACCAGCAGTACGCGATCCTGGACGGGAACTTCCGTCATGTTCCGGGCGGCGTGGACGAGTACCTGGCACTGCGCAGCGCACAGGGCACCGGTTCCGGTTCCAACCGCACCCAGTCATCCGGCACCGAGCAGGCAAAGCCCGCAGGCCCCAGCGGCGCCGAGCTGCGTGCCGCGCAGAAGGAGCTGAACGCCAACGAGCGCAAGGTCGGGCAGTTGCAGGACAAGATCGCCAAGATCCATGAGAAGATGGCCGGCCATGACCAGTCTGATTACGAGGGGCTAGGCAAGCTGACCGCAGAGATCAGCGAATTGCAGGACCAGGTTGACCAGCTGGAAGAACGCTGGCTGGAACTCTCCGAAATCGTCGGTTGATCCCAAAGAAAATTTATCCGCGCTGACCCTCCCTTGCGAGGATATGTTGGTTGCCGCAGCAATCCCTTGATCGAGCGCCGTTGGATGCTCGATGGCGGTTCAGCGGCGCCCAACGTTTTTTCATTCCGGGGACGTTTACAGACCCGTAATGCTGACCACGACTGCACGGAAATCCCGACATCGCCGCTCAATTCATTGGCTGATTTCCACGGCCGACGGAATTCCCCGATGATGCTGAGGTGCAATCACCGGCTTCAGTTTGCTACATACACTCAGTCGCCAGGGGTACTGCTCCAACGCTCAAGATCGTTTTTCTGTTGCCTCAGTTCTGGTTCCTCGCTGAAATAATCAATGAGGATATCCAATGCTTCCAACGCCCGTGCACGTCAGACTTCATCGATTTGCACGGTCAGGCGCAGCAAGGTGAAAGCAGCTGCCGCGACGAAAGTTGCATCCGAATACCATTCTTCAGCGTCGGGCTGCTACATCGACACGACGCCGCGCACCCGATGCCCGACAGCCATCGATTCGCCGCTGATCCCCGCGGAGCGCGGCGAAAGCAGAAAGGTGATAACTTCGGCGACCTGGGTTGGCTTCGTATCGCCAAAACCACCAGTCGCTACCGAGGTCGCCGGATGCTCGCTGACAATGCCCGGGCTGACGGTGTTGATCCCGATTCCGCTTCCCGCATGTTCGTCGGCCAGATGCTTGGCGATGGTGATCAGCGCGCCGTTGCGTACCGAACCGGCGATGTTCCCCGTCACCATCGCGTTCTGTCCCGAGACCCCGACGATCCTTCCGGTGCCGGCCGACCGCATGTGCGGCAATACCGCGTTGGCCACGCGCAGGAAACCCAAGGCCTTGCCCTGCACCGCTTCCATGACACGGGCCGGGTCGGAATTGCCGGCCGGGTCCAGTGTCCTGGCGCTGGGCGCTGCGGCATGAACCAGGCCGTCGATCCGTCCATGCATGTCCATCACCTGCGCGATGCCACGCTGAACCGAGTGCTCATCGCTTGCATCCAGCTGCAGTTCAGTGCTGGCGGAACGTGCGGCGCTGATGGCGATCGCTCCCTCGGCCCGCAAGCAGTTGACCACCGCAGAACCGATCAGTCCGGTCCCTCCGACGACAAGCACAATTTTTCCATCAAGTTCCAAGTCCATGCCGTTTAGCGTATCCGCCATTGCTGGTGTTGCGCAGCCCTTTGGGGAAGAATCAGGCCCATGGATACCACGCGAATCGACAAGCCCGAGTTGGAAGTCTTCGACGAGAACTGGCAGCGGGCGCTGGTGCTCATGGCGCATCCCGACGACCCTGAATACGGGACCGCGCTGGCGGTGAGCCGGTGGACCCGGCAGGGCAAAGAGGTAGCCTACGTCTTGGCGACGGCCGGCGAAGCAGGAATCGAGACCATCGCCCCGGCGCAGGCAGGACCTCTGCGCGAAATCGAGCAGCGCCGGGCCATAACCCACGTCGGCGTGCAGGAGCTCGAATTCCTAGGCTTGCCCGACGGCCGGCTGGAATACGGCATCGAGCTGCGCCGCGCCTTTGCCGCAGCGATTCGCCGCCACCGCCCGGATGTGGTCATCACGCTGAACTTTGAACGCACCTTCGGCGGGGTCTCCCGGAACTCGGCAGACCACCAAGCTGTGGGCCGAGCCGTTCTCGATGCCGTTTCAGACGCAGCCAACTCCTGGATCTTCCCCGAACTCACCGATCCGCCGCATACCGAAGTGCAGATGATCGCTGTATTCGCCGACGAGGCGCCGACGCACTGCGTACCGATCGAGCAGCAGGATATTGACGCGGCGATTGCCGCGCTGAGCGAGCACCGCGAATACCTCGCAGCGCTGAGCCCCGACTCGATCGAGGACCAGGCCCGCGCGCAAGTTCAGATGGTGCTGGGCGAACACCGCCCGGCAAGGGTGGGCTTCCGTGTCTACCGCTGAGTGGGACAAGCTGACCGAAGAGCAGCTGCGCGTCAACGGATCGCTGAAGTGGACCGCCCACGAGCACGCCATCGGCGCGTGGGTAGCGGAGATGGACTATCCTATCGCTCCCCCGATCCGCCAAGCACTGCGCGACTACGCCGAGTCGGAACTCTTCGGCTACCCGCCTCCGGCGCTCGACGCGCAGCTGGCGGCAGCCACCAGCGACTACTACGGAAGGCACTTCGGCTGGAGTCCGGAGCCAGAATGCGTCGCGCCGATTGCCGATGTCCTAGCCGGGCTTGGTGCCGTGCTGGACATCTTCCTGGACCCGCAGGCCGCGGTCGTTGTTCCAACCCCGGCCTACATGCCGTTCCTGACCTATCCGGCGCTCAAGAACCGCCGGATCATACAGGTGCCTATGCTGCGCGACGGCTCCGGGTGGCAGATGAATTTGCCCGGCATCCGCGAAGCGCTGCGAAACGGCGGCGGCCTGGTGCTGTTGTGCAATCCGCATAATCCCATCGGCAAGGTCTACACGCGACAGGAACTGCAGTCGCTGTCGGAGGTTGTCGAGGAACAGGGGGCAAGAGTGTTCTCGGACGAGATCCACTCCTCGCTCATTTTCGAGGGCACCCATCGGCTCTACGCCTCGCTGTCGCTGGAAACTGCTGCGCACACCATCACCGCAACCTCCGCGACCAAGGCGTTCAACATGCCGGGGCTCAAGTGCGCGCAACTGGTCTTTTCCGCCCCGGCAGATCTGGACCTCTGGCGGGACAAGGGATTCTTCATCGGGCATGGGGCTTCGACTCCTGGCAAGCTGGCCACCATCGCCGCCTACACCTCAGGGGATCCATGGCGGAGGCAAGTCCTGGGCTACCTTCGCGACAACCGTGATCTGCTCGCAGGTCTTTTGGATGAGCATTTGTCGTGGGTCACTTGGCTCCCGCCCGAAGGCACCTATCTGGGATGGCTGGATGCCAGCGCCTTGGGCCACGGCGAACGCACGGCCGAATTTTTCCTTAATCAGGCTCGCGTGGCACTGGTCGAGGGCGCCCAATGCGGCGAAGGCTCTGCCGGGTTCGTGCGCATGAATTTCGCGCTCCCCCGCCCGATCCTGGTCGAAGCCGTCAAGCGCATGGGACAGGCCGCATCGAAGGCGGGCGGATTGTGAGCAAGGAACAGACGAAGCCGAAGATCCGGCGAAAGCTGGCCCATTCGCTCGACGGGCAGATTCCAGTGAGGCTCACACGCAGTGTTGCGCCGGACGAACGCGAGGAAGGAATCGTCCGCAAGCTGGGCGAGGACTGGGTCCTGCTCGTGAAATTGCGCGACAGGGCGTACTTCAACGGATACATGATCCTGCGCATTGCAGACCTCGAGAAGGTGAAGCTCAAGCGCAAATTCATGCCGTTCATTGAATCCCGGACACCGGCGGCACCCCAACTGAACCTCGACGACATCGATCTGGGCTCTGCCGGGAGCATCTACGGCACAACCTCTGCGACCGCGCCGCTTATCCTGCTCTACGAGGAAAAGCGAGCCCCGGACAAGTTGTGGATTGGCACGGTTGTAGATTTGCGCCGCAAATCAGCATGGATTCACATGATCAATCCGAACACACGCTGGTACTACAAAGTCGTTAATGTCCGGTTCAAGAATCTCACTCGTATTGACCTGCTCAGCGACTACGACAGGGCGCTGCTCTACATGGCCGGCCCCGAGCCGAAGGCCGGCTGACCTCAGGCGTCGCTTCCGGCCCATCCACGCCACAGGCGTCCCCGCTAGGGCTTTCCGGTAATCAGGTCCGCCATGCGGGCGATCGGCGAGGCGGTGCCGCGCCCGTCCAACTCGCTGCGGTCGGCCCAGCCGTACGCGGCGTACAGTCCCTTGGTGGCGATCCAGCGCAGTGGTTCCGGCTCCCACTGGCGCACGCGATGGTTGACCCACGGAAGCTCGGTCAGCTCGGTGGTTTCACCCAGCACCAGGTCGCGCAGGGTGCGCCCGGAAAGGTTGGTGGTGGCCACGCCGGTGCCGACGTAGCCTCCGGCCCAGCCAAGGCCAGTGGCCGGATCCAGGCCCACGGTGGCCGCCCAGTCGCGCGGCACCCCGAGGACACCGGACCAGGCATGGTCGATGCGGGCAGTTGCGGTCTGCGGGAACATCCGGTGCAGCACCTCGCTCAGCCCGTCGATGGTCACCTGCGGCGTCTTGCCGTCGGCGTCCGTACGCGAGCCGAATTTGTACGGCACCCCGCGTCCACCGATGGCGATGCGGTCATCCGCGGTGCGCTGGGCATACATGTAGACGTGGGCGAAGTCGCCCAGCACCTCTCCCCTGCTCCAGTTCAGGTCCTCCCAGATGCCCTGGCTCAGCGGCTCGGTGGCGATCATCGAGGAGTTCATGGGCAGCCACAGGCGCTTATGCCCCTTGATGCCGGAGGTGAAGCCCTCGGTGGCGCGCAGGATGAATTCAGCGTTGAGCGTTCCGCCCTCGAATTCCAGCTGGCGCGGGCGGATGGTGGTGACGTGGGTGTTTTCGTAGATCGTGACGCCGAGCTTTTCGACCACCGCGGCCAGGGCCTTGACCAGCTTCGCCGGGTGGATGCGCGCTGCATGCGGGTGCCACAGCGCCGCCCGGGTTCCGGCGACGTTGATTTTCGCGGAGGCCTCGGAAGCTTCAAGGAGCTTGGTGTCCGTGTGCGCCCACTGGGCTTCGGCTTTCGCGTGCGAGCGCAGGCGGTGTTCCTGGGCCGGGGTGTAGGCGACCTCGAATTCGCCGCCCTGCTGGATATCCGCGTCGATGCCTTCGGCTTCGCAGACGGCGATGACCTCTGCGACGGTGCGGTTCATGGCGTCCTGGAAGGCCTCGGCGGCGCTGGGGCCGTGGCTCTTCACGTAGCGTTCGCGGCCGCCGGTGACGGTGTTGGTCAGCCAGCCGCCGTTGCGCCCCGAGGCGCCGTAGCCTACGTGGCGCGATTCGACCACGGTGATTTTCAGCCCCGGCTGCGCCTTGGCCAGGTAGTAGGCGGTCCACAGTCCGGTGAATCCAGCGCCCACGATGGCCACGTCGGCGGTGTGGTGGCCGGTAAGGGTAGGGCGAGGATCGGGCAGACCGATGTGCTCCCACCAATGGGAGACGTGACCGTTGATCATCAGAATCCTTCACTGCCGCATCGCAAAATGAACGTGCTTCACTTTGTGGGTTCAGGATTCACCCTATGAGCCGGGCAACAGCCTGACAAGAGCTTGGGGCAAAATAACCGGAGGTTACTCGGAGAGTTCGACCTTCGCGCCGGGAGCCGGGGCGCTGACCGCCAGCGTGGCCACGCCCACCTCGTCGCCCAGCTGGGCGCGCACCTGTTCGGCATGCTCGGCATCGCGGACCAGCAGCGCCAGGGTTGGGCCGGAGCCGGAGACCATGGCCCGCAGCGCGCCGGCGCCTTCGGCCAGGTCGCGCACGGTGCCCAGCTCCGGGGCCAGGGCCAGGGAGGCCTGGGTCAGGTCGTTGACGAGCACCTGCGACAGGGCCTGGGCGTCCGAGTGCATCAATGCCTCGATGACATCCGGGTCCACTTCCTGGGGTACCGCGATTTCCTGCCCGCTGCGCAGCCGGTCGAGCATGGCGTAGACGCGCGGGGTGGACAGCCCGTAGCTGGCGGGGATCAGCACCCACTGGGTCTTGGCGCGGGTCAGCAGCGGGGCGAGCTTGTCCCCCACCCCCAGGCCGATGGCCGCGCCGCCCATCAACGCGAAAGGCACGTCCGCGCCCAGCCGAGCTCCGAGGCGGCCCAGTTCCTCGCGGTCCAGGCCGGTCTGCCACAGCTCGTTGCAGGCCACCAGCGTCGCGGCCGCATCCGCGGAACCGCCGCCCATGCCGCCGGCGATGGGCACCCGCTTGGTGATATGCAGGTTCGCGCCGAGGGTGCAGCCGGTGTGCCGGCGCAGCAGCTGCGCTGCCTTGTACACCAGGTTGTGCTCGCCCAGCGGGAAGTTCTCCGGGTCTGAAACCACTGCGGAACCAGGTTCAAGGCTCAGCTGCAGTTCCCCGTCCTCGCGCAGCGTCGCCTCGATCTGCTCCAGCAGCGACACCGCGACATACAGGCTGGCGACCTCGTGGTAGCCGTCCTCGCGGGGCGGGCCGACACGGAAGTAGACATTGATCTTGCCCGGTGCGGTGGCGATGACTCGCTGTTTAGCCATGTCTAGCACTCTGGCTTCGGCTCGGCCGGAACCTGCTCGGCGGCGCGGGCGATTGCGATGAACCCGTCGATATCCAGCTTCTCGCCGCGTTCCTTCGGGTCGATGCCCGCCAGCGTGAGGATCTGCTCGGCGCGCATGCCGGACCCTGCCCAGCCGGAGAGCGCTGCGCGCAGGGTCTTGCGGCGTTGGGCGAAGGCGGCGTCGATGATCGCGAAGACCTGCTTGCGGTCCGGCGCATCACTGCGGTCCTTGTCGCGGGTGAACCCGACCAGGCCTGAATGGATCTTGGGGGCCGGCCAGAAGACGTTCATGCCGATGACCCCGGCCTTGCGCATGGTTCCGTACCAGGCGCCCTTGACCGACGGCACGCCGTAGATCTTGCTGCCCGGGCTCGCGCTCATGCGGTCGGCCACCTCGTCCTGGACCATCACCAGACCGTGGCGGATCGAGGGGAAGTGCTCCAGCAGGTGCAGCACCACGGGAACCGCGACGTTGTAGGGGAGGTTTGCCACCAGCGCGGTGGGCTCCCCGGGAAGCTCGGTGACCTTCATGGCATCCGAGAGGATCACCGTCAGGTCCTTTTCACGGCCCGGACGGAACTCGGCCATGGTCTGCGGAAGGCGCTTGGCCAGCGGCGGATCGATCTCCACGGCGACCACCTTGTCGGCGGCGTCCATGATGCCCAGGGTCAGCGAACCGAGCCCCGGCCCGACCTCCAGCACGGTTTCCTCCGGGGAGACGTGGGCGGCCGCCACGATGCGACGGATGGTGTTCCCATCGATCACGAAGTTCTGGCCCAGGGTCTTGGTGGGCCGGATCCCCAGCTCATCGGCCAGGCGACGGATTTCGGTGGCCCCAAGCAGCGGCAAAGATTCCTTAGACATCACGTTCTCAATTCTAGTTCAGCCTGAGTCGGGCGCGGAAAAGCGCAACGCGCCGGTTCGCTGAACCGGCGCGTTGCGCTCAATGAAGTGTCCGGGGCGGTGCTTAGCGCAGGCCCAGCTTGGACGAGCAGGCTGGCCAGTGGCCCCAGCCGCCGCTGGCACGCAGCTTCTCGGCTGCGGCAACCTGCTCGGCAGGAGTTGCCTGGTGCGGCAGCGGCGCGTACTTGGTGCCGCCCACTGCACGCCACGAGGAAGCCGAGAACTGCAGGCCGCCGTAGTAGCCGTTACCGGTGTTGATCGACCAGTTGCCGCCGGACTCGCACTTGGCCAGGGCCGCCCAGGTCGAGGAGACGCTGCCGGACGGGGCCTTGGTGGACTTGGAAGAGGATTCCTTCTTCTCTTCTTTCTTTTCTTCCTTGGTGCCGACCTTGACAACCTCGGCAACAGGCTTCTTGGTGACCTTGGCCTTCAGGACTTCTTCCTCGCCCTTCTTGCCGTTGCGGGTCTCCTGGCGCAGGGTCAGCTCGCGCTCGCCCTTTTCGCCCTTGGTTTCCACCTTGGTCTTGCCCTTGGCCAGGTTCTTGTCCTTGACCTTCTCGGTCTCGAAGGCGATGTCGCGGGTCTCATCCCAGGTCTTGATGCTGACCTTGATGACCTCGATCTGCTGGCCGTCGGCGATCTTGGTGCTGGTCTCGACGTCTTTCTCGGTGTCCTTCTTAACCTTGACGTTGACCTCGTCGTCGTTGCCCAGGGAGACGTTTTCCTCGGCGAGCAGTTCCTTGACGGTCTGCGCGGTGGTCGAAACCTCGGTCTTCTTCTTGTCCACCTGCAGGGTGACTGCCTTCGGGGTGATGATCTCGATGTCGCTGGCGACTGCGGCCAGGTTCTGCGATTCATCCATGGAGATCTCGGCGCCCTTTTCCAGGTCGAGCTCCTCGACCAGATCGGCGACGGTCATGCCGGTGGTGTGCACCACGCGTTCTGTGCCGTCCAGGTTGACCTGGACCGACTTGTTGCGCTTGATCTCGATGTTCTGTGCGTCGACCACCGGGGCGTCGGTTGCCACGGAGATCTCGTCGCGCTCATCCAGGGTGATGTCCTGCTGCTCGAGCACGGAGGCTACGGTGGCGGCGCGGGTGGTAACCACCTTGCTCTCGCCATCGACGGAGATGGTGATTGATTTCTGGCCGGCGATATAGAAAACGGTGCCGGCAATCACCAGGGCCACGGCGAGCGCCTGGACCAGGTATTTAGCCCAGCGGTTCTTGAGCAAGTGAGTCACGGTAGTGAGATCCCCATCGTTTGTAGGCCGGGCTCCGGAAGGTGCCCCGGAAATGCTGTCCGGCCCGGCGGCTTGGCCGCCTGTCTATCATTCAGTTTCTGCGCCGTGTTTCCCAAGCTGTGGAACCAGGATCAGGCTGCGCGTCAACCAGCCGCCCTGTAATTGGGCGCCGTCGTGCAACACATCTGCATCTACCGTAACCGAATTGTTATATTTCAAGCAACAGTCATATGGCCATCAACACATTCGACGGGTCTAGAATGCCCCGTACACCTCGCGGGTATTCGCCTCCAGCTGCGCGCAGAATTCCGCCAGCTGGGCGCCGCGGGTTTCGGCCATGAAACGCACCGTGTACGGGATCATGTAGCTGGCGTTGGGACGCCCCCGGAAGGGGTGCGGGGTGAGGAACGGCGCGTCAGTTTCCACCAGCAGCAACTCGGGTTTGGCAAGGCTCAATGCCTCGCGCAGCTCGTGCGAGTTCTTGAAGGTGACGGTCCCGGCGAAGGACATGTACCAGCCGTTCTCGTTGCAGATCCGCGCCAGCTCGGCGCCGCCGGAGAAGCAGTGGAAGACCACACGCTCGGGCAGGGTCGAATCCTTCAGGATCCGCACCACATCGTCGTGTGCGTCACGGTCGTGGATTTGCAGGGCCTTTTCCTGCTCCACGGCGATGCGCAGATGCTCGCGGAAAGAGTATTCCTGGGCGCCGTGTCCTTCTTCGCCGGTGCGGAAGTAGTCAAGTCCGGTCTCCCCGATGGCGCGCACCCGCCCGTCGGCGGCCAGCTGCTCGATCCGGGCGATTGCCCCATCCAGGGCACCGTGTTCGGCCAGCCGCGCCGCATCGTTGGGATGGATGGCCACGGCAGCCAGCACGTTGGGGAAATCGTTGGCCGCCTTGACGGCGTATTCGGAGGACTCGACGTCGCAGCCGACCTGGATCAGGCCCTTGACCCCCACGGCCGCCGCGGCGGCCAGCGCGTCGGCGGCTTCGACCCGGACCTCTCCGTCCAGGAAGTCCAGGTGCGTGTGGTTGTCCACCACCGCCACCGGCAGCGGGTCCGGCGCTTCGGGATACCGCAGGTTGCGCTTCGATCCGCCCTTTTCATTGGTCCCGGAGCGGCCCCGCTCCCCGTCCGCGGCCGCAGCCTGCTGGGCGTCGGGGCGGTAGGCCGTGGGGATGCCGGCGTAGATATCGCCGGAGTTCGTCGCTTCGTTCTTTGCTGGCACCGCTGGTCCTTCACATCCGCTGGTCTTCCGGGCGCTGGGCCCACCAGTCATTCTCTCACCCCGCCCGCGCGCAGGTGAAGCCGACGGGGCCGGATTCGGGCAATTAGAGTCTGTTACTGGATAAAAGAACCCCATACGATATGTGCAACAGCTATCAGGATTCGACTGTCCGCAACGACCTTGCGGACAGGCTGAACCCGTCAGGAGGATGCGCATGAGCGCAAACCCAACGTTGCCTTCGCTCGACTCGTCGTTCAGGCACAATTGCCAGCGCGTCCTCGAAGCGGTGCAAACCGTCATCACCGGCAAACCCGAAGCGGTCACCAACGCCCTGGTGGTGCTGCTGGCCCAGGGCCACCTGCTGGTGGAGGACGTGCCGGGGGTCGGCAAGACCATGCTGGCCAAGTCCCTGGCGCGCAGCGTGGACGGTTCGGTGCACCGCATCCAGTTCACCCCGGACCTGCTGCCCAGCGACGTCACCGGCGTCTCCGTGTATTCCCCGCAGACCCACGAGTTCACCTTCCACCCGGGCCCCATCTTCGCGAACATCGTCATTGCCGACGAGATCAACCGCGCCAACGCCAAAACCCAGTCCGCGCTGCTCGAATGCATGGAGGAGCAGCAGGTGACCGTGGATTCCATCACCCACCCGTTGCAGCGCCCGTTCATGGTGGTCGCCACCCAGAACCCCATCGACTCCGAAGGCACCTTCGCCCTGCCCGAGGCCCAGCGCGACAGGTTCATGGGCAGGATTTCCATGGGCTACCCGCGGCGGGACGACGAGCTGGCGATGCTCGGCAGCCACCACCGGGACGAGCCGCTGCAGTCGCTGGCTCCGGTGCTGCAGCTGGAGGAGCTGGTCCGGATGATCGAGCAGGTCAAGCTCGTCACGGTCACCGACCGGCTGAGCGCCTACGTGGTGGATCTGGGGCGAGCCTCGCGCGAGCACCCGCAGGTGCAGCTGGGCGCTTCGCCGCGCGCGCTGCTGCAGTGGGTGCGCGCCGCCAAGTCCCACGCCGCGATCTCCGGGCGGGACCACGTGCTGCCCGAGGACGTGCGCGCGGTGGCGGAAATGGTGCTCAGCCACCGGCTGATCCTCACCCGCCGGGCCTTGGCCGACGGGGTGGAACCGGCGGCCGTCGTGCAGGAACTGCTGGCCAGCACGCCGGTCAGCTAGGCGGTGAGCCCATGGACAAGCCCCAGCGCTTCGACTCGCGCAACGCCCTGTCCTGGACGCGCTCCGACCCGGGCCCCGAAGCCCTGCGCCGGTGGCATCTGGACCTGTTCACCCCGCGCGGATGGTACACCCTGGGGGCCGGGGCGGGGCTGATCGCCCTGGCCTATGTCCTGGGGCGCCACGAGCTCATGGCCCTGGGCGTCGGGCTGGCCGCGCTGGCAATTGCCAGCTGGCTGCTCGTCCTGCGCGCCCGGCGCACCACCAGCCTGCGCCGCAGGCTGCACTCCCCCGCGGCCACCGTGGCGGAGCCCGCGCTGGTCACCCTCGAATGCCCCGACGAGGTGCGCATCCGCGAAACCCTGCCCGAAGAATTCGGCCCCGGACCCGAGCTGGAGGGCCCCGGCGCGGTCGACTACGAGCTGGTGTTCCGCTCGCGCGGCGTCCACCTGCTGGGCCCGGCCCGCCAGGTGATCTCCGATCCGCTGGGATTGATCCGCGGCATGGTGTCCATCGGGCAGCCGCAGCCGGTGCCGGTGCGCGCCCAGATCCACCCGCTGGCGCGTTTCGCCTCGCTGGGCGAACGCATGCTCACGGGCGACGCCCGGTTCTCCCGCAGCACCACCGCCGACTACTACGACGTGGCCACGCGCGACTACCAGCAGGGAGATTCGATCCGCCAGGTGCACTGGAAGGCCACCGCGCGCCACGGGAAACTCATGGTGCGCCAGGAGAACCACGTGGCCACCGCCCAGGCGCTGATGGTGCTTGACCGCACCGCGGAGCATTGGCAATCCGGCGGGGCTGACCTGCGGATCGGCATCCCGCAGGGCCTGGGCCCGGAACTGTCCAGCAGCCGCCGCTTCGAGAACGCGCTGTCGCTGGCCTGCAGCATCGGCCAGCGCTACGCGGACAGCGGCTACCAGCTGTTGTTCCGGGACCTGGACGGCAGCCCGCTGGTGGGCGGGGAATCCCTGCGGCTTTCCGAGCATGCCGCCCGCTGTAGCTTCGAGGACTTCCACCTGGCCAGCGCCGAACTCGGTCCGCTGCCCGCCGCACCGGGCCAGCACCAGGCCCAGGACCTGATCGGAGCGAATCTGCACCGCGAGCTGCTCTCGATGCGCGAAGAACCGGTGATCATGATTCTCGGCCAGGTGAGCCTCGACCAGGCCGCCGCCTTGGCGGCCCTGTCCCGCACGGTGCGCCACGTGGAGCTGTTCCTGCTGGCCGCCCATCCCGAACGCTACGCGCAGGTCCAGCAGCTGATGGCCCGCACCGGATGGAACATCCACCTGCTGCACGGCAACGGTTCCCTGGACGACGCGCGAGGTGTCTCATGAGCGCAACCCTGCACGACTCCCCCGCCCTCCCGGCCCCGGACCCCGAATCCCGGCGGCCCGCGCCCGCCGCGCCGATGACCCACAACCTGCTGGCCCGCACCGCGGCAGCGCTCTGCCTGGCCGTGGCGGTGCTCGCCGGATTCGCCTCGCTGACCGGCGTGGTGGAAGGCCGGGCGTGGTTCCCGGCGCTGGTGCTGCCGGTGCTGGCCATCCACCTCAGCGCAGGGGTGCTGCGCGGAATCACCGGGCTGCGTTGGGTCGCCTACCCGGTCGCCATGCTGGTGGCGCTGGTCGCCCTGGTCCAGCACGAAGCCATGCTGTCCACCGGGTACACGCTCACCGGATTCCAGTGGTTCAACGCGGTGCTCTCCGAGGCGGCCTTGCAGCTGTCCACCCAGGTGCCGCCGGTGGCCTACTCGCGCTACGTGGCCTTCGCCATCCTGGTCTGCGCGGTGGCGATCAGCCTGCTCATCGAGCTGCTGGCAAGCTTCCGCAAGGTCGCGCTGCTGGTGATCGCCCCGTTGTGCTTCGCCCCGGTGGTCGCCTCGCTGTTCAAGCAGGAAGGCGCCGGCATCTGGAACCTGGCGCTGCTGCTCGCGGCGGTGCTGGGCTACACGGCCCTGCTGCCCTACCTGTTCCGCGGCGGCCAGCCGCCGGCCCATCCGAAATTCCCTGCCCCGCGGCAGCTCGGATTCCTCGGGGCCACCGCGCTGGTCTGCATTGCGGCGATGCTGGCTGCCGGCTTCTGGGTGCCGGGCTTTCGCAAGGGCATGTTCCCGGAAGGCATCCGCCCCTCCGGAGACCTGCTGGCCAGCAACGTCGATCCGCTGCTGACCCTGGGCCGGGACCTGCGCGCCAACAACGGCAGCACCGTGCTCAGCTACTACACCACCTCGGACAAGGCCCCGTACCTGCGCACCTCGGTCATCGAGGACCTGTCGCAGGCCCGCTGGGAACCCAACGAGGCGCTGCCCAAGGACACCTACTTCGGCAACACCGCCATGCAGGAGGACTTCACCACCTTCAACGCCAACGAACAGGTGGCAAGGCTTGAATGGGCCAACGGCATCTCCTCCCCGGTGCTGCCGCTGCCGAACCGCAGCTACTTCGTGGAGGGCATCGTCGGCAACTGGAACTGGGTCCCCGAATCCTCGGTGGCCCGGCTCAGCGGCGATGCCGTAGCGGCGACCGGGGATGTTTCGGTGGCGTACTCGGAATTGGACCTCAGCCCGCAGATGGCCCGCAATCTGGGCTTCTTCGGCGGGGTGCGGCAGGACGAGCCCGGCGAGGTCTACCGCCAGCTGCCCGAGGACCCGGAAAATACGCTGCGCACCTCCCTGGACGGCGCCCTGGACGAGGCCTACAAGGATGCCGACTCGACCGGCAGCGACTTCGAGAAGGCCGTGGCGATCCAGGATTTCCTGCGCTCGCGCAAGTTCGTGTACTCGGAGCGCACCCCGCTGCGCGAAGGCTACGACGGCGCGAACAAGCGTGTGGTCGAAGCCTTCCTTGAACGCCGGCAGGGATACTGCGTGCACTTCGCCTCCGCCATGGCCCTGATGGCCAGGGAGGCGGGGATCCCCTCGCGGATCGCGGTGGGCTACGCGCCGGGCAAGGCCAACGGCAAGACCGTTCAGGTCGGCAAGGACGCTGCCGAAAGCGAGCTGGAGTCGAGGCTGGAGCAGGGCACCAAGCTGACCGGGTATTCGGTCACCGGCCAGCAGTCGCATTCCTGGCCCGAGCTCTACCTCCAGGGGCTGGGCTGGGTGCCCTTCGAGCCGACCCCTGGCCAGGGCCAGCCGCCGAGCTACGCCCCGCAGGAAACCAGCACCGTCGGGCCTGCGGAATTCGGCGACGAGGAGGTCCCCACGGACCGCGCCACCCAGCGCCCCGCGGAATCGCCCGAGGCCAGCGCCCCGGCCGCCGCGCCGCAGGCGGCTCCGGGAGAAACCGCCAACGGCTGGTGGGCGCTGGCGCTGCTGGCCGTCGTGGTCGGCGGGGCGCTCTCGCTGGCCCCGCTGCGGCGCCGGCACCTGGCCAGGCAGCGCCAGATGCTGATCGCCGCCGGCGGCGAACCCGCGGCCGAGGCGCTGTGGGTGGAGTTGCAGGCCATCGGCGCCGATGCCGGACGGCGGGCCGGGGAGCAGGAATCGGTCAGCGACTACACCCGCAGGCTCGGGGACGATTTCACCGGGCTCGATGCCGAACTGCGGCGGCTGGAAACTGCCATCCAGGCCAGCTTCTACGCCTCCCGGCATCCGGAACCCGGTGCCGCAAAGCAGCTGGTTTCCGACCTGCAGTCGGTGCGCGCGCAGTTGCACCTGTCCCTGCCGCTGCGCGCTCGGCTGGCCGCAGCGCTCTTCCCCGCGTCCCTGCGGACGGCGAGGCTGCGGCGGCTTGACGATTCCCGGGCCGCCCGGAGCACGGCGAGCTAGGACGGTTTAAAGCAGCCGACGGGCGGCCCCGCAAGGGGACCGCCCGTCGGCGTTCTACCGGTGCCGCCTACTTGGCCGCGTACGGATCAGAGATGCCGATGTACTGCACGGTGGTGTACTCGGCCAGGCCCTCGGCGCCGCCTTCGCGGCCGAGGCCCGACTGCTTCACGCCGCCGAACGGCGCCGCGGCGTTGGAGATGACGCCGGCGTTGAAGCCGACCAGGCCGAACTCGATCTGCTCTGCCACGCGGAACAGGCGGTTGAAGTCCTTGGAGTAGATGTAGGACGCCAGGCCGTACTCCGAAGCGTTGGCCAGCTTGATGGCGTGCTCCTCGGAGGTGAAGGTGGTCACCGGTGCCACCGGGCCGAAGATTTCCTGGCCCAGGATCTCGGCATCGTTGGCTACGTTGGCCAGCACGGTCGGCTGGTAGAAGTAGCCCGGGCCCTCGACCGGCGCGCCGCCGACGATGGCGGTGGCGCCGTTGGAAACGGCTGCCTCAACCAGTGCGTGGACCTCGTCGCGGGCCTTTTCCTCGACCAGCGGGCCGACGGTGGAGTCGGCCTCGGTGCCGCGCCCCGGCTTCAGCGCCTTCATGGCGGCGGCGAACTTGGCGGTGAATTCCTCGGCCACGTCCTGGTGCACCAGGAAGCGGTTGGCAGCGGTGCAGGCCTCGCCCATGTTGCGCATCTTGGCGGCCATGGCGCCCTCGACTGCAGCGTCCAGGTCGGCGTCCTCGAAGACGATGAACGGCGCGTTGCCGCCCAGTTCCATCGAGGTGCGCAGCACCTTGTCCGCGGCGTCCTTCATCAGCTGCTTGCCCACCGGGGTGGAGCCGGTGAAGGACACCTTGCGCAGGCGGTCGTCCTGCATCAGCGGGCCGGAGATCTTCGAGGCCGAAGCGCCGGAGACCACGTTCAGCACGCCTGCCGGCAGGCCGGCTTCCATCATGGTGGCGGCGAACAGCTGGCTGGTCAGCGGGGTCAGCTTGGCTGGCTTGAGCACCATGGTGCAGCCTGCGGCAACTGCCGGGCCGACCTTGCGGGTGGCCATGGCCAGCGGGAAGTTCCATGGGGTGATCAGCAGGCACGGGCCGACAGGCTTGTGCTGGACCAGGACCTTGTTCTTGCCCTCAGGGGTGGTGATGTAGCGGCCGTAGTGGCGCACGGTCTCTTCGGAGAACCAGCGCAGGAACTCGGCGCCGTAGGTGACCTCGCCGTAGGCCTCGGCCAGCGGCTTGCCCATTTCCAGGCTCATCAGCAGCGCGAAGTCGTCCTTGCGCTCGGTGACCAGGTCGAAGGCGCGGCGCAGGATCTCGGCGCGTTCGCGTGGAGCGGTCAGGGCCCATTCGGCCTGTACTGCATCGGCGGCGTCAAGGGCGGCCATGGCGTCTTCGCTGGTGGCGCTGGCCAGGGTCAGCAGCTTCTGTCCGGTGGCCGGGTCGAGCACGTCAAAGGTGCCGCCATCCGAGGCATCGCGCCATTCGCCGTTGATCAAAAGGCCGGTTGGCACCTTGGCGAGCAACTCGGCTTCGCGCTGAGCAGTAATCGACATACGCACATCTCCTGAAACTCTAAATGAAGCTAATCTTCGTTGATCCCAACGCTATTCTCGGCACGCTGGCGCTGTAAATCGCCCGTTGCACTACGAAAGCGCAGATTCATTGTGCATTCAGCCTACGCCAAGACGCCTATATTTCACTTTCCTTACGTTCAGCCAAGACTGCCTCGTATAGGTCTCGTTTTTTCACGCCGTGCTGCTCCGCCACGTCCGCGACTGCCTGCTTCATCCGGGTCCCGCCGTCGACCAGTTCCGCGACCTTGGGCAGCAGGTCCTCGATGGAGGCCGCTTCCGGTTCAGGAGCCCCCGACACCACCACCACGATTTCACCGCGAAGCCCTTCCAACGCCCAACGGTGCAGTTCACCCAGGCTGTCGCGGCGGACTTCCTCGAACTTCTTGGTCAGCTCGCGGGCCACGGCCGCCTGCCGGTCGGCGCCGAAGGCCTCGATCGCCGCTTCCAGGAAATCGGCGACGCGGTGCGGGGCTTCGAAGAACACCATGGTGCGTTCCTCGTGCAGCAGCGCGTCCAGGCGCTTGCGGCGTTCGCCGGCCTTGCGCGGCAAGAAGCCCTCGAAGGTGAAGCGGCCGGTCGGCAAGCCCGACAAGGCCAGCGCGGTGAGCACCGCTGACGGGCCGGGCACCGCGGTGACGCGGATTCCCTCGTCCAGGGCGGCGGCCACCAACGGGTAGCCGGGATCCGAGACAGCGGGCATGCCGGCGTCCGAGACCACCAGGATGGTGGCTCCGGTTTTGGCCAGCTCCAGCACCTCGGAGAGCTTGTGGGCCTCGTTGTGCTCATGCAAGCTCATGACCCGGGCGTTGATCTTCAGCCCCAGCGCGTTGGCCAGGTGGTGGAAGTTCCTGGTGTCTTCCGCAGCGATGATATCTGCGCTCACCATGATTTCCTTCAGGCGCGGTGACGCGTCGGACAAATTGCCAATGGGGGTGGCTCCCAGGACGATGACGCCCTCATTCTCTGAGTTCTGCACATTCTTTAGCCTACGCGAAGTAGGAAAAGCGCACATTCTCCCAAGCGCGCCGGTAGCATGACTCTTGATGAGCCCCACTGCCTTGCAAACCCCGGACACCGGTCACGTGCGATCAGCGCGCCAAGCCTTCACCTTGGAGAGCCTGAAACTGCGGTTGCTGACCGCGACGGCTCCCCGGGGGCCGCTGATGTGGATCATTCCGCTGGCGGTCACGCTCATCGCAGGGCTGCTGCGCTTCATCAACCTCTCGCACCCCCACATGCTCATCTTCGACGAGACCTACTACGTCAAGGACGCGTACTCGATGCTGCAAAGCGGCTACGAGCGCGAGTGGGAAGAAGACATCAACGAGCAGTTCATTGCCGGCGATCCGCGGCTGACCAACGAGCCCTCCTTCGTGGTGCACCCGCCGCTGGGCAAATGGCTGATCGGCCTGGGCATGCTGCTCTTCGGGGACTTCAACGGCATGGGCTGGCGTTTCTCCGCCGCGCTGTTCGGCACCCTGGCGGTCCTGCTGGTCACGCTCAGCGCCCGGCAGCTGTTCGGCTCGCACTACCTGGCAGGCATCGCCGGGCTGCTCATGGCAGTCGACGGGCACTCGATTGTCATGTCGCGCACCGCGCTGTTGGACATCTTCCTGATGTTCTTCATCAGCGTCGCGTTCTACGCGCTGCTCAAGGACCGCGCCCACGGCAGGCTGTCCCTGGCGAAAAAACTCGCGGTGCCCGCCGGCAACCGGCCCGACGACTTCCTGCTGACCCACGGCCCCATGCTCTGGTGGCGGCCGTGGCGGCTGGCCGCCGCGGTGATGCTCGGCTGCGCGGTCGGCGTGAAATGGTCGGCGCTCTCCTTCGTCGCGGTGTTCTGCGTGATGGCCGTGCTGTGGGACTTCTCCGCACGGCGCACCGCCGGCATCCACAAGTGGTTCAGCTCCGCGCTGGCGCGCGACGGCATCTACGCCTTCGCGACCATGATGCCAGTGGTCCTGCTGACCTACCTGTCCACCTGGGCCGGCTGGTTCGCCACCAACGGCGGGCGCTACCGGCACTGGGCCGAGGAGCATCCGGGCGAGGGAATCAGCTGGCTGCCGGCGCCGCTGCGCTCGCTGTGGGAATACCACCAGGCCGGCTACACCTTCCACACGGGCCTGGGATCCCCGCACGGCTGGCAGTCCTCCCCATGGACCTGGCCCTTCGCCGGACGCCCGGTGATGTTCTATTTCGAAGGCTACGACCAGGGTGTCAACGGGTGCGACGTCTCGCGCTGCACCGAAGTCATCACCGACCTGCCGAACCCGGTGATGTGGTGGGCCTGCTCGCTGAGCATGCTGCTGCTGATCCTGTGGTGGATCGGCGCCCGCGACTGGCGGGCCGGGGCCATCCTCTCGGCCGGCGCCGCCGGCTTCCTGCCCTGGCTGATGTACCCCGAGCGCACCATGTATTTCTTCTACACCCTGCCGATGGTTCCGGCCATGGTCCTCGCGCTGACGTATATGATAGGGAAGTTCATTTCCAGCGATCCTCGCCGGGGCGCGGCTACACGCCCCCGGGTTGCCGCGGTCTCCGTGTTCCTGGCAGTTCTGCTGCTGGTTTCCGCCCTGTTCTGGCCGATCTGGAGCGGCGAGCTGATCGATGATGAGTACTGGCGTGCGCTGCGCTGGATCCCCAACTGGGGATAGTCCCCCGCTGCCGCCGCGCCCCACGCACCACCTAATGGCGCGGTTTTCCTATGGAACGCGTCACCAACGATGTCAAAGGAATCATCTTCCATGCAAGAAGTGCACGTCGAGCAGCTGACGGATCTGGCGCCAGAAGTGAACGCCACCAACCTGCTCCTGGACCGCGTCGCGGCCTCCGGCGGGCAGGCCCTGTTCATGGTCCAGCGCTCGGGCACCTGGCATGAAGTGACCGCCGCCGGATTCCTGGCCGACGTCAAGCGGCTGGCCATGAAACTGGTCTCCGACGGCCTGCAGCCCGGCGGGAAGGTCGCCATCATCTCGCGCACCCGCTACGAGTGGGCGCTGGCAGAGGAAGCCATCTGGTTCGCCGGCGGCGTCTGCGTGCCGATCTACGAAACGTCCAGCCCCTTCCAGATTGAATGGATCCTGCGTGATTCCGGGGCGCGTGTGGTGTTCGCAGAGGACCACGAGCTGCGCTCGCATGTGCGCCAGGCCGCAGCCCAGCTGGGCGAACCGGTCATCACCCACATGTTCGAAGGCTCCGACGGGTCGAACAAGGAGCTGATCCCCTCGGTAGGGCTGCACAAGCTGCTGGTCGACCAGCACGAGGTCGATGAGCAGCTCATCGAGCAGCGCCGCGCGTCGATGAAGCTGTCAGATACCGCGACGATGGTCTATACCTCCGGCACCACCGGACGCCCCAAGGGCTGCAACATGACCCACGCGAACTTCGCGCTGGTGGCGCACAACCTGGCGGCGCACATGGAAGACATCCTAGGCGAGCGCCGCCGCACGCTGATGTTCCTGCCGCTGGCCCATGTGCTGGCCCGCGCCGTCCAGCAGACCTGCATCCACGGCGGGACCGTCATCGCGCATTCGAATTCCACCGCCACCCTGGCCCAGGACATGGCAGCGATCAAGCCGGGCTTCCTGCTGGCAGTCCCGCGCGTGTTCGAGAAGATCCGCACCACCGCGCTGTCCACGGCCGAGGCGAGCGGCAAGGGCGAGTTGTTCCTGAAGGCCGAGCAGACCGCAATCGAGGTCTCCCGGATCCGCGATGCCAAGGCCCGCGGGCAGAAGGCCCGCATGCCGCTGGGGCTGCGCGCCCGCTATGCGCTGTTCAACAAGGTCCTCTACCCGAAGCTGCGCGCGGTCTTCGGGGGCGAGTGCGGCTACGCGATCTCCGGGGCCAGCGCGTTGAATGAGGAACTGGCGCACTTCTTCCGCGGGGCAGGCATCCAGCTGGTCGAAGGCTACGGCCTGACCGAGACCACCGCCCCGGCCACCGTCAACCAGGCCACCCGCACCCGGGTCGGCACCGTGGGCCGCCCGATCCCGGGCACCAGCGTCCGGATCGCCGAGGACGGGGAAATCCTGATCAAGGGCATCGGCGTCTTCGCCGGCTACCACCAGAACCCCGCAGCCACCGCCGAGGCCTTCGACGCCGACGGCTATTTCAAGACCGGCGACACCGGCGTGCTGGACGAGGCCGGCTACCTGAAGGTCACCGGCCGCAAGAAGGAACTGATCGTCACCGCGGGCGGCAAAAATGTCTCCCCCGGCCCGTTGGAGGAAATGGTCCGCGCCGGGCGCATCGTGGCGCAGTGCGTGCTGGTCGGCGAGAACCGCCCGTTCATCGCCGCCATGGTGTCCCTGGATCCGGAGGAGCTGGTGCTGTGGGCCAAGGCCAAGGGGCTCGGTTCCATGTCGCTGGCCGAGGCCGCGGCCAACGGGCAGGTGATCCAGGAAGTGCAAAGCTACCTCGACCTCGCGAACTCCACCGTGTCCAAGGCCGAGTCCATCCGCAAGTTCGTGGTGCTTCCGGTGGAGTTCACCGAGGAATCGGGGCACCTGACCAGCACGTTGAAGCTCAAGCGCCAGGACGTGCTGCGCGATTTCGCGCAGCGCGCCGATGAGCTCTACCAGCGCTAGGATTCGCTGTCCCGCAAAAGCAGTGAGGCTGGCCCACCACGATGCGTGGTGGGCCAGCCTCCGTGCTTTGCAGCCTGCGTGCGGCCTAGTTGCCCAGTCCGAAGGCGCGGGCTTCCTGGCGCAGGCGCGCCGCTTCGCGGCGGCGTCCGGTGGGCCAGCAGGAGATCAGCACAATGACCACCGTCAGCAGGATCAGTCCGGCGACGGCCACGGCCGAATCGATCCAGAACTGCTCCGGGTACAGGCGGATCAGGGTGTCGCTGAGCTTGAAGGTCCAGGTTCCCTCGGAAAAGAACAGCGCGTGGAAGTCGCTGAAGAATGACTGCCAGCCCATGAACGCCATGGCGAGAAGCGCGGCGATCAGCACCAGGGTGGCGATGGCTCCGGAGAACAGCGCGCGGCGCACGCCGCCGGCGTAGCGCTTGGCCAGGTACCAGATGCCGATGACCATCAGCACGGCCAGGCAGGCGCCCAGCACGTAGGCGAATCCGATCAGGTTCTTCACGTCCACCATGTGCTGGACTTCCCCGGCGGTGAACATGGCCGAGCCGGTGGGCAGCACCAGCCCCGAGAGGAACTCCGGGCCGGCGAAGTTGTTCAGGTAGTCGACCCCGTAGCTGCCGTAGGTCAGCCGTTCGGCGGCGCTGAACCCGTAGATGTCGTCGGGGAATCCAGGGCGCCCGTAGGACAAGGCCAGGAATCCGGGGGTCGCCACCAGGCGGATGGCGGCGATCAAGGTCAGGATCGGGAAAATCACCGCAACCAGGATCTGCGCCGGGCGGGCCATCGCGGGCTTGGAGTTCAAGGCGCGCTCACGGGCCACGCGACGCTTCATGGCGGCTTCCGAGGGCTCCTCTTCGGGGCCCGAGCTGCCGAAAACGCGGGAGCGGGCCTGGGCCACGGCAGCAGCGGTGGAGGCGTTGGATTCGTTCTGGGGTGCCACGGACACCGGCGGGACCACGGCGCCCGCCGCCGTGGCGGGGGCTGGGGCCGCCTGCGCTTTCGCAGCCTTTTCCGCCGCGATTTCGTGGGGCAGCTTGATCGCCCGGATGACGTCCTCCACCGGGGTTTCCGCCTTCGCGGAGGCCGCCGGAGCAGCTGCGGCGGCCGGCGCGGCCTTCACCGCTGGCTGCACGGTGGTCTTGGCCGCGGTCTTTGCTGGCGCCGCCGCTGCGGCCGGCTTGGCGGCAGCGGGTTTGGATTCCGCTGGCTTGGCCGCAGCTGCAGGTTTCGCCGGAGCAGGCTTCTGCGCCGGCTGCTCGGCTGGCTTGGCCGGTTCAGGCTTGGCGGCTTCCGGCTTGGCAGCGGGAGCGTCGCCCTTGATCACGGCCTTGGCAGCGGCCCGGCGTTCGGCCGCGGCCTTGGCCGCCGCGTCCGCCTGGGCCTTGTTCTTGTGCTCTTCCAGGCGAGCGGCCAGCTCTTCGGCCTTCTGGCTCAGCGAGGCCTTGGGCATCTGCGTGGTTCCGGGATCCGGGGCCCCTACGGGGTCCTTCGCAGCCTCAGCCATGAGGAGTCCTCCTGCAATTTGCGCGATCAAGTGATGTTTGGGGTGGCGTGCGGGCGTGGTGACAGGCCTCGCGCCTTTAGCATATCCAGCAGAAACTCGCATCCAGCGTATAGCCACACCTGATTTGGCCACCGGGTGCGCCACATGCGCAGTTCCGCGAGGACGCCTATCGTGCCGTGGAAACGCGAAAGCCGCCGCCCGGTTCCTCGCACGGGGTCCGTTGGCAGCGGCGGGCGCCCGCTACGGGGCGGCGCGTGGCGTGGTGCTTGGTGCGGCGCTACTGGTTGTCCGGGGCGTCCGGCAGCATGGCCAGCCGCACGCGGGCATCGAAGCGCGGGCCGCGCGATTCGGCGGCATCCGGCTCGGCGATGGCTGCATGGCGCGGGGCGCGATCCCGAGGCCGGGGTTCACGGACTGCTTCGACCAGCGCGTTCAATTCGTCCTCGGGCTCGATGACATCCGGGATGGTGCCGCGGATCAGGCTCCACCCGCTGGGCACTGTCAACCGGTTGGCATGCCTCGCGCACAGGTCGTAGCAGTGGGGTTCCGGATAGGTCGCCAGCGGCCCCAGCACCGCGGTCGAATCCGCATAAACGTAGGTGAGGGTTGCGCGGGCCGTTTCACGGCAGGCTGGGCGAGAGCAAATACGAAGACCATCCACGCCCTCCAGTCTACTCGCGTCGGCGACGGTTGACCGGCAATTGGGTTCCCGGGGGTAGTCTGGAGGCATGAACGCCAAACTGCCGGATGAACCCAGCGGGCCACGCCGCAACCGGCATGGCAGGGGCCGGCGCGGGCCGTTGGTTCCCATGCACCTGCCGGCGTACCGCAACCGTCCCGAGCGCTTCGACGACGCGGTCATGGCCAGCGCCCAGCGCCTGGCCGAACGCTGGGAATCGCGGATGCTGAAAATCGATTTCCTCATTGAGCCGGTGCCCTCCGATACCCTGCTCTCCCAAGCCGAAGGCGCCGGCGAGCGGGTGCCGCTGTCCTGCTCTCGCACGGCGACCGCGCATGACCGCGCCCAGATCACGATTTTCCGGCTGCCGCTGGAGCAGCTGGCCGCAAGCCCGGTGGAATTGGTGGATCTGGTGCACCAGTGCGTGGTGCACGAGGTATCCGAGCTCTGGATGATCCCGGTGAGCGAAGTCGATCCCGACTACTTCCCCGAAGACCCGGATTTCTGACGCACCCAAGCCTTGGCGCGCGCCGGCGCGGAACTTACACTTGATGAACCGATGAAAGGTTCGTCATGGACAAGCTGGCTTTTTCGATTCCCGCTGATGACAGGTCGCAACCCGCCCAGGACGTGCAGCTGGTCCTCGAAGCATCACCGGGCAACAGGATGCCTAGGTGCGCGGACACCGGCCAGCCCGGAAGCCTGGCATTGCTTGAGCCCCCGCACTTCGAATGCCTGGTTGTGGCCGCGGCCGAATGCGACGGCGACGGCGATTAGCCCCGCTCCCCCGCCCTGCGGCGGGCGGCTTCCCGAGACAGCACAGGGCCTGGAACCGTTGCCGGTTCCAGGCCCTGTGCTGCAGGAGGGGAATCTCATCCCCCGACGTTGACCACGATGCCTTCGCGCCCGGCGTTCGCCGCCGGCATGGAGGCCCAGCCGATGGACTGCTCGGATCCCAGGATCACCTGGCCGATATAGGCGTTGGCGTCCGAGGAGAAGATCACCGCTTGGGCGTCTTCGCTGGTTTCGCGCGGATCGAAGACCGTGCTCGTCCCGGCCTTGATGTTCAGCTTCTGCGTCTTCTGCAGCTTGCCGTCCTTGGCGACGACCACCGCGTCAATCGAGGAATCGGCATCAGTCGCGGCAATCACGAACTTCCCGGTGCCGTTGGCGGACAACGGCATGACCTGGTTGCCTGCCAGCGGGTTGGAGCTGACCGCCCATGCGGTGTCCGAGGCGTCCTTCGGGTCGGCGCCGCGCACCATCTTCACGGAGGCAGTGACCGGGGCGTCGGCCTCGACCACCAGGGTGTAGTAGCCGCCGGCCAGCTGGTCCAGGTTCTGGACCGAGGTCGCGTTGGAGGACGCGGCCAGGTTCCGCTCGAAGCTTGCCGCCACCTCGCCGCCGGCGCCCAGCACCTTCACCTTGTAGCCGGCGCCCTGAGCGCCCGCCGCGGCGACGTGCAGCTGCGGAACCAGGGACTTGTTGTCCTTGGACAGCTTGGCGGAGTTGTTCTTGTTGTCGATCCACACCCCCGGAATCACCTGGGTGTTGGAAGCCGAGGCGTTCCCGGCGACCAGGTCCACACCCGAAGGCGTGAGTCCGCGCAGCGCTGCCTGCTGGACATATCCGGTCACCTTGCCGCCGGTGCTGGTCACGGTGGCGGCCACCGCCGAAAGGTCCTGGGCGTAGCCGCCGAGCACGATGGCCCGCTGCTCGCCCGGGGCGATCACCACATTCTGCAGCGTCGAGGTGTCGATCGGCCCCTCGGGGCCGCGCAGGTCCACTGCCACCTGGGCCGAGGTGCTGGTCGGGTTGGCCAGGTGCAACACCGAGGTGGACCCGGTGGTGGTCTGCAGCCCGGTGAAGCGCCAGGTCGACGCAGGCACCTGGCAGCTCGCCGCGGCCAGGCCGGCGAGGTCGCCGTCCTTGGCCTGGTAGCTGCGCAGGGTGCTGCCGATGGAGGGCAGCTGGCCCAGCGGCTGCACCTCGAAGAGCTGCTTGCCGTCGGCGTTGTTCACGGTGCTGACCTTGGCCGAGCGTCCGGTCAGGCCCTGGTCGTCAGCGCTGCGCGACTCGGAAGCCTCTGCGTCGTCGATGCGTTCGGTCAGGGTCTGCCGGGAACTGCCGCCCAGAGCGGAGAAGGTGGAGCCCGGGATGCGCTTGGCCAGGTCGGAGACCACGACGCTGCGCAGGTTGCTGGAGATTTCCTTGGCGCCCGGCGCGAACTGCGGATCGGTCCCGTCCACGCCCTTGAGCAGCTGCGGGGTCGAGGCGCAGACGCTCAACGCGTCGCCGGCCGGCAGGCTGGTCACCGCGGCCGGAAGGGTGGTGGTGTCAGGGCTCGGGGCCAGCAGCGAGCCCGCCGCGACCAGTCCGCCCGAGGCGAGCACCGCGGCCAGGCTCAGCAGCACCGCGCCGGTCTTCCGGCGGGTCGGTGAATGCTCGGCATCCCGCGCGGCGGCCGCGCGGGCGCGTTCGAGCTTCTCGCGGCGGCGTGCGGCCTTGGGGCTTTCCTGCGGCTTCTGTGCCGCCTCAGGTGCTTCCGACGTGTCGGCCTGTTCTGCGGATGTTGTGGAGCCCATGGTTTTCTTGGACGCCGTCGGCGCTGCCTCGGCGGCCTTGACCTCGGCCGCTTTCCCGGCCTCGGGTGCTGGCTTGTTCGGAGACGCCGGTTGTACCGCGGCAGCAGCAGCGGCGGCAGAAGCGGTCGAAGGCGCGGGCGAAGTGCCGTTTTTCTCCGGTGCGCTGGCTGCGGCATCGGCCGAAGGCTCCGGGAGCGAGCCGGCGTCGGCCTTGCCCTGTGCGGGGACCTCTGTTGCGGGCCTCTGGGCGGCGTCATCAACGGACGACGCCGCAGAAGACTTCACTGCCGGGGCAGGGGCCGCAGGTTCTGCCGGTGCGTCGGGAATCTTGGTTTCGGCAGGTCCTGGATCGGCGGCCGGAACAGCCGGTTCGGGCTTGGCCGCTTCGGGCTTGGCCGGTTCCGTTGGCGCGGGTTCGATCTTCTTCGATTTCGCGGCCTTGGCCTGTGCCTTGGCATCGGCCTTGGCTTGGATCTGCGCTTCTTTCTCGCGCACCTTGGCCAGCTTGGCATCGACCTTGGCCTTGGCCTTGGCGGCCTTCAGCTCGGCTTTGGTGACGGCGGCCGATACCGGGGCCGCGGCAGGCACCGCGGAGGGAACCGCCTGGGGCTGCGCCGGCTGCGGCTGCGCGGATTGCGTGGACGCGGATCCAGTCTGAGTTTCGGGCTGGCCCGCAGGCACCTGGGGTTCGGCGGAGGAACCCTGGGTGTTCTCGTTGTTCTGGTCGCTCACTGGTTCTTCTCCTGCTCCGGCTCATCGTCCGAAATGCGGTCGCTGAGCTTCGGGGTCAAGTTTTCACGAATCTGGCTGGCCTGGGCGCGTGCCTCGCGGCGGCTGCGCGGACGGCCGGCCTCTTGAACCTGGCTGGCTCCGGGCTGCGCGGCGGCGAGCACCTGCTCGCCGTCGGCGACTTCCTGGGGATCGCGCTGGGTTTCGCGGATCCGGTAGGAGTCGTTGCGGTAGTTCGCCAGGCGGCGGGTGCTCGGCACCGGGATCGCCAGCAGGACGGTGATCAGCAGGACCAGGCCGCTGAGGACCAGCATCGGCACGGCCAGCGGTTCGCGGTGGCTGAGCGCCAGGGTTCCGCCGGAGGCCGGGACCTCGTAGGCCTGGGCCCAGCGGGTCTGCGAGTCCTCCGGGTAGGACACCATGCGCAGCGCCTGCCCGTCGATCGAAGCGCGCAGCTTCGGGTCGGCGGCGGTGGCCAGCACCAGGGTCCGGCCGGAATCGGAGGCGGGAATCTGGACGTTCTGGATCTTGGCCCGGTTGCTCGGCAGCACCGTGACGGTGCCGTCTTCCGCGACCAGTCGTGCGAAGCCCGCGCCCCGGGCGGCCTCGGTGGTGGAATAGTCCACCCGCCACAGCCAACCGCTGTCGGTCTGGCCCACGGAGGCAAGGCCCGTGGCGGAGTCCAGCAGGCGGACGGTCGAGGAGACCGCTTCGCCGGTTTCGTTCAGCACCACGTAGCCGACACCCAAATCGCGCAGCTGCTCGCGGGCGTCCAGCCCGGATTCGGACAGCAGCATGGCCACCGCTTCACGCTGCACGGCATCCACGGCGGGCTTTTCGTTGCGTTCAGGGTCCAGCAGCGAACCGGTCAGCGTGGATACCTGCGAATAGCGGCTGAGCGTATCCAGGCTTTCGCCGTTGCCGGAGACCACGATGCTGTCGATTTCCCCGGACGACCGGGGCGTGAGCACCAGGGTGCGTTCGTGGAAATCGGAGCGGCCCGCGTCGGAGGCGGTGGCAGGGATGGTGCGTTCCTGCGAGGAGCCGACCTGCTGGGGCGCGTTCAGCGCGGTGAGCGTGCCATCCGGGTTGGCCGGATTCAGCTGGGCGCCGAGCAGCACCGCACCGCTGGCGAGGATCGCCACGGTGGACAGCGCCGCCATGAAGCCCAGCGCCGGGCGTCCGCCGGGCAGCCGCAGGGCGCGCGGAAGGTCTTCGCGGCGCAGCGCGGCGCTGGCATTGGCCGCGGCCGCCAGCAGCGCGAAGGACGCCATGGAGACGAACGGGCCGGTGTAGGCGCTGACGGTGGTGTGCGAATCCAGCCCCACGGGGATGAATCCGACGGCCCATCCGGCGGCCAGCGACAGGGCCGCGCCCCACAGCAGGCGGCGCGAATTGCGGCGCATGGTGGCGCTCGCGCTGGCGGAGCTGCTCAGCGTGCCGAAAACCGCCAGCAGCACCAGCGGGGCGCCGACCAGCAACGCGGCGACCAGGGCCCACGGGCCCTCGGGCAGGAAACCCCAGCCCACCGGGGTGGCCGCGGCGTCGAAGGATTCGGGGAAGCCCAGCGCCATCTGCCACAGCGAGGCCGGGGAGAACGCGCTAAGCGCTCCCGGCTCGGTGAACAGCAGGCGCGGAGTGCCCAGCGCGGAGATCAATAGCGGCAGGTTCCAGATCAGTGCGGGAACCGGGATCCACCACAGGGTGCGCGAGCGGTGCGGGGAAATCAAGGCCAGCACGTAGACCAGCACCGTTGCGCTCAGGAAGAAGGCCATGGAGCCGGCGGAGATGACCCACAGGATCAGCGCGGCGCAGGCCGAAGCGGTCCACGCCGAGGTGGTGCGCTGCTTGGCATCGCGCACGCCCTGGCCTTCGGGGGCCACCTGGGAATCCATGGCGCGCAGCACCGCGAGGAAGAGCAGCGGCAGCATCAGGTGCACCAGCACCGAGCCGACCCGGCCCGAGGCCAGGGAGGAAACCAGCGACGGGGACAAGGCCCAGAGCAGCGCGGCGATGAAGCGCACGGCGCGCGAACGGCTCAGCGCTCCCACACCCCACCAGGCGGACAGCGCCGCCAGCGGCATGGCGGCGAAGTACAGGTAGACCGAGGCCTGGTTCGCGTGGTCCAGGGTCAGCAGGGAGAAGAACCAGAACAGCGAATCGCTGTTGTCCGGGGCGGCGCTCAGGCCGGTGGCGGTGTTCTGCCACCAGGAGGACGCGTTGGCGCCGATCTCGCCCAGGGTCTGGGAGAACGGCCGGGCCGCGCCCCCGGACAGCGCGCCGGCGCCGAAGAGCGTACGCCAGGCCACCAGCGAGGCGGCGGCGGCGAGCAGCAGCGCGAAGACCAGGGAGAGCACCGCGGTGGTGCGCGGCGGCCGGGCGATGGAGACGAAATCCGAGAAGTTGTCGCCGCTGGGTTCCAGCGTGCCCTCGGAGCCGCTGCCGTCGCCAAAGACCTGCGAGTCCTCGCGGCCGGTGTTCAGGTTGCGGCGGTATTCGCGCACTTCCGAACCCGACACCATCAGCTTGCGCACCTGGCGGCGCGGCACGGTGCGGATCTGCTTGACGTTGCGGCGCGAGGCGCCGAGCTTCACCGGGGAGAACAGCCCGCGCAAGGTCGAGCCCAGGTGGCTGAAGCCGTGGCCCGGGTCCTTGGCCAGCAGCGAGACCAGGAAATGGCCGATGCCGCCGAGCAGGATGCCGATCCAGACGAACGGCAGGCCGGGGCCGGAGGCGTACTTCAGCCGCTGGAAGACCTCGGCGCGCTTGGCTTCGCGCGGGCCGGCCAGCGTTTCGACGATCTCCACCTGGTGGTAGATCTTCGCTTCGGGCACCACGATCACGCGGTGGCCGGCCAGCCGGTTGCGCCAGCAGATGTCGACGTCGTCGCCGCGGCCCGGCAGCGCCAGGTCGAAGCCGCCGAGCTGCTCGAAGATGTCGCGCCGGATGAACATGCCGGCGGAGGACACGGCGAAGTAGTCGCTGCGTCCGTCGTACTGCCCCTGGTCGACTTCGTCGGTGTCGATCATGGTCAGCCGCTGGGCCTTGCGGTCGACGCTCAGGCCCACCTCCACCAGGTGGCGGGGGTTGTCGATGTCCAGCAGCTTGCAGCCGGCAATGGTGACCGACTCGGAGGCTTCAACCGTGCGGGTCAGGAATTCAAGCGCGTCGGGAGCCGGCATCGAGTCGTCGTGGATGATCCACAGCCATTCGTCGCGGTCCTCGCGCGCCTGCGGCAGCTCGGCGACCGCGGTGTCCAGGGACAGGCCGAGCGATCCTTCTTCCGCGACGACCAAGGCCGCGTTCGACGGCAGGTTCGCCTTCAGGACTTCCAAGGAGCCGTCGGTGGACGATGCGTCAACACCGATGAAACGTTCAATGGGCCGGGACTGGTTTCGCAGCGCGGC
This sequence comes from Arthrobacter sp. 'calajunan', assembly GCF_046940185.1. Taxonomy (NCBI): domain Bacteria; kingdom Bacillati; phylum Actinomycetota; class Actinomycetes; order Micrococcales; family Micrococcaceae; genus Arthrobacter; species Arthrobacter sp. 'calajunan'. The sequence continues at coordinate 370,037 of NZ_JBKZDY010000002.1, forward strand.
TAAAGTGCGTGGTAAAAAGTCAGCGCCATCGTGCGTAGCAACGATGGCGGTGACATGAATTGGCGGGCGAATTAGATTGCTCGTTTCCGTAGACGGCGGCGTTCGCGCTCCGAGAGCCCTCCCCAAATGCCGAAGCGCTCATCATTGCTCAACGCGTATTCCAAACATTCCGAACGTACAACACATGCCCCGCAAACTCTTTTAGCATCGCGGGTCGAGCCGCCCTTTTCAGGGAAGAACGCCTCGGGATCGGTCTGCGCGCACAGGGCGCGGGCCTGCCAGCCGAGTTCGCCTTCATCCACTTCCCCGCCGACGCCCAGCCATACGGCCTTGATCGCTTCGCGGGTTTCGTCGTCTTCATCCAGTTCCGGGGCCCACGAACCTGCCGAGGGAATCTCCTCGACGGTTTCAGCGGTCTCGTGGTCCTTCAGGAAGTTGTCAGCGGCCGACTCCAGGTCCGCCGCGACAGCAAGGCGTGCGAACTCTCCGGCTTGCGGATCGACAAACCAATCCGACGGTGCGTCTTCGAGCCCGTATTGGGCGGACGCAACAGCCGAGGTCGAAAATTCGGAGTACCCCTGCTCCAGCTTCGCCATGGTGATGTTGACCTTTCACGTTGGTTTGAGAAGATCGGGGCATCCTAGCGCCCGATCCATTCGGCTTCATTTATTCCATCGAAATATCGAAAATGATGGTGCGAGCCGAACTCACCATCTAATTACATCTTTGTAACTAAGCCTGAGTCAAGCGGGGAAGGTATTCTAAGAACACTTCCCAGCAAACTCTCGGCACAACACGCCGTCTAAACGGGCAGATCAACCGGGCGAGTCGCAACTTGCCTGAATTCCCGGCGAATTCTCAGTTAAGAAGATTAAAGGTACAGGTGAGTTTCAACTTGATTTCCGGCACTTTCGTGGAAAACCTCCTGGCGCCCCACCGGGCTTCGGCTTCGCCGTGGCTCACCTGGTACGGAGCCAGCGGAGAACGTATTGAATTATCGGGACGGGTGTTCGACAACTGGGTGGCGAAAAGCGCGAACCTGCTGGCCGACTCCTTCGACCTCGAAGAAGACCAGGTGGTCGTGGTCGACCTGCCGACGCATTGGAAGTCGCTGGTGCTGGCCTTGGCCTCGCTGCACCACGGGGCGACCCTGGTAGCTCCCTCGCATGAGCGCGCTGCCGAAGCCGTCCTGTGGGTCACCGCCACCCCGACCGACCCAGGCATTCCCGCGTCCTGCGAAATCCTGGCCGTCGACCCCGCAGCGCTCGCACTATCCTTCGGCGGCGATTTGGGACCGGTGGCCGAGGACTTCAACGCTTCGGTCCGCTCCTTTGGAGACCAGTTCTTCCCGTCCTCCGTATCCGGCGCGGCGACCGCGATTGCAGGCGACGAACACCGCATCGACCTGGAGACCCTGTTCGCCACCTCGGCCGAAGCCAAGGGAACCATCCTGGTGCGGGCCGGCCTGCCGGTTCTGGAATTCCTTCCCTACGCCATTGCGCAGTGGGCCGCAGGGGACGCCCTGGTGTTGCTGGAGGACGGGGTGGAAGCGACCGAGCGGTTGCGCGAAGGCGAGCGCATCACCGCCGACTACTCTCCCGAGGCCTGATCCAGCCAGCTAGTTGACCACGGTGGGAACGCTCCCGGTGTCCGCGGGATCCGAATCCCCGGACCTCGCGGCGCCGGTTGCCGGCTTCGCACCGCCCGGCGCCTGGTGCGTGGATGGTGCGAGCAGGTCGTGGTCGTGGGCGAACTGCTCTTCCTGGTCCATTTCGGCTCCGAAGACCCAGAAGCGGTAGGCGAAGAAGCGGAAGATGGTGCCGAGCACCAGGCCCACCACCGAACCGGCGATGAACAGGCTCGTCGGGTCGGTCAGGCCGATCCAGTATTTGGTCACCCAGACGCAGGCAGCCGCGATGCCCAGGCCGATCGCGTTCATGATCAGGAACATCACCAGCTCGCGCACCACATTGGCCTGGCGGCGGTGGCGGAAGGTCCAGAAGCGGTTCGCCAGCCAGGAGAACAGCGTGGCCACCACGCCGGCAATGATCTTCGCCTTCACCTGGGAATCGCTCATGGGGCCGTGGAGCAGCCAGACGTAAATGCCGGAGTCGATGATGAACGCGACGCCGCCGACCACACCGAACTTGGCCACCTCGCGCCAGAGCAGCGAAATGAGTCCGGTGATTTTCAGTCTGATGCGCTCGAACATTTTCCTCCAGCCAGCCCTGCACCGCGTCGCAGCCAGCGTCCTCGCGGCACTGGCTGCTCGGTGTCCCGGGGGCGATCTGCCCCGCAGGTTATGTATTAACCGTCGCCCTCGGCGGCAAGCGCAGAGACGACATCCCGCCATTTTAGCGAGAATTCCTGATAGTTGGCCGGACAAAGCGAGTCATCCGGCTTCCCCCATTCAAGGCATCCACCGCTGGTTCGCTAATCTAGTAGGGTGAGCTTTCCAAAAATTGGTGTAATTGGTGGCGGGCAGCTAGCCCGAATGATGGCCCCTGAGGCCCTGAACCTTGGTTTTGAACTTCATGTCCTGGCCGAAGGCCCGGACGTCTCGGCCGCACGCAGCGTCCCGGATGCACCGGTGGGCGACTACAAGGACCTGCAGACCCTGCGCGAATTCGCCCAGGGCAAGGACGTGGTGACCTTCGACCACGAGCACGTTCCCAACGAGTTCCTCACCACCTTGATCAACGAGGGCGTCAACATCCAGCCGCGACCGGCGGCGCTGATCCATGCCCAGGACAAGCTGGTCATGCGCGAAGCCATTGAAAAGCTCGGACTGCCCAACCCGGCCTGGGCCAAGGTCGACTCGGTCGACGAGCTGGTCGCCTTCGGCGACAAGATCGGCTGGCCAATCGTGCTGAAGACCCCGCGCGGCGGCTACGACGGCAAGGGTGTGCGCATCCTGGATGACGCCGGCGAGGCCCGCGATTCGGCCGACTGGTTCGAGAACGGCCCGCTGCTGGCCGAGGACAAGGTCGATTTCTCCCGCGAGCTGTCCGCCATGGTGGCCCGCACCCCGTCGGGACAGGCCAAGGCCTGGCCCGTGGTCCACACCATCCAGGTCGACGGCGTCTGCGACGAAGTCATCGCCCCGGCCCAGGACATTTCCGAGCACACCGCCCGCACCGCGGCCAACGCAGCGCTGCGCATCGCCGAGGAATTCGGCGTCACCGGCGTGATGGCCGCCGAGCTATTCGAGACCCCCGGCGTCGGCGCCGGCTTCGTGATCAACGAGCTGGCCATGCGGCCGCACAACACCGGCCACTGGACCATGAACGGTTCGGTCACCAGCCAGTTCGAGCAGCACCTGCGCGCGGTGCTCGACCTGCCGCTGGGCGAAACCCGTGAATTGGGTGTCACCGTCATGAAGAACTACCTGGGCGGCGCCAACCAGGACCTGTACTCGGCGTTCGCCGCGGCCCTGGCCGCCGCGCCCGAGGTCAAGGTGCATGCCTACGGCAAGTCGGTGCGCCCGGGCCGCAAGATCGGCCACGTGAACGTGGTGGCAAACGCCGGGCAAAGCGTAGATGAACTTCGCCAGCGCGCCGACCTCGTTGCCGCGTTGATCCGCGACGGCGTGCCCGCCACCGCCTAGCCTGTTACCTAGAGCGCTGCCGCTCCCCCTGCGGGGGCGGCAGCGTTTGACCACCTGACCCAAGGAAAATTTCGTTATGACTGAAGCACCTCTTGTCGGCCTCGTAATGGGCTCGGATTCGGACTGGCCGGTCATGCGCCTGGCCGCCCAGGCCCTGGCCGAATTCGGCATTCCCTTCGAAGCGGACGTCGTCTCGGCCCACCGCATGCCGACCGAAATGATCGATTACGGCAAGCAGGCCCACGAACGCGGCCTGCGCGTGATCATCGCCGGAGCCGGCGGCGCCGCCCACCTTCCGGGCATGCTTGCATCAGTTACACCGCTTCCTGTCATCGGAGTACCAGTTCCGCTGGCTAAGCTGGATGGAATGGACTCCCTGCTGTCCATCGTGCAGATGCCGGCGGGGGTCCCCGTGGCAACTGTTTCGATCGGCGGAGCCCGCAATGCCGGACTGCTCGCAGTGCGCATGCTTGCGTCGGGAACCGACAAGCTGGCCGAGTCGTTACAGGTAAAGTTGCTTCAGTTCGCTGAATCTCTGCGCGATTCCGCCCATGCCAAGGGCGCATCGCTGCGTGAAGAAGTCGCGAACGAGAATTTCGCCTCCTAGGGAAAGTCATATAAGTACATGGGTTCTGCCAGTCACCGCGCTCCAAATCCGTTGCGCAATCCGGAGAGCATCAGCTCGCCGCAGCGCAGCAAACGCGCCCTGATCCTGGTCATTCTGACCATTTTCTTCCCGGGCAGCGCCCAGCTGATTGCGGGCAACCGCAAGCTGGGACGCATTGCAGTGTCTGTCACCATGCTGTGCTGGCTGGCCGTCATCGGCCTGGCGGCCCTGTACTTCATCAACAGGTCGGTCATCCTCGGATGGGTGGCCCACCCGAACTTCCAGATGGTGCTGGTTATCGTGCTGGGCACCCTGGCGGTGCTCTGGTTGATCATGTTCATCAACACCCTGGTGATCATCAAGCCGAAGATCCTCGCCCCGGGCATGCGCGTGATCGTAACGGTCTTCACCCTGGCGGCAGTGGTCGCCACCAGCGGCCTGTTCATCTACGGCGCGTCGCTGGTCAACACCGGACGCCAGACCATTGAAAAGGTCTTCGAAGCTGGACCGGCCTTCGAGCCGGTGAACGGACGATACAACATCGCGGTGTTCGGCGCCGACTCCGGCGACAACCGCGAGGGCGTGCGCACCGACTCGGTCGCCCTGCTGTCCGTCGACGCGAAGACCGGCAAGACCCTGCTGATCTCCATGCCGCGCAACTTCCAGGGCGCCCGCTTCGCGGACGACTCGCCCATGAAGAAGGCCTGGCCCGACGGCTACAACTGCGGCAACGAATGCCTGTTCAACGCCATCTACCGCGACGCCGAGGACAACCACGCCGATTTGTTCCCCGATTCGGTGAAGAACGTCGGCGCCCAGGCGGCCATGGATGCCCTGGAGGGCACCACCGGCCTCGCGGTCCAGGGCTACGTCATGGTCGACATGGCCGGCTTCTCCCAGTTCGTCGACGCGCTGGGCGGGGTCACCATCGATTCGGGCGGCTGGGTGCCGTACAACGGCAAGAAGTGGGAAGGCACCAACCTGCGCACCCACTGGTTCGCCCCGGGAGTCCAGACGTTCAACGGCAAGCAGGCGCTCTGGTTCGCCCGCTCGCGCGACTTCACCGACGACTACCACCGCATCAAGCGCCAGCAGTGCCTGCAGCAGGCGATCATCAAGCAGTTCACCCCGCAGACCATCCTGACCAACTTCACCAGCATCATGTCCGCCGGCGAGCAGCTGGTGGAAACCAATATTCCCGCCAGCCAGCTGGGCTCCTTCGTATCGCTGGCCGAGAAGGTGTCCTCCACCCCGTTCGCCCGACTGACCCTGGGCGCCCCGGACTTCCCGCGCTCATTCTCCACCTACCCGAAGTTCGACCAAATCCAGGAGCGCATCCAGTCGATCATCGACAAGCAGAACGCCCCGAAGAAGGAAAAAAAGAAGACCGAGGAGTCCGCGAAGACCGAAGAGTCCAAGAAGACCACCGAGGCCTCGCAGGCTCCGGAGCAGTCCGAGGCTCCCGAGGATGCAACCGACGTGAACAACGCCCCGAAGCTCTCCAACGGAGAGCAGGAGGAGTTCACGCAGCCCGACGGCAGCCCGATCACCGAGGAATACCTGGTGCAGCTGGAGCTGATGGGGTACACGACCCGCATCGCCCAGATTGCCGCGAACAACGACGAATGCTCGGTGCCGTAAACGGTTAAGACCCCCCGACCGACTGGCAATCCACATCCGTTTGTGAAAGGCGAAGGCTACAAGACGTGTTCGAACTGAACAACACGATTAGGGACTACCACTGGGGATCTGACAGCCAGATCACCGACTTGTTGGGGCTGGAAAATACGACAAGCCCGCAGGCCGAGCTCTGGCTCGGCGCCCACCCGGGATGCCCGAGCCGGGTGGCCGGCACCGGGCAGGGGCTGGACGCGCTCATCGCACACGACCCCGCGGCCATGCTGGGCGCGGATGTCGCCGAGCGCTTCGGCCGGCTCCCGTTTTTGTTCAAGGTGCTTTCGGCGGCCCAGCCGCTGTCCATCCAGGTGCATCCGACCCTGCAGCAGGCCAAGACCCGCTACGCCCTGGAAAACGCCGCAGGCAAGGCGCTGGATGCCGCCGACCGGAACTACCGGGACGACAACCACAAGCCGGAAATGCTCTACGCGCTGACCGATTTCACCGCGCTGTCCGGATTCCGCCGGCCCGAGGAAATCCTCGCTGATCTGGAGCTGCTGGGCCCGGCCCTGGCCGATGAGGCACGCACCGCCGTCGCCCAGCTGTCCGGCCTGCTGCGCGGCGAGGATCCGCTGGCCGCGGCGCTGGAGTTCGTGCTGGCCCGCCCGGGCGGGGTCGCCCCGGTGGTGCAGCAGATCTGCGCAGCCATCCAGGCCAGCCCGGAACTTCGCGAACGCGAGCATTTCGCGCAGCTGGTGGAGATCAACGGGATCTACCCGGGAGATGCCGGGGTGCTGGTGGCGCTGCTGCTGAACCTGGTTGTCCTCGAACCCGGCCAGGCCATCAGCCTGGCCGCCGGCAACGTGCACGCCTACCTGCGCGGGCTGGGCATCGAGGTCATGGCCAACTCGGACAACGTGCTGCGCGGCGGCCTGACCAGCAAGCACATCGACGTCCCGGAGCTGCTGGACGTGAGCATCGCCCAGCCTTCGGCTCCCCCGCTGCTCACCCCGCAGGCGCTGGGCGCCTCCAGCCGGCTGTACCAGCCGGAATTCGACGAGTTCCAGCTCCAGGTGATCAGCGGTGCCGGGGACCCGCTCCCGCAGCCGCTGGACCTGCACGGGGCCGGCATCCTGCTGTGCACCCAGGGCGAGTTCAGCGTGCGCGGAACGCAGGGCGAACAGCTGCTGCGCCGGGGCGACTCGGTCTTCCTGTCCGCCGCGGAGCTTCCCGCCACCGCCACCTGCCTGACTCCGGGCACCGGATGGCTGTTCGCGGCCAGCGCGCAGCGCTGCTAGGCAGGCACCCGCCGCCACGCCATTAAACGCATCGAGCCGCAGACTTCCACGGAAGTCTGCGGCTCGATGCGATTCCGGCCAGCTGTTCTGCGACCGTCAGGGGCCTAGCGGGTGTAAGCGTCCCACTTGTCCTGCTTGTGCTCGCCTTCGACGAAGCGGATGGTGCCGGACTTGGCGCGCATCACGATCGACTGGGTGTGGATGCGGTTGTTCTTGTAGCGGACGCCGCGCAGCAGATCGCCATCGGTGATGCCGGTGGCTGCGAAGTAGCAGTTGTCGGAGGTGACCAGGTCGTTGGTGGTCAGCACGCGGCCCAGTTCGTGGCCCGCGTCGAGAGCCTTCTGCTTCTCTGCCTCGTCGGTTGGCCACAGACGGCCCTGGATCACGCCGCCCAGCGCCTTGATGGCGCAGGCGGTCACGATGCCCTCCGGGGTGCCGCCGATGCCCATCAGCGCATCCACGCCGGTGCCCTCGCGGGTCGCGGCGATGGCTCCGGCCACGTCGCCGTCCAGGATCAGTTTGGTGCGCGCGCCGGCTTCGCGGATTTCCTCGATCAGGTCCGCGTGGCGTGGGCGGTCCAGCACGGTCACGGTGACCTGGCTGATCTTCTTGCCCTTGGCCTTGGCGATCAGGTGCAGGTTCTGCTTCACCGGCAGACGCAGGTCAACCAGCTCGGCGGCTTCCGGGCCGGTCACCAGCTTCTCCATGTAGAAGACTGCCGACGGGTCGAACATGCTGCCGCGGTCGGCCACTGCCAGCACGGACAGGGCGTTGTTCAGGCCCAGGGCGGTCAGGCGGGTGCCGTCGATCGGGTCGACTGCCACATCGCACTCGGCGCCTGAGCCGTTGCCGACCTGTTCGCCATTGAAGAGCATGGGGGCTTCGTCTTTTTCGCCTTCGCCGATCACCACGACGCCGTTGAAGTTCACGGTGGACAGCAGGCCGCGCATCGCATCCACTGCAGCACCGTCAGCGGCGTTCTTGTCACCGAATCCAACCCATGGCGAGGAGGCGATAGCCGCCGCCTCCGTGGCACGGACAAGTTCCAATGCCAGGTTACGGTCCGGCTCCGCGTCGGTTACCGACAGTCGCGAAGATAGGTGGGCGTAGTTGTTCTTTTCGGTCACGAAAGATCCCATCACTGAGTCGTAGTCATTGCGCCTATGCAAACACTGCCATTCTATCCTCTTTGCTTTCTGCGACGCATGTTGTGTCGCAGCTATCCTGCGCACACTGCGACGTGGGCTTGGGCACTGTAGTTCGAAATCCACAGAAACTTCGGGGAGAATGGGTATCGTGCAGCCCGAGAATACTGAGAACAACACCCCAGCGACTGATGCCGGGACCGCTCCCGCGATCAGCGATGAGCCCACGCGCCGCGACCTGAACGACCCGAAGGCTACCTTTGCGGATCTTCCGTACAAGCCGCAGCTGACGGAAAAGCAGTCCAAGCGTGCCAACCAGACGCTCAAGGGCATGATCATCTCGGTTGCGTTCTGCATCGCCGTGTTCATCCCCCTCTACCTGCTCAATCCGACCCCCAACGAGAAGGCCTTCGAGTCCACCGTGGACCTGCAGGCCACCGCGCAGGGCGCCTCGGAAATGGCCGGCACCGAACTCTTCGCCCCGGAGCTTGCGGAGGACGAGTACGCGAACTTCGCCCGCTGGCAGGCAAACACCGCCCAGGGTGTGCCCTACTGGGAGTTCGGCGTAGTCATCGAGGACAGCAAATTCGTCTGGGTTCGCCAGGCCGTCGACTCGAACCCGACCTGGGTCGCCCTGATCACCGACTCCGCGGTGCCTGCCGGCACCAAGCAGATCGACGGGGTGCAATGGGAAGTCCGCACCAAGGATGCCAAGACCTACCTCATCTCCGAGGAGAAGGACTCGACCTTCGTGCTGTCCAGCGACACCGGCGAGGCTGAACTTCTCGAGATGGCCCGGCTGGTCTCCGCGGACGCCAAGTAGCTTCTTCACTTTTGACGTCGAGGCGCGTCATTTATTCGATATCCGAACACTGCACCGGATAGAATCCAAATCATGCCTCAAGAAACCACACAGCATTCCATGACCCCGAACGAAGCGTGGGCGAAGCTCCGCGACGGCAACCTGCGGTTCGTCAATGACGAAACCGAGCACCCGAACCAGGACAGCGCCCGCCGCCAGTCGCTGGTCGCCGGCCAGGAGCCTTTCGCAGTGATTTTCGGCTGCTCCGACTCCCGACTTGCCGCGGAAATCATCTTCGACGTCGGACTGGGCGACATGTTTGTGGTTCGCACCGCCGGCCATGTGATCGATCTGGCCAGCATCGGCTCCCTCGAATTCGCGGTGGACGAGCTGAATGTCCCGCTGATCGTGATCCTGGGCCACAACTCCTGCGGCGCGGTCACCGGAGCCATCAACAGCCGCAACAGCGGCGTCATGCCCAAGGGCTTCGTGCGCGACCTGGTGGAGCACATCGCCCCCTCGGTCCAGGCCGCCGAACGCCAGGGCATCACCGATGTCAACGGCACCGTGGTGGAGCACGTCAAGCAGACCACCGACCGCCTGGTGGAGCTCTCCACCGTCCTGTCCAAGGCCATTTCCGAGGGCCGCACCGCGGTGGCAGGCGTGGCCTACCACCTGGACGACGGCAAGGCGCAGCTGGTTTCCAGCCTCGGTCTGGATGTCGCCTAGGCGCTCCGGGCAGGGAGCCTAAACCATCTTCTGACAGGGCTTATTCCCTGTTCCGGACATCGTCACTGTTGGTTGTGATGTTTTCGCCGAAACCTGTCTTTCGCTGGCGGTTCAGGCGTACGCTGACCCTATGATCAACAGTGACGATTTCCGTATCGAACATGACACCATGGGCGAAGTCCGGGTTCCGGCACAAGCCCTGTACCGCGCCCAGACCCAGCGCGCCGTGGAGAACTTCCCGATTTCGGGCAAGACCTTGGAGCCGGCCCACATCAAGGCCCTGGCCCAGGTGAAGAAGGCGGCGGCGCACGCGAACCGCACGCTGGAGGTACTCGACGCAGAGCGCGCCGAAGCGATCATTGCGGCGGCCGACCTGGTGGCCAGCGGGAAGTACGACGCCCACTTCCCCATCGACGTGTTCCAGACCGGCTCCGGCACCAGCTCGAACATGAACGCCAACGAGGTCATTGCCGAGCTGGCCACCCGCGCGCTGAAGGAGTCCGGCAGCGGCACCGAGGTTCACCCGAACGACCACGTGAACGCCTCGCAGTCCTCCAACGACGTCTTCCCGACCTCGGTGCACGTGGCGGCGACCGCCGCGCTGATCAACGACCTGGTCCCCGCGCTGGAAACCCTCGCCTCCTCGCTGGAAGCCAAGTCCGCGCAGTTCGCCGACGTGGTCAAGTCCGGGCGCACCCACCTGATGGACGCCACCCCGGTCACCCTGGGCCAGGAATTCAGCGGCTACGCGGCCCAGATGCGCTACGGCATCGAACGCATCCAGGCGGCCCTGCCGCGCGTGGCCGAGGTTCCGCTGGGCGGCACCGCCGTGGGCACCGGCATCAACACCCCGGACGGCTTCCCGGAAAAGGTCATCGAGTTCCTGCGCGAAGACACCGGCCTGCCGATCACCGAGGCGCGCAACCACTTCGAGGCGCAGGCCAACCGCGACGGCCTGGTCGAGGCCTCGGCGGCGCTGCGATCCATCGCGATCTCCCAGATGAAGATCGCCAACGACCTGCGCTGGATGGGTTCGGGCCCGAACACCGGCCTGGGCGAAATCGCCATCCCCGACCTTCAGCCGGGTTCCTCGATCATGCCGGGCAAGGTCAACCCGGTGATCTCCGAAGCCGCCATCCAGGTGGCCGCGCAGGTCATCGGCAACGACACCACCATCGCCTGGGCCGGTACCAACGGCGCCTTTGAGCTGAACGTGGGCATCCCGGTCATGGCCTCCAACCTGCTGGAGTCGATCCGCCTGCTGGCCAACGTCTCCACCGTCATGGCCGAAAAGATGATTGACGGGATCACCGCCAACGTGGAGCGCGCCCGCTTCCTGGCCGAGGCCTCCCCGTCCATCGTCACCCCGCTGAACAAGCTGATCGGCTACGAGAACGCGGCCAAAATCGCCAAGAAGGCGGTGGCCGACGGGCTCACCGTCCGCGAGGCCACCGTGGCGCTGGGCTTCGTCGAGCGCGGCGAAGTCACCGAAGCGCAGCTGGATGCGCTGCTGGATGTTTCCACCATGGTGGGCAAGCACTAGCGGAACCACCTTCAAGCCCGGCGCAGGCACATGCCGACGCCGGGCTTTTGCGTGCCGCCAGGCAGTTCGTGACGCGCTCTCGCCACAGCTTTTGGACTTCACCGGCCAGCAGGCCAAAATCAAGGAATGACAAGCACAGCAGGTTCCGCGACGTACACCGAGATTGCGCCTTCCAGCGCCGAGTGGGCCGCCGTGACACGCAGGCCGCCCCGGGCGCTGGCCCAACGGATCTCCTGGCTTCTGGTGCTGCTCACCACGGCTGGCATCTTCGTCGGCTTCCAGCATTGGAATGACCCGGACGCCGAGGCCTGGGACGGCGGCTTCCAGCTGCTCGACGTCCTGGGCCTGGCCAGCATCGGCCTGGTCGTGATTTTCAGCCTCGCCGGCTGGTACCTGCACCAGTTCAACTTGGGCCTGGCCCCGCTGCTGCTCGGCATTGCCGCCGTGGCGCATACCCTGGATTCCTCGCCCGAGGCCGTGTTCTGGTGGGCCGGGACGCTGCTGGCAGTGCTGTGGCTGCTGTTCGATTTCACGCTCCTGGCCCGCCAGACGCTGCAGGTGCGGGCGCTGGCCCGGTCCCTGCCGGCAGGGACCGGGCTTGCGCCGGAGCGCGGCGCACGTACCAAGCTGCTGCTGGGATCCGCTGCCGAAGGCCTGTGGGGGCTTGGCGCCGGGCTCCTCGCGGCGGGCTTGTGGTGGTGGACCCTTCGCATTTTTGCCGCGGAAGAAGGGCTGACCGCCGCCGCATTGGACCAGGCCTCGGAATCCGACCTGTGGGCCATACCCGCGCTGCTGGCGGCCGCACTCGCGGCGGTCCTGCTGCTTCGTGCACTGCTCGGCGTCTTGGCCCGCGGCCTGGTCGGCCGCTATGCCTGGCGGCTGCCGACAGGCCCGGGCCCCGTGGAACTCGTCTGGGACGAGGACGAACCGTCCGGCGGACAGATCAATATCGAGCGGGATACCAGCGAATACAGGTGCATCTGCGTCGCTGAGCTGGTGCAGATGCTCCCGGAAGACGCCGAGGAGATCCGCGAAAGCACGGACGTCTCGGCCAGCAACCATTGCCCCATCCATGGAATTGACGCGATCAACCTGCTTTCGCCCAGGGACTTCGCCAGCCTGGCCGGTTCATTGTGGCTTTGGGACGAACTCTCCGGCCTGCCTCAGTCAGGCGGCTTCACCTGCAGCTCGCCGCTGGTGATCGGGTATTGCGGCAGCGCCTTCACCGGTTACCCCGGAACCGCAACGACGCGGGGAACCGTGGACATCGTCGACTATGCCGACTGCGCCCTCGAGGTGGGTCGGGGCGATGGAGAATTCGCAGGACCGCGCCCCGCGTCCGCACCATCGGTCGGAGTGGTGGACAAGATCGATCTGCGCCCGTTCGGGATTGCCGGGCACGCTGTTCGCTTCAAGCACGCCCGCGCCTGGTTTGTTCCCGGGACGTAGCCTCCCCGCGGCCCGGTCCCTTTGCTAGTCTCGGCACTATGAGCCGCACCACACGCACACTGTTCAAGCGACTGGCACTGGGCCTCGGGTCGTTCCTGGTCCTCGCCCTCGCCGCGTTTTTCATCTTCGCCCCGGGGATCGTCGAACGCAGCCACAACGAGCTGGCGGACACTGCGCTGCCTCAGCTCGGCGACGAGGCGAAGGCCGTTCATGGCAAGCTGCAGATCGTGGACATGCACTCGGACACACTCATGTGGGATCGCTCCCTGCTCAAGCGCGCCACCCGCGGCCACGTCGACCTGCCGAGGCTGCAGGAAGGCAATGTGGCCCTGCAGGTCTTCTCCTCCGTGTCCAAGTCCCCGGTGGGCCAGAACTACGAGTCGAACAGCGCGGATTCGGACAACATCACGCTCCTGAGCATCGCCCAACTGCAGCCTCCGAAGACCTGGTTCTCGCCGTTTGAACGATCGCGCTTCCACGCCACGAAGCTGCGCGAGGCCGCACAGCGCTCCGAGGGGGCGCTGCGCACCATCACCACGAAGGCCCAGCTGAAAGACCTGCTGGCCCAGCGCGCCCAGGGCGTCAATGTCACCGGGGCGCTGTTTTCGGTCGAGGGGCTGCAGAACCTGGAGGGAGATCTCAAGAACCTGGACGTGCTCTTCGCCGACGGCATGCGCATGGCCGGGCTGACGCATTTCTTCGACAACGAAGTGGCCGGCTCGATGCACGGCGAGGCCAAGGGCGGGCTCACCGACCTGGGCCGCGAAGCGGTCACCCGCATGGAGCAGCTGGGGATCGTCATCGACCTCGCCCATGCCAGCAACCAGAGCATTGACGAGGTATTGGCCATGGCCACCCGGCCCGTGGTCTTCAGCCACGGCGGCGTGCAGGCCACCTGCCAGGTGAACCGCAACCTGAGCGATGCGCAGATCCGCGCCGTGGCCGCCACCGGCGGGGTCATCGGCATCGGCTACTGGGATGCCGCCGTCTGCCGGCTGGACGTGGATGCGGTGGTGGACGCCATCGAGCACGTGATTGCGGTGGGAGGCCTGGACAGCGCCGCGCTGGGCAGCGACTTCGACGGATCCACCGAGGTCGCCTGGGACACCAGCCAGCTTGCGTTGGTCACCCAAGAGCTGATGGATCGCGGCCGTTCCGCGGCGGAGATCCAGGCCATCATGGGCGGCAACACCCTGCGGGTGCTGGGCCAGGTGCTACCGGCAGGCTAGCCCGGCCCGTCCGCTGCTACAGGCTGATCCAGTAGCGGCGCAGGTCCTCGACCGCGCCGAAGGGCTCGGCGATTTCCTCCCGCGGCACGATGCGCTCCATGTCGCCGCCGCAGGCCTCGATGGTCTTGGCTGAGGCGATGTTCGAGTCATTACAGGTGACCAGCACGCGTCGCAGGCCCAACGCCCGGGCCTGCTCCAGCGCCCCGGCGAGCGCGAGCTTGGCCAGCCCTTGGCCTCGGGCTGATGGGCGGATCCCGTATCCGATATGCCCGCCGATTTCCTGAAGGAAGTGGTTCACCAGGGCGTGGCGCAGGCTCACCGCCCCGAGGTACTCTCCCCCGCGCTCAAGCCACAGCGTGCTTTGCGCGGCGAAGCCAACCGGTGGCACCGCGCCCGGCTCGCCCATCTCGTTGAGCAGCTGCACCCACTGGGCAAACCCCTGCAGCGTGCGCAAGTTCCAGCCGAACTTCGACGCAAAGAAGACGCTGGCGCCGTCCTGGTCGGTGGTTTCCCACTCGTCCCAGCTCTTCAGCCAGGAGTTGTGCAGGGCGGCGGTCGGCGGGCGGAGCTCAATACTTGTCATTCCCCGAGCCTATGTCGCAGATCCGGCAGCTGTCGAAGCCGGTGTGCACCCAGTCACCTTATTTGCACTATCAGAGTTAAAGTGCAAAACTGCACTTTATGGAGAATAGTGCAAAAGATGATCCCGCGGCGAAGGGCAAGGGCCCTCATCTGAGCGCCCGCATGCTCAAGACCCGGCTGGCGATCACCCGGCAGGCCCGCACGCTGACGGCGGAGCACGGCTACAACGGCTTCACCGTCGAGCAGCTGTGCGAACACGTGGGCATCTCACGCCGCACGTTCTTCAACTACTTCCCCACCAAGCTGGACGCGGTCTTCGGCCACGACACCGACGAGATCCCCGAGGGCGCCGTGGAACGCTTCATGGCCGCCCGCCCGGAGGGGCTCACCGGGATCTCCCCCACCCTGCTGGCCGACCTGGTCGAGCTGGCGCTGGAACAGCTGACGCACGACGAGCAGGCCATCGTCAGCACCCACGGCTTCTTCTCCGTCATCCACCGCGAGCCCGAGCTGCTGCAGCGCATGATGCAGGTCGGTCCCGAAAAGGAAGCGGAATTCCTGCAGCTGATGGCCACCCGCGAAGGCGTGGAACCGGACGACCCGCAGCTGGTGGTCCTGGTCCACATCCTGCATCTGGCAGTCATGAAATCCGTGGACCGCTATGTGAAGGGCTCTGGCGAGCGCTCGATCACCGAGGAATTCCTGGAGTACATGGAAAAAGCCCGAAATATCCTCGCCCAGCCGCTGACGCGGCCGAACCCGTAAACCAAGAACTCCTGCAAGGACAGCCATGACCACCACCACTTCCCGCGGCAAGCCCTCGGGTGATGCACCGCTGGCACTGACCCAGCGGCGCATCTGGATCATCTTCTCGGCATTGATCGCCGGCATGATGCTCTCCTCCCTGGACCAGACCATCGTCTCCACCGCCATGCCCACCATCGTGGGCCAGCTCGGCGGCGTGGAGCACCAGGCCTGGATCACCACTTCCTACCTGTTGGCCACCACCATCGTCATGCCGATCTACGGCAAGTTCGGCGACGTGCTGGGCCGGCGCAACCTGTTCCTGATCGCCATCGCCCTGTTCACCCTGGCCTCGGTGGGCGCGGCGTTCTCCACCGACTTCTGGACCTTCGTGGTGTTCCGCGCCATGCAGGGCTTGGGCGGCGGCGGCTTGATGATCCTCTCGCAGGCCATCATCGCCGACATCGTTCCGGCATCCGAGCGCGGCAAGTACATGGGCCCGCTGGGCGGCATCTTCGGTTTGTCCGCGGTGGCCGGGCCGCTGCTGGGTGGCTTCTTCGTCGACCACCTTTCCTGGCAGTGGGCGTTCTACATCAACATCCCGATCGGCGTCGCCGCCTTCCTGATCGCCTGGTTCACGCTGACCCTGCCGAGCAAGAAGGCCGAGAAGAAGATCGACGTCCTGGGCGTGATCCTGCTGTCCATCGCCACCACCTGCCTGATCTTCTTCACCGACTTCGGCGGCTCCGCCGACCACGGCTGGGCCGCACTGGAAACCTGGGCGTGGGGCGCCGGTTTGGTGACCGCCGCGCTGCTGTTCGTGCTGGTCGAGTCCCGCGCCGCGGACCCGATCATCCCGCTGGGCCTGTTCAAGAACAAGGTCTTCATCAATGCCACCGCCATAGGCTTCACCCTGGGCATCGGCATGTTCTCCGCCATCGCGTTCGTCCCGACTTTCCTGCAGATGTCCTCGGGCACCTCCGCGGCGGTTTCCGGCCTGCTGATGCTGCCGATGATGGCTGGCATGATGGGCACCTCGATCTACTCGGGTATCGCCATCACCAAGTCGGGCCGCTACAAGGGCTACCCGATCGCCGGCACCGTGGTCACCGCCATCGCGATGCTGTGCTTCACCACGCTGACCGCGCAGACCCCGCTGTGGCTGATCTGCGTGTACCTGTTCTTCCTGGGCGCGGGCATGGGCCTGATCATGCAGGTGGTGGTGCTGGTGGTGCAGAACGCCGTGGATCCGCAAATGGTCGGCGTGGCCACCTCCACCAACAACTACTTCCGCGAGGTCGGCGCCTCGCTGGGTGTCGCGATCTTCGGCGCGATGTTCACCAACCGGCTCTCCGAGAAGCTGATGGAGGTGTTCTCCGGCGCCGGGGCCGGCCCCGAGGATGCCGGGCGGGCCACCGCCACGCTGGATCCGGAAACCCTGTCGCAGCTGCCCGAGCCGCTGCGCGACGGCATCGTGACCGCCTACGCGGACTCGCTGGCCCCGGTGTTCTGGTACCTGATTCCGTTCCTGGCCGTGGCCTTCGGGCTGGCGCTGTTCCTGAAGCAGGTCCCGCTCTCCGAGCAGGCGGGCATGGTGGCCCGTGGCGAGGCCATCGCCGGCGAGGAAGCCGAAGCCGTGGAGGCCGCCCAGCGGTCAGGTGGCGCCGCCCGGCCGGAGGCTGCCACGCAGGTCGAGCCGGACTCCGGTTCGGTGCCGGTTCAGGACCCGAAGGAGCAGCGCAACAGCTGACCCGGTGTCGGATCTGAACTGTTTCGGAAAAGAGCATGCCCCGCACCGTGGTGCGGGGCATGCTCTTTGCCTTGTGGGGACCGAGGGCCGGCCGCGGCACCGGTCAGGCGGCGAAGTAGCCGCCCGGGCGGGGATTCAGCGCCCAGTCGATGGCCCGCTCATGCAGCGGCGGAAGCTGCGGCCGCTCATCGAGCTGGAAGTAGCCGACCTCGAGGTTCTCGTCATCACCCCGGACCGCGTGGCCGGACCGGTGCGCCGCCTTGAACACCAGGTCCAGGTACTGCGCATGGTCGCCATTGGGGTACACGGTCGGCGCGGTGATGCCCACGCCGAGCAGGTCGGTGATTTCGCATTCCACCCCGGTTTCCTCCAGCACCTCCCGCGCTGCGGTGTGCGAGGCTTCTTCCCCGGGTTCGATGATTCCTGCCGGCAGGGTCCATTTGCCGTTGTCAGCACGGCGCACCAGCAGCACCCGGTCCTCGTCGAAAACCACGACCTTCACCCCGGACAGCCACAACATTTCGTGTCCGATATGGGTTCTCAGATTCGTGATGAATTCAGGGGTGGGCATGAACCTATCGTGCCACACCCAGCGCAATGAGCGCACCGAGGATCATGAACGGGCCGAAGGGCACCGCCGACTTCAGGGTCAGCCGGCGCAGGATCGTCCCGCCCAGCACGAACAGCGCTGCCATGACGAAGGCCAGCAGCGTGGCGAGGAACAGCGAGGGCAGGGAGAAATACGCCAGGTTCAACCCGAGCACGGAGGCGAGCTTCACGTCCCCCATGCCCATGGCCCCGGAGGATACCAGCGACACCAGCAGGTACCCGCCGCACAGCAGCGCCATGCCGAACAGGGCCCGCAGCACCGGCCAGAAATCCATGCGGACCGCGCCCAGCAGCGCGAGGATGACCACTGAGGCCAGCAGCCACCTGGCGACCAGCCGGTTGGGCAGCCGGTGCCCGGCGATATCCGCGGCGGACAGCGCGTACCCGTACCCTGCATAACAAAGCAGCAGCGCGGCGACCAGCAGCGCCGTCGCCCACGATTCCCGGGCGACGGCCAGGATCTGCACCGTGCTGTGCTCCATCATGCTTCCAGCATAGGCGCGGGCGCCGGCGGTGTCGGCGGTCCCGGCGGGAATGTGCACAACCGGTGCTATTCGCGGCTTCGGCTCCTAGACTGGAGTCATGACCCAGCCAGCAGCACCCCCGCTTTTCCCCGGACACCCGCTGCCCGATTCGGCGGCCCGACGGCATGTGCGCGCCCTCGCCCGCTCCGCGCCCTGGCTGAGCACATCGGTGCGCATCTCCTTCCAGGTGCCGCAGGAGTTCCAGGACCCGGCCCGGGGCTTGGAAGGACGCCTGGAGCTGATCCTGCGGCAGCGCGAGGCCGCCGCGGCCTTCGACGAGGCCGGCCGGCCGGTCTACCAGCGCGAGCATTTCACCGCCGACCGCGGACGCGATTACGTGGCCACCGCCTCCGCCTCCTCGTGGAAGCTGCCTGCGGGCCTGACCTCCCCGGTCTTCACCAGCGACCGGCTGGTGCTGCGCCGCCCGGAGATCGCCGGGTTCGGCGACCTGCTGCCGCTGCCCTTCCTGTCCACGATGCTCGACCCGTTCGAGATTGCCGGCGCGGAGCCAGCCTCGCTGGATCTGGCCTTCGACCATCCGACCTACATCCACGAGCTGGCCGAGACCGAGTTCTCCGGGCGCCCGGCGCTGGCGGCGGTGTTGTCCGCTGGGTACAGCTACCGGCCGTGCCTGGCTGACTTCGCGCTGGTGCCGCCGGAAACCAGGACGCTGGTCATGCTGGATGCGGACACCGGGATCTGCGTGCACCGGCGCGTGCTGGATGCCGGCAGCCGGGTTCCGGAAATCAGCCTGCAGGTCTTGGCGCACGACGAGTACTACATCGACTCGCTGTTCACCGCCCCGGCTCCCACGCTGACCGATGTCAGGGCACCGATCCCGTGGGAGCTGCGCAAGGACGCCGGCCGCGGCTAACCCAGGTAGGGGCCGTCCAGCATCTCGGTGACCAGCGCGGCGATGGCCGAACGCTCGGAGCGGGTCAGCGTGACGTGCCCGAACAGCGCATGCCCCTTGAGCTGCTCCACCACCGCGGCCACCCCGTCGTGGCGTCCCACATGCAGGTTGTCGCGCTGGGCCACGTCATGGGTCAGCACCACCTTTGAATTCTGCCCGATGCGCGAGAGCACGGTGAGTAGCACATTGCGTTCCAGGGACTGCGCCTCGTCCACGATCACGAAGGCGTCATGCAGCGACCGGCCGCGGATGTGGGTCAACGGCAGCACCTCCAGCATGCCGCGGTCCACCACCTCGTCGATCACGTTCTTGGACACGATGGAGCCGAGGGTGTCGAAGACCGCCTGGGCCCAGGGGCCCATCTTCTCTCCTTCGGAGCCCGGCAGGTAGCCCAGTTCCTGCCCGCCGACCGCATACAGCGGACGGAATACGGTGATCTTCCGGTGCTCCCGGCGCTCCATGACAGCTTCCATGCCGGCGCACAGCGCCAGGGCGGACTTGCCGGTGCCTGCATTGCCGCCCAGCGAGACGATGCCCACCCCGGGGTCCATCAGCAGGTCAAGGGCGATGCGCTGCTCGGCGCTGCGCCCGTGCAGCCCGAAGGCCTGCTGGTCGCCGCGCACCAGCTTCAAGGTCGTGGCATCCGTCTTGCGCCCCAGCGCGCTGCCGCGTGGCGAAGTGATCACGAAACCCGTGTTGACCGGGGCGTCGGCGATCTCCGGCAGGTTGGCCAGCTGTTCGCGTTCGTAGAGGGAAGCCATGGCGTCCTCGCCCAGTTCCAGCTGCTGGATTCCGCTCCAACCGGTGGAGGTGATCAGTTCGCTGCGGTAGACTTCCGCATGGATGCCGATGGCCGAGGCCTTGATGCGCATCGGCAGGTCCTTGGTCACCAGGGCGACGTCCTGGCCCTGGTCCAGCAGGTGCTTGGCCACGGCGAGGATCCGGGTGTCGTTCTCTCCGGTCCGCATTCCCACCGGCAGCACCTCGGCGGCGATGTGGTTCAGCTCGATACGCAGCGTTCCACCGAGCTCGGAGACCGGCACCGCGCGGGATAGCCCGCCGTGGCTTGCAATCAGGTCGTCCAGCAGCCGCAGGGCCTGGCGGGCGAAGTACCCGAGTTCCGGGTCCTTGCGCTTGTTCTCCAGCTCGGTGATGACGGTCAGCGGGATCACCACGTGGTGCTCCTCGAAGCGGTACATCGCCCGCGGGTCGGAGAGCAGCACCGACGTATCGATCACGTAGGTCCGGACAGCCTCGTCAGCATTTCGGGTCATGGCAGCGCACCTATTCTCGGTTCCGGCGTGGGGAGCATTCCCCACGCATGTGTGGGGACTCCCGGCACCGGATGTCCAAGGGCGAATCCGGCGGTGAAACCGGTGAACGCTGCTGTGGTCATCTAGTGGGAAACCCTTCGCTCAGCGGGGGCTGCTTGCCCCCGCCTTAGTGCCCACGATAGCCCCAAACCCCGGGCAGCGAACATCGTGTCGGGTTACGAGTAGGCAACGTTTTTCCCAATATTTGCCGCGCCGCGGATTCCTAGGTGCCGAAGCGGCGCTGGCGGTCGGCGAAATCACGCAGGGCGCGCAGGAAATCTACCCGCCGGAAGTCCGGCCACAACGCTTCGCAGAAGTAGAACTCGGAGTAGGCGCTCTGCCAGGTCAAAAAGCCGCTCAGGCGCTGCTCCCCGCTGGTGCGGATCACCAGGTCCGGGTCGGGCTGTCCCTTGGTGTACAGGTAGGACTCGATGTCATCGGTGCACAGCTGGTCGGTGACCTGTTTGAGGGTGCGTCCGTCCTTGGCTGCATCGCGCAGCAGCGACTTGATGGCGTCCAGGATTTCCCGGCGTCCGCCGTAGCCGATGGCCACGTTCACGTGCACGCCGCCGCGGTTCGCCGTTGCGGATTCCAGCGCGGCCAGCTTCTGCGCCAGCTCCGCCGGCAACAGGTCGCGGGCCCCGACCTGCTGGACCTTGACCCGGTTGGTCTCTCCCAGCCGGTCCAGCGTGGACCCGATGACTTCAAGCAGGTCGCGCAGCTCCCCCGGCTCGCGGTTCAGGTTGTCCGTGGAGAGCATGTACAGGGTGACGACCTTGATGTTCAGGTCTTCGCACCAGTCCAGGAACTCCAGGATCTTGTCCGCGCCGGCCTGGTGGCCGGCGACCGTCGGGGTTCCAGCGAGCTTGGCCCAACGGCGGTTGCCGTCCACCATCACGCCGATGTGGTGCGGCAGCTTGTCGGCAGGAAGCGACTTTGCCAGGCGCCGTTCATAGAAACGGTACGCGAGGTTGGGAAGCTGCACCGCGCCCTGCCTTTCCTTGGAAATCAAAAACCCTAGATTCTAAATCTACCGTGTCCGCCCGCCCGTTCCCTTCATCTTGCGTGGCGGAAGCGGTGATTCAGCGGTGGTGCAGGGTTTGCACAAAGCGCTCCAGCGAATCCACCGGGGCCTGGCACAGCTCCTTGCGGCATCCCTGGATGCGCAGCGTCCCCGCGGGGCCCGCTGCGTCTTTCTCCTCGCGTAGTTCCAGTCGCATCGACCGGCCCAGCCGGCGCAACCGCGCCAGCTGATCCGGCTGCGCGCCGCCCACGGTCGCGTACTGCACGGGAGCGTTGAGCACGGCCTGGACTTCCAGCGCGGTGGCGACCTGGGTCGGGACTTCGGTGGCCAGCGCCAGCGCATGCACGGTCAGCTCCCCCGCCCGCTCCAGGCCGGCGGCTTGGGCGTCGGTCCAGGCGCCGTCCGCCATGGCCGTGACCGCCCGGCGCGCCAGCGCCATGGCGTACAACGCACCGGCGGCCGGGATGGCGTCATCCAGCACTGTCGCCGCGCCGGCCGCTCGCTGGGCGCTCAGCCGCGCATCCAGCTGCACCGCATCGCGCGGCACACCGGTCCCAGGATCGATGAAGTCGCCAGCGCGTTCCAGCAGCGCATCGGCGCGCGCTGCCCAGGGCCCGTTGCCCCGCGCGGAGTCCAGGGCCAGCAGTCCCAGGGCCAGCGCCGCGTAGTCCTGCAAGGTTCCCTCGTTGGAGTGCTCGGCCTTCCCGTCGAAGCTGACCCGGGCCAAGCGGCGGGTTTCGGGGTCCCAATGCGCCTGCCACACCGCGGTGGCGGCGTCCTCGGCCATCTCCAGCAATTCGGGTGCGTCCAGCAGTGCGCCGGCCTCGCATAGGGCCTCGATAGCCAGTCCATTCCATCCGGCGATGACCTTGGCGTCCCGCCCGGGCCGCTGGCGTGTGGCCCGTACCAGGCCGAGCTCCTGTTTCAGCTGGTTCCACAGCGGCTCTTCCCCGGCATGGGGGAATCGGGCCAGCGACAGGCAGTAGTGTCCGGGATCCTCGGCGACCTCGGCGAGCCGGACCAGGTTCGGAGGCAGGGCGTCGAGCCCGTCGAGGGCCGCGTTCAGTTCGGCCCGGGAGAACGTGTAGTAGGCGCCTTCGATGCTCTTCCCCTCGCGCGGTGAATCGGCGTCCAGCGAGCTGGCCAGAGCCTGCGGCCCGCCGCCGTCCGCGCCGACACGCATCTCGCGGCGCAGGAATTCGGCGGTGTCCAGGGCGGCGGCCCGGGCGGCTGCGGCAAGGGCTTCGGCGCGCTGCTGCTGGGCGCCGGCGGCGCCGCGCGCGTATTCCCCGGCGAGCACGGCGCTGCGGGCGCACAACGAGAGCAGCCCGGCATTATCGTAGAGCATTTTCTCGAAGTGCGGTACCGACCAGTGCTCGTCCACGCAGTAGCGGGCGAAGCCGCCGCCCAGATGGTCCTGCAGGCCGCCGTGCAGGATCGCCTCCAGCGTGGTGGCTGCGGCGTTGAAGGCCTCGTCGCCGCGGCTGCCTCCGGCCAGCGCCGAGCGCCACAGGGTTTTCAGCGCCCAGGTGGGCGGGAATTTCGGTGCGGGCGTGGTGCCGCCCTCAGGTCGGGTGGCGGAGATCCAGTGCGTCACTGCAGCTTCCTGGGACTGCTGCGCGGGCAGCGCCGAATGCAGGGACAACAAGGCGCCCTGCCTGGCGCCGAGCTCCGCCAGGTGGCCGGCGAGCATGTCTGCCTGTTCGGCCAGCCCGTCGCGCTTGGTTTCCCAGGCTTCATTCACGGCGTTGAGCACCTGGGTGAAGGAGGGGGTCTTGCCCCGGGGCACGGCCGGATAGTAGGTTCCGGCGTGGAAGGCCCTGCCGTCGGGCAGGGCGAAGATGGTCATGGGCCAGCCCCCGGCGCCGGTGAGCGCCTGGGTGGCCATCATGTAGGTGTCGTCCACCAGCGGGTGTTCCTCGCGGTCCACCTTGATGGCGACAAAATGCTCGTTGAGCAGCTGCGCGATGGCGGGGTCGTCAAAGGACTCATGGCTCATCACGTGGCACCAGTGGCAGGCCGAATACCCGATGGAGAGCATCACCGGGACATCGCGCAGGCGCGCCTGTTCGAAGGCCTGGTCCCCATAGGGGAACCAGTCCACTAGCTGGTGCGCATGTTGCCTGAGGTATTGGCTCGAAGAGCCTGAAAGTCGCTGAGCCACGACTTCAAGCTAGCACGGACTACTTGTCTTCGCTGGTCTTCGGGTCGATCGGCTCGTCCGGCTCTTCGAGCGTGCGCTTTTCGCCTTCGTCCATCATCTGCTGCTGGCGCTGCTCGGCCTCGGACTGGTAGCGCACACGGCGTACACGACGGACCATGTCACGCATCAGGAAGATGCCGGCGACAACCATCACGGCGGTGAAGACGAAGCCGAGGAAACCGGGACCGTAGTCGCTGGCCTTCTCGGTGCCGAAAGTATTGCGGGTCGATGCCAGGATCACGGACGCGTAAATCGCATTCACGGTGTACAGACAACTCATTTCTACAGCTGGAAGGTATTGGGAACTATCTTAGTCCGGCAAACAGGTCGGACTCCGGCAGTTCGGTGGCCACCTTGGAGGAAATCAAGGTGTAGTCCTCCCACGGCCAGCTTTCAGCATAGACGTGTTCCGGAACGGCGAAGAAGAATCCCTCCGGATCTATCTGGGTTCGGTGCGCCAGCAGGGCCTGATCGCGCTGGGAGAAGTAGTCGGCGCACAGGATCTGGGTGGTCGTGGTGTGTGGTGAAACCCACTTGAACATCTGGTTGTCCTCGTCGGCTTCCCACTGGGCCACGCGCTCGGTGTAGGGCGATTCGTAGCCCGACTCGAGCATCGCGTAGTGCAGGGTGCGGAAGCGCTCCGGGGAGAACGCGCGGTCGTAGTAGAGCTTGCCGACCTGCCACGGGTCGCCCAGCTCGGGGTACATTTCCGGGTTTCCGGCGTGCTCGAAGGCGAAGGTGGAAACCTTGTGGCACTGGATGTGGTCCGGATGCGGGTAGCCGCCGTTTTCGTCATAGGTGACGATGACGTGCGGGCGGAATTCGCGGATCAGCTTGATGATGCCGGCCGAGGCGGTCTCCACCGGCTGCAGGGCGAAGGCGCCGAAGGGAAGCTCGGGCAGTGGGTCGCCCTCGGGGAGCCCGGAGTCGACGTAGCCCAGCCAGCGGTGCTTGATGCCCAGGACCGCGGCGGCTTCAGCCATTTCGGTGCGGCGCACTCCGGCCAGGTCGCGGTGCGCGTGGGCCAGCTCGCCGGCCGCCGCGTTGAGGATGTCCCCGCGTTCGCCGCCGGTGCAGCTGACGACCATGACCTCGGCGCCGGCGTCGACGTAGGCCGCCATGGTCGCGGCGCCCTTGGATGACTCGTCGTCGGGATGCGCATGGATCGCCATGAGGCGCAGGCCCTGGGAAGGGGCGATCTTTTTCATCACGTGGTTCTCCACTGGTCAACTTCCTTCAGCACTTTGTACACTCGCGCGGGGCTTTCGCGCCAGCCCTCTATCTCAACCACTGTCCGACCTCCCGTTATTCCCCGGAGCAAGTCAACGGTAGACTTAACATCCAGGACCCAATGAACGGAAGGCCCTTGAATACCGGGCCACCGCCAAGGCAAGAGAGTGGTGCAAGGCGCGCAATGTCTGATCCAAGCTTAACGGCTCGCTACAACAACCCCAAGAAACGCCACCTGTCGAAAAAGAACCGCAACATCCTGATCGGTTCGGCCCTGGTCATTGGAATCGCCGGCGCAGCCTATTTCGCTTCCTCGAACTATGACGCGCTTTCCTACCAGGACGTCGGTTTCGACGTCGAGTCCCCCACCATGGCCCAGGCGACGATCGCGGTTGAATACAACGCCAAGGACCGGGTGCAGTGCGATGTTCGCGCCATGAACAAGACCAAGGCCATCGTCGGATTCAAGACCATCGTATTGGATCCGGGCGAACAGACCGGCGTGGTGAAGCAAACGCTCACCGTGGATCTGCACACCGACAACCTGGCCGTCACCGCCGGGATCGAGGAATGCACTGTCGTCCCGCAGGACTTCAAAGGCTGACATTTCCCCTGTTGACTCACCTGATAGCTGAAACTATTGGGTTTATTCAGGTTTGGCGACTACTATCGATGAAAAGATACGTTTCGCCCCGCATCGGCGCATGACCGGAAAGACAAACCGGAACATGTTGCTGGCGGGGTCTTTGCTTGCATCTGTAGGAATGCGGCATCCGCCAAACGTACCGAATCCGACTTCGTCGAGGCCACCGTACAGGTGGCTTTCCACTTTCCTGAGGAAGGTGCGGCGAGGTCCCGACTGACCAAAGGAAGTACAACCGTGAGCACCAACAGCAACGAACCCATCGTTTGGCTGACTCAGGAAGCCTACGATCGGCTCAATAATGAACTGACCTTCCTCTCCGGCCCGGGCCGCGCCGAGATCGTTGCCCGTATCGAGCAGGCCCGTTCCGAAGGCGATCTGAAGGAAAACGGTGGATACCACGCAGCCCGCGAGGAGCAGGGCAAGGCCGAAGCGCGCATCCTGTACCTGAAGGACCTGCTGCGCCGTGCGCATGTCGGTGAAGCTCCAGCCGATGACGGAGTTGTCGAGCCGGGCATGCTGGTCGTGGCCAACATCGCCGGCGACGAGACCACCTTCCTGTTCGGTTCGCGCGAGGTTGCCGGCGACACCGACCTGGAGGTCTACTCCGAGCAGTCCCCTATCGGCGTGGCAGTGCACGGCGCCAAGGTGGGCGACAAGCTGACCTACGCCGCCCCGAACGGCCGCGACATCAAGGTGGAGATCATCTCCGCCAAGCCGTTCTCCGCCTAGCACCCGCCAGGCAAGACCATAAGCCGCTGGCCGCCCCCTTCCGGGAGCGGCCAGCGGCTTTTTGCGGGTTCCGGCTAGGCGACGGAGCCGCCTGCGGTATTGGTGATGTGCGGGTCGAATCCTTCGGCGCGCAGGTTGTTCAGCACCATCTTGGAGTGCTCGTGGCCCTTGGTCTCCAAATCGATGGTGATCGCCACGTCGCCCATGGACAGCGAGCCGCCGATGCGGGTGTGGTCCAGGCGGGTCACGTTGGCATCCGATTCGGCGATGATGCGCGAGATCTGCGCCAGGGCGCCTGGGCGGTCCGGAAGCATCATGCGGATGGTCAGGAAGCGTCCTGCGGCGGACAGGCCGCGCTGGATCACCTTGAGCATCAGCAGCGGGTCGATGTTGCCGCCGGAGAGGATCACCGCGGTGGTCGCCGGGTTGATCCCGTGCTCCTCCAGCTTGTTCTCCAGCAGCGCCGCGACGCCCACGGCGCCGGCCGGCTCCACCACCAGCTTGTTGCGCTCCAGCAGCACCACCAGGGCGCGGGCCAGCGCGTCCTCGGAGACGGTGACCACGTCGTCCACCAGCTCCTTGATGATCGCGAAGGGCAGCTGGCCGGGTTTGCCCACGGCGATGCCGTCGGCGATGGTGTGCACGGTGTCCAGCGGCACCAGGGCGTCCGCCGCCAACGACGGCGGGTAGGCCGCGGCGTTCTCCGCCTGCACGCCCACCACGCGGATCTCGCGGCCCAGCTCGCGGGCGCGTTCCTTCAGCGCGATGGCCACGCCGGCCAGCAGCCCGCCGCCGCCCACGCCCATGAGCACGGTGTCCACCTCCGGCAGCTGCTCCAGCAGCTCCAGCCCGATGGTGCCCTGCCCGGCGATGATGTCGGGGTGGTCGAAGGGATGCACGAAGACCGCGCCGGTTTCATCCGCGAAGCGCTGTGCCTCGGCCAAGGCCTGGTCCACCGTGTCGCCGAACAAGACGACCTCGGCGCCGTGGTCCCGCGTTGCGGTGAGCTTGGGCAGGGCGACACCCAGCGGCATGTAGATGCGGGCCTTGATGCCCAGGTGGCTGGCGGCCTGCGCGACGCCCTGGGCATGGTTGCCTGCCGAGGCGGCGACGACGCCGCGGGCCTTCTCCTCCTCGCTGAGCTTGGCCATGCGCACGTAGGCGCCGCGGACCTTGAAGGATCCGGCGCGCTGCATGTTCTCGCACTTGAGGTAGACCTCGCCGCCCAGGTGCTGGGACAGCACGCGGGAGTGCTCGACCGGGGTGAGCGCGATAACCGGCTTGAGGACCTTCGCGGCTTCTTCGATATCCGCCAGGCTGACCGGAAGTTTGGTTTCAGTGTTCATGATTCTTGTCCTCGGGATGCTCGGGAAGCCGGGGTGTCGGCGCAGGTGATGATGTTGGTGGAGCCGCTGGGGTGGCCGCAGCTTCCAGGTCGGATGCGGGGGCTCTGGCACCGGCCAGATTCGTGCCGTAGTTCTGCGCGACGAATGGATCGTCTTCCCAGCTGCGCCGGGAGAGGTACTTGACGACCGTGTTCAACACGGCCAGCAGCGGCACGGCGAACAGGGCTCCGGCGATATTCGCCACCATGGTGCCTCCGGCCACGGACAGCACCACGGCCAGCGGGTGCAGGCTCACGGCCTTGCCCATGATCAGCGGCTGCAGGATGTGCGATTCAGCCTGCTGCACCAGCAGCACGATAGCCAGCATGATCAACGCATTGACCCAGCCGTTGGAGACCAGCGCGAGCAGCACGGCCAGTGCTCCGGTGACCAGCGCGCCGACCACCGGGATGAAAGAGCCGATGAACACCAGCACGCCCAGCGGCAGGGCCAGCGGGACACCCAGGAAGAATGCGCCGAAGCCGATGCCCAGCGCGTCGATCAGCGCCACCAGCATCTGCACCCGCACGTAGCGCACCAGCGAGGACCAGCCCCGGGTCAGCGCCCCGTCCATGGCGGGCCTGGCGCGGCGCGGCAGCAGGTTGATCAGGAACAGCCCAACCCTGCGCCCGTCCAGCAGCAGGAAGATCAGGCAGAAGAGCGTCAGCAGGACCCCGGTGAGGATCTGGCCCAGCGCCGAGCCCCAGCTGATGGCTTCGCTCAGGATGTTGCTTGCGTTGCCGCGCAGCTCGGTGAGGGCGTCGTCCAGCACGGTTTGCAGGTCGTCATTGGTCAGCTGCAGGGGACCGTTGAACAGCCAGTCCTGGATCTGCTGGATGCCGGTCAGCGCTTGCGTCCACAGGTCGGCGAACCCGGCGCCAAGGCGCTGGCCCGCGATCGAAAGACCGGCCGTCACCAAGGCCAAGAAGCCGATCAGCGTGATGCCCACGGCCAAGCCGTGGGGCACCGCGAGATTGGCGTGCAGGATCTTGACGACCGGCGACAGCAGACTGGTCAAGAGCGCGGCAACCATGACGGAGATCAGCAGCAGCGAGACCTTGGACAGCAGCCAGAAGACCACCCCCAGCGCGGCGACGATGATCAGCAGGCGCCAGGCCCAGCTCGCCGCCAGGCGCACCCCGTACGGCAGGTCCTCGGCCGTGCGCAGGTCCAGCGACTCGACGGGGACCACGGCGGGCTGGGCGGACTTCAGGGTCGGCAGGTTGCCTCGCAGACGGCGCAGACGCTCTAACCGATTACTTTTCATGTCCCTACGCTACCGCGCCGAGTGCACGCCGATGGATTCCATGTCCAAATTGTGACAAAAAACAAGGACCAGTACCCGATATGGGCACTGGTCCTCGAAATCTAATTCAATATGGCTACTCGTCGCCACGCAGGATTGCCAGAATGCGCAGAATCTCGGTGTAAAGCCAAACCAAGGTCACCGTCAGACCGAAGGCGCCGCGCCAAGCCATGATGGCCGGGGCACCCTGCTTGGACAGTTCCTCGATCATGGTGAAGTCCGAAACCAGCGCGTAGGTGGCCAGCAGGATCGCCAGCACGCCGATGATCAGGCCCAGCGCCCCGCCGCCGGCGCTGCGCAGGCCGAACATGCCGTCGACGACGCCGGTGAGCATGAGCACCATGTTCAGCAGCGAGAAGACGACCATGCCGATCATGGCGACCATGAACATCTTGTTCAGCTTCGGGGTCATGCGGTACTTGCCCGAGCGGTACAGGGCCAGGGTCACGCCGGCTACGGCGAAGGTGGCGACCACTGCCTGGATGGCAACGCCTGGGTACAGACCGTCGAGGAACTGCGACAGGCCACCGAGGAACAGGCCTTCGGCTGCCGCGTAGAGGAGGATCAGCGCCGGGGAAGGCTTCTTCTTGAAGGCGTTGACCAAGCCGAGGACGAAACCGACCAGGGCGCCGGGAAGCATCAGGGCAGGAACCACCCAGCCAATGGCCGCGCCGATCACCACAAGGCCGAGGGTGAAAATGGTCTTGTTGATGGTGTCGCCGATGGTCATGCGACCCATGTCGGCGCTGGTGGCGGCCGGCTGCTGGTACATGTTGTCCAGCTGCTCGGCGCTCAGGTTGGCGGTGTCACGGAATCCAACCGGAGCACCGGGCTTGGTGGCCCATGCGTCGGCCTGGTTCTTCGAACCAAAGATTGGGTTGCCGCTCAAGATTATTCCCCCGTAGGTTGTCTGGTCAGTAGGCAGGCAGTACGAAATATTGCTGTTCTTAACAGTATTGATAATTGCTGTGAATCTGCTCAGTCAAAGGGATGATTTCAGCCTTTGGAGACCGAAATTTCTACTCCATGAGCGAAAATACCGGATTGGGCCGCGGGACGGCCGCAGAGGCTGCGCTTGGATGCACTAAAGCTCCGGCCGCCCTTGCGGGAAGTCCGGAGCTTTCAAATGTGGTGCCCCCAGTGGGACTCGAACCCACAAGCCTTGCGGCAGCTGATTTTAAGTCAGCCGTGTATGCCAATTCCACCATAGGGGCAGGACTCTAAAATCCTACGCGATCGATTCGGGAAACGGGAAATTGCCCGGCACGCAGGTTGGGGACCGCCTGCAAGGCGATCCCCAACCCGTGATTCGATCATCGGCCGCGAAGTGCTACTTCTTCGGCTTGGCGGTTTCCTCGAAGGCGGTGCGCGGTGCTTCGAGGTTGTTCAGCTGCA
The DNA here is from genome assembly GCF_046940185.1 of Arthrobacter sp. 'calajunan'. Taxonomy (NCBI): domain Bacteria; kingdom Bacillati; phylum Actinomycetota; class Actinomycetes; order Micrococcales; family Micrococcaceae; genus Arthrobacter; species Arthrobacter sp. 'calajunan'. The sequence goes on from NZ_JBKZDY010000002.1 coordinate 400,416, forward strand.
GCGCGTCGCGGGTGAAGAACCAGGCAACCATCCAGTCGCCGACCACGCGGAACTTGCGCTCGAAGGTCGGCATGGCCATGCCGTGGTAGCCGCGGTGGGCCATCCATGCCGGCCAGCCCTTGAGCTTGATGCCGACGACCTTGGCAACACCCTTGTTCTTGCCGAAGCCTGCCACGGCGCCGAGGTTCTTGTGCTTGTATTCCTTGATGCGGCCAACGCCGTAGCGGGCTGCGTACAGGTTCTTTGCCAGCAGCTTGGCCTGGCGCACGGCGTGCTGCGCGTTCGGCACGCAGGTGCCGTCCGGCAAGCCGCCGGTGACGTCCTTGACTGCCGAAACGTCGCCGGCTGCCCAGGCGCCTTCCAGCGCATCGCCATTCGCGTCCTTGATGCGCAGGTCGGTGCGGGTCTCGATGCGGCCGCGCTGCTCGATCGGGAAATCGGTGGAGCGGACCATCGGGTTGGCCATGACGCCGGCGCACCAGATCAGGGTGTCCGAGTAGAAGGCGTCGGCCGGGGACTTGTCGGCCATGTTGATCAGCTGCAGGTAGCCATCGGTGGCGTCGGCCAGCGAGGTGTTCAGCAGGACCTCGATGCCGCGGCTGCGCAGGTGCTCGACAACCCATTCGGCCTGCTCGGCGGTCACTTCAGGCATGATGCGGCCCATGGCCTCGACCAGCACGAAGCGGACTTCGCTCTGCTGCACGCGGTCGTTCAGGCTAACCAGGTGGCGTGCCATGTCCTCGAGCTCGGCGATGGTCTCGATGCCGGCGAAGCCGCCGCCGACCACCACGAAGGTCAGGGCGCGCTTGCGGGCTTCAGGATCAGTCATGTTCGAAGCCGACTCGATGCGCTCGGCAACCTTGTTGCGCAGCGCGATGGCCTCTTCGATGGTCTTCAGGCCGATGCCCTGCTCGGCCAGGCCGGTGATCGGGAAGGTGCGGGTGACCGCACCGGCAGACATCACGACATCGGTGTATTCAAGTTCGTACTCTTCGCCGTTGACCGGAGCAATGACGGCCTTCTTGCTGGCGTGGTCGATGCTCAGCACGCGGCCGTTGATCAGCTCGGAGTGCTTGAGGTGCTGACGGTGAGAGACCACGACGTGGCGCGGTTCGATCTGGCCGCCTGCAACTTCCGGCAGGAACGGCTGGTAGGTCATATATGGGTTCGGGTCGACCACGGTGACGATGCCGCCGTGGGACTTAACCTTCTTCTGCAGATTCATCGCAACGTACAGGCCAACATAGCCACCGCCAACGACGAGAATGCGAGGACGCTTCTGGGAGCTTTCGATGATCGACATACTGTCGATTCTACGCGGATTTTCGGAGTTAGTGAAAATATTCACTAACTAAATACGTATGTTTAATCACGTAACCGTCGCGCGTCCGGACACGGTGAGGAGCATTCGCCATGGCAGCCGGTGATCAGGGTTCGGACTCCGTGTTTTTCGCGGCTGTTTCACTGCCCGAAAGCGCCGTCCCGGCAAGCTGGCGGACGGCACGCTGTGGGGCCGCCAAGCCGAGGCGCGGCGGAGGTGCAATGGTTGGGGCATGCGCGTATTCCGAAGGTTCCTGGTTTGGCTGGCGGCCCTGCTGACGCTGCTGGGAGCTGCCGCCAGCGTGATCATGTTCCTCCAGCCCTGGCGCAGCTGCCCGGAGATCGATGACAGTTCCGCCGGCTGCCCCGCCACCGAAAGCGACCTCGCGCTGCTGGGGCTGGCAGTTGCCGCAATGCTGATCGGGCTCGTCCTCTGGATCGCCGCCGTTCCCCGGCACCAGAGGATCACCGGTGAATTCGCGGCGCCTTTCGGGGCGCTTCCGGCGTCACCGGCCCCGGGTGCCCCGCCCGTTTCTTCCAAACTGCATTCCGCGGACGAAAAGCAATGAAGAGGCAAATGACCCGGCGTCCTTGCGGACACCGGGTCATCATCTACTTCTCGTCCTCGGGAATATCGTCGAACAGGTCGCGTCCCTCATTGGGCTTGCCGACCGGCAGGTCGCTGAGCTTGGCCGAGTGCACATGGGCTGTCAAGGCCTGCTTCCGGGCCCTGGAGCCGACCTGCACACCGCCGATGACCAGCACCAGCAGCAGGATCAGCGATCCGCCGATGACCAGCACCGGCTGCAGCGCCGGGGTCGAGGTGTCCGGGGCGATCGGTTCCGGAGCCGCCACCTGCTTCAGGTCCGACTTCTCCTTGGAAACGCCCGGGTCGGGCACGTCCGAGGCCTGGTCGCTATTGCGGCGGTGCACCCGGATCCATTCGGCGATGGTGCCCAGCGGATTCTCGCTGACCGCCGGGACGTCCGCATTCACCGCGGCGTTCGCATCGATGATGCCGTAGCCGTAGAGGTTGTCGACCCCGTCGGCACCGGTGTCCTTGGCGGTCTTCAGGATGCGGTTGATGACCTGCTCCGCGGGCATGTCCGGGTACTTGGAGCGGATCAACGCCGCCACGCCCGCCACGAGCGGCGCCGCGCCGGAGGTGCCCGACCAGCGGGCGTAGCCGTTGTCCGGCAGCCCGCCGACCAGCTTCTCCGCCGGGGCCGCCACGCCGATGGAGATGCCCTCCGTGGAGGAGTCCTGCGAGGCCTTGCCGTTCTCGTCGACGCCCGCGACGGTCAGCACCCCCGGGATCGTGGCCGGCGCGCCGACCTGGTTCATGCCGCCGGAGCGGTTGCCTGCGGCGGCCACGACAACCACGTCGCGCTCCTCGGCGTACTTGAATGCTTCGTCCCAGCTTTCGGGCCAGGCCGGGCTGGTGGAGCCCAGGGACATGTTGATGACCTTGGCTCCGGAGTCCACGGCGTACTTCACCGCCTTGGGGATCTGCTGCTCCACGGAAATGCCCGACGGGTTGCCGTCGCCCATCCACAGCGACACGGACAGCAGCTCGGCCTTGGGCGCCACGCCGAGCACCCCGTCCTTGCCGCCGGTCAGTGCCGGGACCCTTTCGTATTCGGGTTCCTCCGGGACGTCCTTGTCATCTTCCTCGGCGGTCTTCTTGGCCTGTTCCCAAGCCGACTTCAACCGCTGGTTCTCTGAGGTGACCCGGTCGATTTCCCCCTGGTTGTTGCCGCGGCCGGCCAGCAGGGTGGCCACCAGGGTGCCGTGCTCGCTCATCACGCCGATGGGCTTATCGCCCTTGGCACCCCCGGCCCCGGACATGTCGGCGCCGCCCACCACGGCTCCCTTCAGGTCGCGGTGGCTCGTGTCGATGCCGGTGTCGATGACGGCGACCTTCACGCCCTCGCCCTTGGTTTCCTTCTGCGCCTCGGTAACTCCCAGCGACTTCAGCCAATATTCGGCGTTGCGCATGTCGTCGGCCTGCGCCACGGAGCTGGGCAGCAGGAACGCGAAGGCCAGCAGGGTCGCGAGCAGGGCCGAAACGGCGGTGCGCGCGCCGGCCGGGCGGCCGGAACGTACTGGTTGTTTCAAGGTCATCTCCTGCCCTGTCTTGCCTGCGGTGTAATCAAGCGCGCTGCGCGGCAGAGGCCGCGATGCCGTCGAGGATGTCGTGCTCCGAGGCGACCAGCAGCATCTCGCGGTGTCCGCTGGCGCGCTCAAGGTAGTCCAGGATGCGCTCGACGATGACCGCCCCGGCCTGGATGACGTCCACGCGGCCCGGATGCATGAAGCCCAGCGCCTGGCGCTGCTCGCGGGTGTAGGAGAGCATCGAGGCGGTGGCCTGGCGCATCTGGGCGAAACTCAGCTCGGCTCCGTGGATGGCCGCGGAATCGTACTGCCTCAGCCCCAGCGCCTGCGCGGTGAGGGTGGTGCAGGTGCCTGCGACCATGATCACCGCGTCGACCTGGCTCACGTCCACCACGCCGTCCAGGGTCTGCAGGGTCGAATCCAGGAATTCCAGGCTCTGTCGCGAGCGCAGCCCATCGAGGTGGAAGCGTTCGGTCACGCGCACGCAGCCCATGTCCAGGCTTGCGGCCGCGAGCGGACCGCTCTGGTCGCCCAGCACGAACTCGGTGGATCCGCCGCCCAGGTCGATGACCAGCACCTGCCCGGGTTTGCCGGCGCGCACCGAGGCGGCTCCGGCGAAGGACAGCTGGGCCTCCTCCTGGCCGCTGATGACCTCCGGCTCGACGCCGAGGATCGAGGTGATCTTGCTGGTGAACAGCTCGCGGTTCGAGGCGTCGCGGGCGGCGGAGGTGGCCGCGAAGCGGATGGCCTGGACCTGGTGCTCGTCGCACAGCTTCTTGTATTCCTTGACCGCCGCGAAGGTGCGCTCCAGGGCTTCGGGGGCGAAGGCGCCGGTGGCGTCCACTCCCTGGCCCAGGCGCACGACGCGCATGGTGCGCACCACGTCGCGCAGCTCGCTGCCATCCGCGGCGACGTCGGCGATCAGCAGGCGGATGGAGTTGGTCCCACAGTCGATACCGGCGACGCGCATCACTTCTGCTCCCCGGCGTTCTGCGCGGCCTCGCGGGCCGCGCGCTTCGCGGCGCGTTCGGCGCGCTTGACGGCCGGGTCGACCTTTTCCTGGGTCTTCACGTGGCGCGAACGGTCCTGGCTGGGGGCCTGGCCCTCGGTGTCCCAGGCGCCCACGCAGAAGCACTTGTCCTTGGTCCACCATGGCGCGATGGCTTCCAGCGCCTCGTCGCCCAGCGGGTTCACGCCCTCGCCGGCGGCCAGCGAATGGCCCACCAGCACGTGCAGGCACTTCACGCGCGTCGGCATGCCGCCGGCCGAGACGCCGGCGATCTCCGGCACCGCCCCGGTGCCCGAACGCTCGCCGATGGCGTCGCGGTTGGCCAGGTAGGAGTCGTGGGCCGCGGCGTAGGCGGAGGCCAGCGGCGCCTCGGCGGCCAGGCGATCGTTCATCTCGTTCATCAGCCCGGCGGCTTCCAGCCGCGACACGGCGGAGGTGATCACCGGGTGGGTCAGGTAGTAGGTCGTCGGGAACGGAATGCCCGAGGAAAGCCGCGGCGCGGTGGTGGCGACCAGCGGGTTGCCGCACACGCAGCGTGCACCGATTTCCACCACATCCCGCACCGGACGGTTCAGCTGGCGGCTGAGGGTGTCCAAGTCCTGCTCGCTGGGTACTCGTCCGGCGGCGTCCAGGGCTTCGCGGATGGGCTGTTCAGTCACGTTTCGTCTCTTTGCGTCGTCGGTCAGTCTGTTGCGGAACGGGTGATCGAGTCGATGAGCGCATCGACCCAGGGCAGTTCCTGGCGCACTTCGTAGGTGCTGCCGTTGCCGGATTCGGCGCTCTGGTCTTCGGGCTTCTCGCCAACAACCATGTAGAGCTTCTCACCGGGCATCACCAAGTTTATCCGCTCGCGGGCCTGCTGCTTGATATACAGCGGGTCATCCCACCGGGCAATCTCCGCTTTCAGCTCGTCGCGCTGCGCTTCCATCGCCGCGATGGAAGCGCGCAGCTCGTTGATCTGCGCCATCTGGGTGCGGTAGTAGTTCACCGTGGGAACCAGCATGACCGCGAAGAAGGCGAAGACCACGATCAGCGCGGCGATGCGTCCGGAGAAGCGGTGGGCTGCCACCGGTTCGCCCTGCTGGACCGGCGCCTGCGGCTCGGGCTTCTGGCCCGGCTTGCGGCGCACTGCCATGGAGAACTTGGCCCGGTCTTCGCGGCGCCGCTCGTTCTGCTTTTCCTTGGCGCGCTCGCGCAACGGACGCTTGGAACCCTCGGGGTGGGCGGCGCGCTGGGAGGCAGGGGCGCCCGGTTCCTCGGGTTTGGCGCGGCGGCCGGCCGGTGCTGCCGGTTTGCCGGCGGCAGGCTTGGCGGCCGAAGGCTTGGAGCTGCCGGGCTTGGAGCCACCCGGCGTCGAATGGGACTGCGTGGACCGCGAGGGGCTGGGAAGCTTGCGGACCTTCGGCGCGGACGCGGGGCGTTCGGTGTCCCGCACGATATGCAGTGCATCGGTCGCCGGTTCGGCCTCGGGGGCCGGCGCCTGGCCGGCGGCGGCCCGGTTCGCGGCCTCCGGGAATTCCAGCGGCTTGCCCTGTCCCTGGTGAGGGGTGTTCCTTCGTGGCATGCGCGGTGGTCGCTGGGCCATATTCCCCCATTCCCCAAGGTGTTCTGCAAGTGGTACATCCGTGGAAAATCCACGATATCTCCATTAAATAACGAAAAGCCCGCCGGTATCCACTACCGACGAGCTTATTCGCTTTAGCTGGTGATTAGCTGTTGAAACGCGGGAACGCGCTCTTGCCAGCGTAAACTGCCGAGGCGCCGAGGTCTTCCTCGATGCGCAGCAGCTGGTTGTACTTGGCCACGCGCTCGGAGCGGGCCGGGGCACCGGTCTTGATCTGACCTGCGTTGGTGGCCACGCAGATGTCCGCGATGGTCACGTCCTCGGTCTCGCCCGAACGGTGCGAGGTGATGGTGGTGTAGCCGGCACGCTGGGCCAGGGTGATGGCGTCCAGGGTCTCGGTCAGGGTGCCGATCTGGTTAACCTTCACCAGCAGCGAGTTGGCGGTGCCCTTTTCGATGCCGTCGGCCAGGCGCTGCGGGTTGGTCACGAACAGGTCGTCGCCCACCAGCTGCACCTTGTCGCCGATGGCGTCGGTCAGGGTCTTCCAGCCGTCCCAGTCGTTCTCGTCCAGCGGATCCTCGATGGAAACCAGCGGGAAGTCGGCAACCAGGGCTGCGTAGTAGTCGCTCATCTGGGCGGCCGTGCGAGCTTCGCCTTCGAACTGGTAGGCGCCGTTCTCGTAGAACTCGGAGGAAGCGACGTCCAGGGCCAGGGCGATGTCCTCGCCCGGGGTGTAGCCGGCGCGCTTGATGGCCTCGGTGATCAGTTCCAGTGCCGCGCGGTTGCTCGGCAGGTTCGGCGCGAAGCCACCCTCGTCGCCCAGGCCGGTGGACAGGTTCTTTTCCTTCAGCACGTCCTTGAGGTTGTGGTACACCTCGACGCCCCAGCGCAGGCCCTCGGAGAAGGACTCGGCGCCCAGCGGGGCGATCATGAATTCCTGGATGTCCACATCGGAGTCGGCGTGCGAGCCGCCGTTGAGGATGTTCATCAGCGGAACCGGCAGGACGTGGCCGTTCGGCCCGCCCAGGTACTTGAACAGCGGCAGGTTCGCGCTGACTGCGGCGGCGTTGGCCACGGCCAGCGAGACACCCAGGATGGCGTTAGCGCCGAGCTTGGACTTGTTGCTGGTGCCGTCCAGATCCAGCATTGCCTGGTCGATGGCACGCTGGTCGGTGGCGTCAAGGCCCTCCAGCTCGTCAGCGATTTCCTCGATGACGGACTCGACTGCGCCCAGTACACCCTTGCCCAGGTAGCGGCTCTTGTCACCGTCGCGGCGCTCTACTGCCTCGAACTGGCCGGTGGAGGCGCCGGATGGAACGGCGGCGCGGCCGTGCGAACCATCGGTGAGCAGGACCTCGACCTCAACGGTCGGATTGCCGCGGGAATCAAGGATTTCGCGCGCGTGAATGGCGTCAATCAATGCCATGAGTATGGACTCCTTGTAGAAAGGGGTGGTCAATGGGCTGGCCAGCCAGCGGTCGCTGAGTGACCGTTGGCGCCGTTGCCTGTCTCTAGCCTAGCGCTTTGAACCTGATTCAGGCGACGATGTTTCGTCCGCCTTCACCCCATAGCTGCGCTGCAGCTGGTCGCGGAGCACCGATTCCGCGTCCAAGCCCAGCTGTTCGGCGCGCGCCGTGAGCGCCATCAGCTCGGCGGCGAGGCTGCGTTCATCGACCACGCGGCCGCGCACCTCGGGACTGATCCGGTGTTCCCCGGCGGCCGGGGAATCCGCCCTGGTATGGCGGTCAAGCAGCTTCTGCGCCAGCGTTAACGAGGGAAGGCCGGCAGGCAGGCCGGCGTTGCGGCGCACCCGCGGGGCGCCGCCCCGCTCGGCCTGCTTGGCCGCGTCCCAGACCCGGATGATTTCATCGACGTCGCTGACGACGTCCTGGCGGACATTCCCCTGGGCATCGAAAACATGGCGATTGCGGCGCAGCAGCTTGGCGTCCAGGGTGGCTGCGACCTCCTCCAGCGTGAAGCTTTCCTGCTCCTCGGCGATGAGCGAATGCAGCAGGATCTGGAAGAACACGTCGCCCAGTTCTTCCTTGAGCGCCGGCGCGTCCCCCGCTCCGATGGCATCCAGGACCTCGTAGCTTTCCTCGATCAGGTAGGTGCGCAGCGATTCGTGGGTCAGCGCCGCAGTCCACGCGCATTTCTCGCGCAGGGTGCGCACGGTCTGGATCAGGTGGTCCATGGAAGTTCTCTCGCTGGGCATGCATTCATCCTATCCCCGCGGAATCGGCCCCTGACAGGGCCGGAACACCGCCGCCTGTAATGAGCGTTACATCCGGGCTAGCATTGCGTTAAGCCTCACCCTCCAAGCCAAAGGACTGACCATGACCGTGCAGGAAACCGAACGCCCAGCCTTCCTTGCGAAGCTGCCCTCCTCGTTGTTCATCAACGGCCAGTGGGTACAGGGCACCTCCGCCTCCACGCTGATCTCTTCCAATCCCTTCGACGATGCGGTGCTTGCCGAAATCCGCCAGGCTTCCACCGCTGACGTGGACGCCGCCTACCAGGCCGCCGCCGAGGCCCAGTCCGCATGGGCTGCCCTGCCGCCGGCCGCCCGCACCGCCGTGCTGGAAAAGGCCGCCGACTACCTGCAGGCCAACTACAAGGACATCCTGACCCTGCTCAGCGCCGAGTCGGGTTCCGCGCAGCTGAAGGCCAACATCGAGTTGGGCGGCACCATTGCCGCGATCCGCGAAGCGGCAACCTTCCCGTCCCGCGTGCACGGGAAGATCATGCCCTCGAACTTCCCCGGCAAGGAGAACCGCGTCTACCGCGAGCCGCTGGGTGTGGTCGCGGTGATCAGCCCGTGGAACTTCCCGATGCTGCTCTCCGCCCGCTCGGTGGCCCCGGCCCTCGCGCTGGGCAACACGGTGGTGCTTAAGCCCGCCTCCGACACCCCGCTCTCCGGCGCCCTCGTCCTGGCCAAGGCCTTCGAGGAAGCTGGGGCGCCGGCCGGCGTGCTGAACGTGCTGGTCGGTTCCGGCTCGGAAATCGGCGACTACTTCGTCGCCCATCCGGCCCCCTCGCTGGTGTCCTTCACCGGCTCCACCGAGGTGGGGCAGAATGTCGGCAAGATCGCGGTGACCGGCGAGCACATGAAGCGCGTGGCCCTGGAGCTCGGCGGCAATGCGCCGTTCGTGGTGCTTCAGGACGCGGACCTGGAGGAAGCGGTGAAGGCGGCGGCGCTGGGCAAGTTCCTGCACCAGGGCCAGATCTGCATGGCGATCAACCGGATCATCGTGCAGGCGCCGGTCTACGACGAGTTCGTCCAGAAGTACGCGCAGCTGGTGTCCACCCTGGGCTTCGGCGATGCGGCGGAGCGCAAGAACCTGATCGGCCCGGTCATCAACGACGCGCAGCTGGCCTCCGTCACCGCCAAGATCGAGCAGGCCCGGGCCGAGGGAGCCCGCGAGGTGCTCTCCGGGGCGATCCAGGGCCGGGTCATCCCACCGCACGTTTTCGCCGACGTGACCCCGCAGATGGAGCTGTTCCGCGAGGAGATCTTCGGACCCGTGGCGGGCATCGCCAAGGCGGACAGCGAAGAGCATGCGCTCGAATTGGCCAACGACACCCGCTACGGGCTGTCCAGCGCGGTGTTCACCCGCGACGTCGAAAAGGGCGTGCGCTTCGCCCGCGGCATCAAGGCAGGAATGACGCACATCAACGACATCCCGGTGAACGACGAGCCGCACGTGATGTTCGGCGGCGAGAAGAACTCCGGACTGGGCCGCTTCAACGGCGAGTGGGCCATCGAGGAGTTCACCACCGACCATTGGGTGGGCGTGCAGAGCACTCCCAAGAAGTACCCGTTCTAGAAATTGAACAGCTGGAAATTGAACATTTAGAGATTGAACAAGGCAGCCTGCCCGGAATGATCCGGGCAGGCTGCCTTGGTGCTGCTGTGCTCAGCAACTGGCGAGGCTAGTTTTCCTCGTAGTCCTCGTCATCGAAGTCTTCATCGTCGTCATCTTCGTCGTCGCCGTCCAGCAGGTGGTCGTAGAAGTCGTTGATGTACTCGACGAGCAGTTCGCGCATCTCCAGCGGCACGAAGGCCGCCTCAGCGGCGTTCAGGGTCAGGTCCAGCAGGTCTTCAAGGTCGTAGTCGAAGGCCTCGACCAGCAGCTCGAACTCGTCCGACAGGGTGGTGCCGGACATCAGGCGGTTGTCCGGAGAGATCGTGACGTTGAACCCGGTCTGCACCAGCAGGTCGATCGGGTGCGATTCGATGCCCTCGCCGAATTCGGCGGTAGCCCCGGTCTGCAGGTTGGAGGAAGGGCAGATTTCCAGCGGGATGCCGCGTTCGCGCACCCAGTTGGCCACCGGGCCCAGCGAGACCAGGCCGGTGTCCTCGCCGACTTCCTCGCCGTCCTCATCCACGCCGCCGAACTCGATCTCGATGTCCTCGGCCACGCGCACGCCGTGGCCCAGGCGCTGGGCGCGGCCCACCAGGATGGCGTCCTTGATGGAGTCCAGGCCCGCGGCTTCGCCCGCGTGCACGGTGGTCGGGAACAGATTCTCGGCCAGCAGGTCGAAGGCTTCCTTCATGCGCGAAGGCGGGAAGCCCTCCTCGGCGCCGGCGATGTCGAAGCCGACCACGCCGTGGCCGCGGTGGCGCAGCGCCAGCTTGGCGATCTCCACGCCGTTGTCGGCATGGCGCATGGCGATCAGCAGCTGGCCGACCTGCATCGGGTGGCCTTCGCTGTTCAGTTCTTCGCAGGCCTGGTCCAGTCCTTCCTGCACGGCGTCCACGACATCGTCCAAGCTCAGGCCCTGGCGCTGGTGCTGTTCCGGGGCGTAGCGGACTTCGGCGTAGATCACGCCGTCCTCGGCCAGGTCTTCGACGAACTCGCGGGCCACGCGGATCAGGGCCTCGCGGGTCTGCATTACTGCAAGGGTGTGCTCGAAAGTTTCCAGGTAGCGCGGCAGCGAGCCGGAATCGGCCGATTCACGGAACCAATTGCCCAAAGCCTCGGCATCGGTTGCGGGCAGCTCGTGCCCAGCCTCTGCGGCAAGCTCGATAATGGTCGACGGGCGCAGACCACCGTCGAGGTGGTCGTGCAGAGAAACTTTTGGCAGGTCCCGGAAGTCGAACTCGGGATCGTAGGCAGCATGAATCATTTCTTCAGTCACACCATTGAGCCTAGTCGCATTTCGGGCTGACTGATAGCCACCACGGCTGAAGTTCTGGACACATCTTGTCGACGGCTACCGGCCCCGGAGGTTAAATCTCCGGCTGCTCACCCGGAGGCACGGTTTGGATAGCTTTTCCCAACGTCCCGCCGCGCTTCGCGGCCAGCTGGCGCAGCTTGCGGCGGTGGACCCGCTCCAGCACCCGGCTGACGATCTTGTCGATGACGTAGCCGAGCACCACGGCGATGACCACTGAGACGCCGATGCCCAGCAGCTTGTTCTCCGAGAGCCAGTTGCCGGCCAGCGCGCCGATGCCCACGGAGTAGGCGCCCCAGGTGATGCAGCCGATGACGTCGAAAAAGGTGAAGCGGTGGTAGGAGAAGCCGGTGGCCCCGGCCGTCATGTTCACCGCGACGCGTCCCAGCGGGATGTAGCGGGCGGTGAAGATCAGCAGCGCGCCGGAGGTTTCCAGCTTGCGGGTGGCGAAGTCGAGGATCTTCTTGGCCCGGCCCTTTTGCATCCACCCGTACTGCCGGTAGCCGATGCTCCGGCCGATGCGGAAGGTGATCTGGTCACCGATGATCGCCCCGGACACGCCGATCACGAAGATCAGCAGCAGGTTGGGGCTTCCGGTGCTGATGCCCACGGCGGCCAGCGACACCAGGAAGGTTTCGGAGGGGACGACAGGGAAGACCCCGTCGATGAGGCAGAAGGCAAAGAGCAGCGGCAGGATCCACCATGCGGTGGCCGCATGCATGATCGCTTCGTTGACCAATTCCATCGGTGGGTGTATCGCTTCCTCGCTGCACGCGGTGGCTCGCTGCCGCGCTCTTAGTCCATTCTCCACCAGAATCCCGCCGGCGCGCACCCTACCAAGGTCGTGATTTGCACCGGACACTTCTCCATCCCGGGGATGAGTTGAATCTTTTAACGCCCGGAGGCTTCCTCGAGTTCCTTGGGCCCAGCGTGGCTCCGGTTTAGACGCCGACAGCCGCCCCCGTGCGGGGGCGGCTGGCGGTTTGGCAGGCTACTTCGCGGCGATGCGGTCCAGGATCAAGCGCATGTCCGGGCGGTCGCTGTCCGCGCCGATCAGGATGGAGCGCTGCACCAGTTCGATGGCGCGCTCCATCTTCTCCGGGGTGTCGGTCAGCAGCGTGGCGATCGGCTCCCCGCGGCGCACCAGAGCTCCGGGCTTGACGTGCAGCCGCACGCCGGCGCCGGCCTGCACCGCGTCCTCCTTGCGGGCGCGCCCGGCGCCCAGGGTCCAGGCGGCCAAGCCGATGTCCATGGCATCCAGCTTCAGCAGCACGCCCTCCGCCGCGGCCAGCACGGTGTGCGATTCGCGGGCCACCGGCAGCTTCGCGTCCGGGTCGCCGCCCTGCGCTAAGATCATGGCACGCCACTTGTCCATGGCGCGGCCGTCGTTCAGCGCCGCACGCACGTCCACGTCGCGGATGCCGGCGCCGGCGAGCATCTCGGTGGCCAGGGCCACGGTCAGCTCGATGACGTCTTCCGGACCGCCGCCGGCGAGCACCTCGACGGACTCCTGGACCTCGATCGCGTTGCCCGCGGTGAGCCCCAGCGGGGTGTCCATGTTGGTCAGCAGCGCCACGGTGTTCACTCCGGCGTCGGTGCCCAGGTTCACCATGGTCTCGGCCAGCTCACGGGCCATGGACTCGGTCTTCATGAACGCGCCGGAGCCCACCTTGACGTCCAGCACCAGGGTTCCGGTGCCCTCGGCGATCTTCTTGCTCATGATCGAGGAGGCGATCAGCGGAATCGCCTCCACCGTCCCGGTCACGTCGCGCAGCGCGTAGAGCTTCTTGTCCGCCGGGGCCAGCCCGGCGCCGGCGGCGCAGATGACCGCGCCAACGGTGGAGAGCTGGGCGAAGAGCTCCTCGTTGGACAGTTCCGCGCGCCAGCCCGGGATCGACTCGAGCTTGTCCAGGGTGCCGCCGGTGTGGCCCAGCCCGCGGCCGGAGAGCTGCGGGACGGCCACGCCGAAGCTGGCCACCAGCGGGGCCAGCGGCAGGGTGATCTTGTCCCCCACGCCTCCGGTCGAGTGCTTGTCGGTGGTCGCCAGGCCGCGTCCGGCCGGGTCGGCCAGGGTGGAGAAGTCCATGCGTTCGCCGGTGTTGATCATGGCGTTGGTCCAGCGGGAAATCTCCGCGCGGTGCATGCCCTGGAAGTAGATGGCCATGTTCAGCGCGGCCATCTGCTCCTCGGCGATGACGCCGCGGGTGTACGCGTCGATGGTCCAGTCGATCATCTCGTTGCTCAGCTCGCCGCCGTCACGCTTGGTGCGGATGACTTCGACGGCGCTGAATTGTTCGGCAGCCATGGGTGGGGCCTTTCGTTCTGTTCTCTGGTCAGTCGATGATGTTGTGCGGTCCGAAGGCGTCCGGCAGCAGCTGGTCCATGCCCACGATCCCGGAGGCGGTCTTGATCCTCAGGTCGGGCCCGCGATGCTCGAAGAGCAGCTGGCGGCAGCGGCCGCACGGGGTGATCAGCTCCAGCGGGCCGTCCTTGAGCTGACCGAAGCACACGAAGTAGTCCAGCGTGCCGCCGCCGGTGGCGAACAGCTCGCCGAGCATGGAGCATTCTGCGCACAGGGTCACCCCGAAAGCGGCGTTTTCGATGTTGCAGCCGGAAACCAGCCGCCCGTCGCTACTCAGCGCCGCGGCGCCGACCCGGAAATTCGAGTAGGGTGCATAGGCCTTGGACAACGCGGCCGCGGCCGCAGCTTCAAGCTGCGACCACGGCGCGGTGGTGTTATTCATGGGAACGGGTCATTCCTTCACATAGGGATCGCCCACGGCGGCGGGGCCGCGCGAGCGTCCCACCAGGCCGGCGACCGCGAAGATCGTCACCAGGTACGGCATCATGGCCATGAACTGGCTCGGCACCGGGGTGCCGATGATCGTGAGCATCACCTGCAGGTTGTCCGCGAAGCCGAAGAGCAGCGCCGCGGCGAACGCGCCAAGCGGGTTCCAGCGTCCGAAGATCACCGCGGCCAGCGCGATGAAGCCGCGGCCGCCGGAGATTTCCTTGGTGAAGGAGTCGATGGCGACCAGGGTGAAGAACGAGCCGCCGATGCCGGCGACGATGCCGCCCAGGGTCACGTTCCAGAAGCGGGTGCGGTTGACCTTGATGCCCAGGGTGTCGGCGGCCTTCGGGTGCTCGCCCACGGCGCGCACCCGCAGGCCCCAGCGGGTCTTGTACAGGCCGAACCAGACCAGGAACACGGCGATGTACATCAGGTAGCCGATCACCGACTGCTTGAACAGGATCGGGCCAATCACCGGGATGGCAGACAGGCCCGGGATCGCGATGGTCGGCAGGTGCACCGGCGAGTTATACAGCTCCGGATCCTCCTGCATCACGGTGGTGAACAGGAAGCCGGTGATGCCCGAGACCAGCACGTTCAGCACCACGCCGACGATGATCTGGTTGACCAGGTACTTGATGGAGAACAGCGCCAGCACCAGGGAGACCACCGCGCCGGCGAGGCCGGCGGCGACCAGGCCCGCGAAGGCGTTCTGCGTTACCGAGGCCACGATGGCCGCGGTGAACGCGCCGCCCAGCAGCTGGCCCTCGATGGCGATGTTGACCACGCCGGAGCGTTCGGAGAGCACTCCGGAGAGCGATCCGAAGACCAGCGGCACCGCCAGCACCACGCCGCCGGCCAGCAGGCTGGCCAGGGAGATGGAGTTGATGTTGGCGCCGGAGACGACCCAGATCAGGAACGCGAGCACAAACAGCACCGCGCCCACCGCGACGGCCCAGACCGGGAGCACCCGGCCCTTGGCCCGCAGCATCCAGGAGTAGGCGGCCAGCGCCGCCAGCAGCACGCCGATGGCGATGTTCGAGGCGCGGCCCGGGAAGACCAGGTCGGGCAGGGAGAACGCGTCTCCGGCGGAGGTGAGCGAGAAGCTCGCGGTCTGCGAGTTGCCCAGCAGGCCGAAGCTGACCAGCACGATGACTGCCAGCACGCTGAAGATGATCGGGGTCTTCTTGCTCGGAAGCACCGAGATCGCTGACGTCGAGGGAAGCGTGGCGGTCACTTGGCACCTGCCTTAATCGATTCGGTAGCGCTGGTGCGCTTCTTCTTGCGGTTCAGTCCGAAGATCGCCTTGACCAGCGGAGGAGCCGCGATGAACAGCACGATCAGCGACTGGACAACCAGCACGATGTCGATCGGGGTGCCGGTGGTGATCTGCATGTTGACCGCGCCGGCGCGGAAGGCGCCGAAGAGCAGGCCGGCGAAGAAGGTGCCCCACGGGGTGGAGCGGCCCAGCAGCGCCACGGTGATGGCGTCGAAGCCCAGCGAGCCTGCCACGCCTGCGGTGAGCACCTTCTCGGTGCCCGCCACCTGCGCCACGCCGGCGGCGCCGGCCAGCGCGCCGGCGAAGGCCATGGCCAGGATGGTGGAGCGGGCCACGTTCACGCCGGCGGTCCGCGCGGCGTCCGGGTTGTGCCCGACGGCGCGGAACTCGAAGCCGATGGTGGAACGGTTCAGCAGCCAGGCCACCCCGATGGTCAGCAAGATGGCCATCAGGAAGCCCAGGTGCAGGCGTGAGCCGGGCAGCGAGGGGAAGATCGCGTTGGCGTCCAGGATCGGGGAGATCGGGTTGGTCTCGCCCGGGCGGCGGAACGCCTCGGTGTTCATCAGGAAGTCCAGCAGGTACAGCGCCACGTAGTTGAACATGATCGTCAGGATCACTTCGTGGGCGCCGGTGCGGGCCTTGAGCAGGCCGACCAGCCCGCCCCACAGCGCGCCGCCGAGCAGGCCGAAGACGATCACCAGCAGCAGGTGGACGACCACCGGCAGGTGCCAGGCGAAGCCGACGTAGGCGGCCATGGTGGCGCCGATGATCAGCTGGCCCTGGGCGCCGATGTTGAACATGCCGGCGCGGAAGGCCAGTGCCACGCCCAGGCCCGCGCAGATCAGCGGGGTGGAGACCGTCAGGGTTTCCAGCAGCGGGGCGAAGCCCTGCGAGGAGTTGTAGATGGAGCCGTTGAACAGCGCCACGTAGCTTTCGGTGCCGGCGCTCCACAGTGCCGAGAAGAAGTCCGAGGGGCGGGCGAACAGGTAGCCTGCGGCCTCGCCGACCTTCTCGTCGGTGATCGCGATCAGCAGGCCGCCGATGACCAGCGCGACGATGACGCCCAGCACGGAGACCAGTCCAGGTCCCTGGGTGATGGACTTGAACAGGTCGTTGCCCGGTTTCTTGGGGTCGGGAAGAACAGGCGCCTTGATCTCGCTCACTGTGCTTCTCCTTCCTGGGTGTCGGTGGGTTCGGTGGTCTCCAGCGGCACCGGCTGGGCTTCCACCGGTTCGTTGGCGGAGGTGGCGAAGTCTGCCTGGGCGAAGGCCTCTTCGGCGCTGACGCCTGCCATCATCAGGCCCAGCACCTCGCGGGAGGTGTTGCCCGGCACGATGCCGTTGACCCGGCCCTTGTAGAGCACGGCGATGCGGTCGGCCAGCTCCATGACCTCGTCCAGCTCGGTGGAGCCCACGTCGACGCCGCGCGTGGGCTGGGAGGCGATGAACAGCTTCAGGTCTCGGGACAGCTCGCGGGCCATTACGACCTTCTGCTGGTTGCCGCCGGAGAGGCTGGAGGCCGGGTTCAGCTGGTTGTCGGTGCGCACGTCGAAGTCCGCGATCTGCTTGGTCGCGTTCTTCTTCACTTCGCCCAGGTTCATCGAGATGCCCTTGGCGAACGGCGGGCGGTCGTAGAGGTCCAGGACCAGGTTCTCCTCGATGGTGAACTGCGAGACCAGGCCGTGGACCGAGCGGTCCTCGGGGACGAAGCCCAACCCGGAGCGCAGCACCTGCTTGACCGACTTGCTGACCAGTTCGGTGCCGTCCAGCGAGATCGATCCGGCGGCCACCGGCTGGGTGCCCAGGATGGCCTCGGTCAACTCGGTCTGGCCGTTGCCCTGCACGCCGGCCACGGCGAGGATCTCGCCCTCGTGGATGTCGAAGCTGACCGCATCCAGGGTGGTGGCGCCCAGCTCGTTGACTACGCTCAGCTCGCGCACCTGGAAGCGGGCGGCTCCCGGGGTGGCTGGCTCCTTGTTCAGGTTCAGCTCCACCGCGCGGCCCACCATCAGGTTTGCCAGTTCGGTGGTGCTGGTTTCGGCGCCGACCGAGTCGATGACCTGGCCGCGGCGGATCACGGTGATCACGTCGGAGACCGCGCGCACCTCGCGCAGCTTGTGCGAGATGAACACGATCGAGGTGCCGTTGGCCTTGAGCTGGCGCATGATCTCCAGCAGCTCGTCGGTTTCCTGCGGGGTGAGCACCGCGGTGGGCTCGTCGAGGATCAGCACCTTGGCGTCGCGGACCAGCGCCTTGATGATCTCCACGCGCTGCTGCACGCCGACCGGAAGGTCCTCGACCAGCGCGTCCGGATCCACGTCGAAGCCGTAGCGGTCGGAGATCTCGCGGATCTTCTTGCGGGTGACTTGCAGGTCAAGCACGCCTGCGGCCTTGGTCGCTTCGGCGCCCAGGGCGATGTTCTCGGCCACGGTGAAGACCGGGATCAGCATGAAGTGCTGGTGCACCATGCCGATGCCGGCGGCCATGGCATCACCCGGGCCGTTGAATTCAACTGGTTTTCCATCCAGCAGGATCTGTCCTTCGGTGGGCTGGTACAGCCCGTAGAGGACGTTCATCAGTGTCGACTTTCCAGCGCCGTTCTCACCGAGCAGACAGTGGATTTCGGCATCATCGACGACCAGGTCGATGTCCTTGTTGGCGTAGAAAGAACCGAAGGCTTTCGAGATTCCCCGGAGTTCGAGTTTCACGATTCCACCATCTTCATTGTTCGGTGTGTTGCAGTGGGCAGTCTTAGAGCGCGTCTCCGTTCACCGCTGCTGCGGCGAGCGGTGACGCGCTCTGTGACGTTATTGGCTCAAGACCCTTACTTGGGGCTCGACGGCGATTCGACCTTCAGCTCGCCGGAGATGATCTGCGCCTTCAGCGCCTCGATCTCGGACTTGGTCTCGTCGGAGACCTTCGAGTCGAAGTCGTGGAACGGCGCCAGGGCTACGCCCTCGTTCTCCAGGGTGCCGATGTATGGGGTCGAGTCGAACTCGCCCTTGGAGTCGGCGGTGACCAGGTCCTCAACGGCCTTGTCCATGGTCTTGATGACCGAGGTCAGCATGACGTCCTTGTAGTCAGGAGCGGTCAGGTAGCCGTCGGAGTCAACCCATACCAGCTTGGCGTCCTTGCCGCCGGTGTTGGCTTCCTTGACTGCGGCGCCTGCGCCCTTGCCCACGGGGCCGGCTACTGGCATGATCACGTCAGCGCCGCTGGCGATGAAGTTGCTGGTGACCTGCTTGCCCTTGTCCTGCTTCTCGAAGTCGCCGGTGAAGGTGCCGTCCTGCTTGTCCTTGTCCCAGCCCAGCAGCTTGACGTCCTTGCCCTTGTCCTCGTTGAACTTGGCAACGCCGTCGGCGAAGCCGTCCATGAAGATGGTGACGGTTGGGATCTTGATGCCGCCGAAGGTGGCGACGGTGCCGGTCTCGGAGGAAGCGGCGGCGGCGTAGCCTGCCAGGTAGGCGGCCTGGGCCGTGTCGTAGATCATCGGCTTGATGTTCTTGATCGGCTCTTCGTACTGGAAGTCGACGATGGCGAAGTGCTTGTCAGGATTTTCCTCTGCGGCCTTCTTGGTGGCGTCGCCGAGCAGGAAGCCGATGGTGACGGTCAGGTCGCAGTTGTTGTTCATCATGCCCTGCAGGTTGGTGGCGAAGTCGGCGTTGGACTTCGACTCTGCCTCCTGCATCTTGATGCCGAGGTCCTTCTCGGCATTCTTCAGGCCGCGGTAGGACGACTCGTTGAAGGACTGGTCATCGAATCCGCCGGAGTCCGAGACGATGCAACCGGTGTAGTCTGGGTTTTCGGCCTTCGGGGCCGTTTCTTCCGGGGCCGCGCCACAGGCGGTCAATGCCAAAGCAGAAATGCCGATCATGGCCGCGGCCATGCCGGTCTTGCGCGATACGAAGCGCATCTAATCCTCCAAAAAGTTATGCGAGATAACCGGGAGCCGTGAGGCCTTTCTTCCCACGCAGGGCGCCGTTGCCGATGCCCACCGCACGCGCCTCAGAGGAGCGAACGTTCCCATCGTCTCCATAGCCTATCGGAGATATGTCACTGGTAAAGACGGCAAACATTACAATTCGCTAAATTCCGGAGCGGCATACGGCAAGCGCTTAACGTCAATGCCCAAGTCAGTTCGCCAATTCACGGTGTGACTAGTGGAGTCGAAAAATTATTGGCAAATTCTCCGGTTATTTGGCCCGAATGCCGTTCGCCGCGTCGATTGCCTGCAGCGCGGCCGCGCACATGATCCGCACGCCTACCGCAATGCACCTCTCATCAGGCACGTAGTCGCCGCGGTGCAGGTCGAAGATCTTGCCGCCCGGGGTGCGGGTGCCAAGGCGCAGCATCGCGCCGGGCACCTTCTGGGTCATCCAGGCGAAATCCTCGCCGCCCATGGACTGCGGGGTCAGCTCAATGGAATCGGTCCCGAACTCCTGGCGGGCCGCCGATTCGATCAGCGCGGTTTCGGCCGGGGCGTTGACCACCGGTGGGACGCCGCGGGTGTGCTGCAGCTTGATTTCCACCCCGTACGGCGCGGCGATCTGGCGCACCGCTGCATCCAGCAGCTCCCCGGCTTCGTACCAGACGTCGCCGTCCAGGCAGCGCATGGTGCCGGCCAGGTAGCCGGTGGCGGGAATGGCGTTGGGCGCGCTGCCGGCGTGGATCTGCCCCCAGACCACCGACACGGCCGAACGCACGTCGACCTTGCGGCCGAGCACGGCGGGAACCTGGGTGGCGATCTGGCTCATCGCGAAGACGATGTCCTCGGTCAGGTGCGGGCGGGAAGTATGCCCGCCGCGGCCGTTGACCTCGATGCGGATGGTGTCGCTGGCCGAGGTGATGGCGCCGATGCGGGTGCCGATCTTCCCGGCGTCGATGCGCGGCTCGCAGTGCAGGGCCAGGATCCGCGGGACCTCGTCGAGAATTCCCTGCTCGATGACCGAGACCGCTCCCCCGGGAAGCTTCTCCTCGGCGGGCTGGAAGATCACGCGGATCCGGCCCGCGAGCTGTCCTGCCTGCTGGATGCGGCCCAGCGCAAGCGCGGTTCCCAGCATCACGGTGGTGTGGATGTCATGGCCGCAGGCGTGGGCGATGCCCTCGATGGTCGAGGCGTAGTCGAGCTCGGTTTCCTCCAGCACCGGCAGCGCGTCGATGTCAGCGCGCAGGGCCAGGCGGATGGGGCCTTCACCGACGTCCACGTAGGCTCCGGTGCGTTCCATCTTCACCGGGTTCAGCCCGGCAGAGCGCAGGGCTTCAAGGATGCGTTCGGTGGTTTGGAATTCAGCGAAAGAAAGCTCAGGGTTGCGGTGCAGTTCGCGGCGGAACTCGATCAACTCGGGCGTTAAGGACTCGGTCCAGTCCTTGACCGACCCTAAATTTCCTAATTCACTCACTGAAGACACCTTTCGACAATACGCGTCTTGAGCCTGAGGAAGACAGTTTATCCGTAATGTGGCCGCCAACCGCGAAACACGGGACACGGCGCCGCGGCGGGACGCAACGCTGCGCCGGCCGCCGCGCCGGGTCCTAGGACTCCTCGCGCACGGTGTGCTCGAAGTCCGATTCCCAGCGGGTGGTCATCACCGCTTCGGCGTTGACCTGGCTGGGCTCGTCGGCCTGCAGCTGCCCGTCGAGATAACCCAGGTGCGCCTCGTACTGGTCCAGGATGTCCCCGATCACCTGCTCCTTGCTCAGCCCCATCAGGTCGTAGCCGTGGCTGCCCTCCTGGGAGAACACCTCGATGCGGTAGTAGACGTCGTTGCCCGGAGCCGAACGCGCATACCGGGGCACCGGCAGCTGCACCGGGTAGACCTGGTACTTGAACGGCCGTTCGGCACCCGTGGCCACCAGCAGGTCCAGGGAGGGAAGCTGGAGGTTCGGCACCGGCTCGAGGGTGACTTCCACGTCCGCCCCGCGGCTGCGGAATTCCTCGGCCACCTCGTCCAGCGCCGTCCGGGCAACCTCGTCCAGATAGCGCCGGGCCGCTTTCAGCCCCGGATAGGTCATCGAGCGGGCCAGGCGCTGCTTCCAGCTGCGCCGGTCGTTCACCGAACCCAGCCGGCTGGTCAGCGCTTCGTGCATGGTGTTCTTGTAGCTGCTGGCCAGCGCGGATTCTATGCGCAGCGACTTGAACAGGCCGAGCATGATCAACAGCAGCACAAACGAGAACGGCAGCCCCATGATCACCGTGGCTCCCTGCAAGGTCGGCACTCCGTCCACGAAGAGCATTCCCAGGGTCAGCAGGCCGGTGGCCAGCGACCAGAACAGCCGCACCGGCTTGGAGCCGTCGGCCTGCGGGTCCTTTAGGTGGGAGGTGAAGTTGGCCATGACCAGCGCGCCGGAGTCGGCGCTGGTCACGTAGAACAGCAAGCCGGTGAAGGTGGCGACAGCTGCGGTGAACGGCGCTGCCGGGAACTGTTCCAGCAGGCTGTAGAACGCGCGTTCCGGGGTGTTCATGGCGACCTCGCCGAACGCCTCGTTGCCCGAGCGCACCAGCTGCAGGGCACTGTTGCCGAAGATGGAGATCCACAGCAGGATGAAGGCGAAGGGGACCACCAGCACGCCGGTGACGAACTGGCGGATGGTGCGGCCGCGGGAGATGCGGGCCAGGAACAGGCCGACGAACGGGGCCCAGGCGATCCACCAGGCCCAGAAGAACAGCGTCCACCCGTTCAGCCAGGATTCCGGGCGGTCGTAGGCGAAGGTGTCCAGCGCCATGGACGGGAACCGGGCGATGCTGTCCCCGACGTTGGTGATGATGCCGTCCATCAGGTAGGCGGTGCCGCCGGTGACCAGGATGAAGAGCATCAGCGCGACGCTGAGCAGGACGTTGAGCTCGGAGAGCCGGCGGATGCCCTTCTCCACGCCGGTGAGCACCGAAATGGTGGCCATGACCACGGCGATGACGATCAGGATGATCTGCCAGCTGCGGTTCTCCGGGATCCCGAACATGAAGTGCAGCCCGTAGTTCAGCTGGGCCACGCCGATGCCCAGAGAGGTGGCGATGCCGAAGATGGTGCCGAGCATCGCTGCGATGTCCACGGTGTGCCCCATCCAGCCCGAGGTGCGTTTGCCCAGGATGGGATACAGCGCCGAGCGGATGGACAGCGGCAGGTTGCGGCGGTAGGAGAAGTAGCCCAGGGCCATGCCGATCAGCGCGTACAGCCCCCAGCCGAGCAGGCCGTAGTGGAAGAGCGTCCAGACCATGGCCTGGCGCGCGGCCTCCACGGTGGATCCCTCCCCGGTCGGCGGGGCCAGGTACTGGGTAATCGGCTCGGAGACGGAGAAGAACATCAAATCGATGCCGATGCCGGCGGCGAAGAGCATGGCCGCCCAGGTGAACATGTTGAAGGCGGGCCGGGCGTGGTCGGGGCCCAGCCGGGTCTTGCCGACCTTCGAGACGGCTGCCGCGATCACGAACAGCAGCGCCGCGACGATGATCAGCGTGTAATACCAGCCGAAGTTCCTGCCGATCCAGTCGACGGCGGTGGAAATGGCCAGATCCGCCGAATCGCGGTCGAAGATGGCCCAAAGAGCAATGCCCAGCACCAAAGATGCTGAGCCGAAAAATACCACTTTGTTGATCCGGGTGCGTGGCGTCCCGGGGTTTTGTGCCGTATCGGCATCGGATGAATCGGACTCGCTGTTGGCCGTAGTCATGACTTCAAACATACCAACCGGCCAAGGATCCACCCCGGTTCCGCACAGCAGAAGCACAGGCCGACGTGGCCGACTGCAGTTGCCTTCGGTGTGGTCACGACCCGGTTGGCCAATTTATTCGTGAAACTGGACACGCGCCGGCTTCCCGCACGCTGCGGGAGGCCGGCGAGTGGGCAGGTCTAGAGCACTTCGGTCGCGCCGTCGGCCTTGAGCTGCTCGACGGTTTGCTTGACTTTCTGCGCATGGTCCTTGGTGGTCACCAGCAGCGCGTCGGCGGTGTCGACCACCACGACGTCCTCGATGCCGACCAGGGCCACCACGCGCGGGCGGTCCGAGTAGACGACGCCGGTGGCGCTGTCCGCGTAGACGCGCACTTGCTTATCACCGAGATTGATGATGCCTTCATCCGCGCTGGCCTTGTTCAGCCGTCCGATGGCGGCGAAGTCCCCCACGTCGTCCCAGTTGAACACGCCGGGGATGACCGCCACGTCGCCTGCCGCGGCGGCGGGCTCGGCCACCGCGTAGTCGATGGCGATCTTCGGAAGGCCCGGCCAGATTTCGGCCATGACCTCGTCGCGCGCCTCGGTGTCCCAGGCCTGCGCGATCTTCATCAGGCCCTCGTGCAGCTGCGGCTCGTTGGCCTGCAGGTGCTTGAGCATCAGGCCCACCGGGGCCACGAACATGCCCGCGTTCCAGAGGAAACCTCCACTGGCCAGGTAGCGGCGGGCGGTGTCCTCATCCGGCTTCTCCACGAACTCGACCACGCCGCGCGCGCTCGGGGCGCTGGCCACGTCCAGCTGCTCGCCGGTCTTGATGTATCCGAAGCCGGTGGAAGGGTGGGTCGGGTGGATTCCGATGGTCACGATCTTGCCGCTGGCGGCGGTGTGGATCGCCTCGCCCAGGGCCGCCTGGAAAACCTCGACAGGCTCGATGACTTGGTCAGCTGCGAAGGAGCCCATGATGATCTCCGGGTCGCGCAGCGACAGGATCGCGGCGGCCAGGCCGATGGCCGCGGCGGAGTCGCGCGGCTCCGGCTCCAGGACCAGATCCTCGTCGCACAGCTCGGGCAGCTGGGCGACCACGGCGCCGCGGTGGGCGCGTCCGGTCACCACCATGATGCGGTCGCCGGCCAGCGGCACCAGGCGGTCGTAGGTGGCGCGGATCAGGGTCGAGCCCGATCCCGTCAGATCGTGCAAGAACTTGGGAGCCGATGCACGGGAAAGGGGCCACAGTCGGGTACCGACGCCGCCGGCGGGAATCACGCCGTGGAATCGGGCTAAAAGGTCTGCATTCACGCATTCCAGACTAATTCATTCTCCGGGAAATACCGGCATTGAGAGCGACACCAGCAGGGTAAATAGGCAAGTCCTGCATGACCTAATATTTGGGCCTTAAGAGCCTTTTACCGCATAGACGACACTATTCGGTGAACATACTCACAGGATCGAGACACGAAATAGATTGAGACCCGGCAAGTGGTTTAGACTCGCACAAGGAACGCTCGCACAAGTGCGTCAAATCTCATTGTGTGCAATATACACATGCGCCGTTGCGAGCCTTGGAGGTTAGTTCAGTGTCGAAGACTTCGTCAGGCACCCTATACCGCGGCCATGAAGGCATGTGGTCCTGGGTGGGACACCGAGTCACCGGTGTCGTAATTTTTCTTTATCTACTCGTTCACGTGCTGGATACGGCCCTCGTGCGCGTGGATGCCAATGCATACAACGCAGTAATCAGCACCTACCAGACCCCGTGGATGGCACTGGGCGAGACCGGCCTGGTCGCGGCCATTCTCTTCCACGCATTCAATGGTCTGCGCCTGATCCTCGTTGACTTCTGGAAGCAGGGCACCAAGTACCAGCGCCAGATGCTCTGGGGCGTCATGATCCTGTGGGTCGTCGTCTTCGCAGGCTTCGCCATCCGCCATCTCTCCCTCGCATTTGGAGGACACTAAGCCATGAGCGTCACCATTCCTGCTCCACGCAGCCAGCGCATCGACCCGAAGTACAAGCGCGGTCCGAAGTCCCGCGGCAGCTTCGAAATGCTCGCATGGCTGTTCATGCGCCTATCCGGCGTGGCCCTGATCGTCCTGATCTTCGGCCACCTGATCTCCAACCTGATCGTTGGCGACGGCATCAACGCCATCTCCTTCGGCTTCGTCGCCGGCAAGTGGGCCGACCCGATCTGGCAGTTCTGGGACCTGGCCATGCTGTGGCTGGCCATGCTGCACGGCACCAACGGCGTGCGCACCATCATCAACGACTACGCAGAGAAGCACTCGACCCGAGCATGGCTCAAGGGCATCCTGTACGTCGCGACGATCTTCATCGTTGTGCTCGGCACCCTGGTGATCTTCACCTTCGACCCATGCGTCGCGGGCAGCACCCTGCCACAGTGCTAAAACCCTAAAACCCCCGTTTTAGAGCCGAACTTTTAGCCAGACAGTTTTTTGTAGAAAAGAGAGCATCAAGAATGCAGGTACATCAGTACGACGTAGTCATCGTCGGTGCCGGCGGTGCAGGTATGCGTGCAGCGATCGAATCCGGTCAGCGTGCACGCACCGCAGTGCTAACTAAGCTTTACCCAACCCGCTCCCACACCGGCGCGGCCCAGGGCGGCATGTGCGCCGCACTGGCCAACGTCGAGGAAGACAACTGGGAGTGGCACACCTTCGACACCATCAAGGGCGGCGACTACATCGTCGACCAGGATGCAGCAGAGGTCATGGCCAAGGAAGCCATCAACGCCGTGCTGGATCTGGAAAAGATGGGTCTGCCGTTCAACCGAACCCCTGAGGGCAAGATCGACCAGCGCCGCTTCGGCGGCCACACCCGCGACCACGGCAAGGCCGCCGTGCGCCGTGCCTGCTACGCAGCAGACCGCACCGGCCACATGATCCTGCAGACCCTGTACCAAAACTGCGTCAAGCACAACGTTGAGTTCTACAACGAGTACTACGTGCTGGACCTGCTGATGGTTGAGGAAGAAGCCTTCCGCGAAGACGGCACCGCCTACATGCAGAAGCGTGTTGCCGGCGTCGTCTCCTACGACCTGGCCACCGGCGAACTGCACGTGTTCCAGGCCAAGTCCGTGATCTTCGCTTCCGGCGGCGCAGGCAAGGTCTTCAAGACCACCTCCAACGCCCACACCCTGACCGGCGACGGCATGGGCATCGCGTTCCGCTCGGGCCTGCCGCTGGAAGACATGGAGTTCTTCCAGTTCCACCCGACGGGCCTCGCAGGCCTGGGCATTCTGCTCACCGAGGGCGCCCGCGGCGAAGGCGCAATCCTTCGCAACTCGGACGGCGAACGCTTCATGGAGCGCTACGCTCCGACCATTAAGGACCTGGCCCCACGTGACATCGTGGCCCGCGCCATGGCCAACGAAGTGCGCGAAGGCCGCGGCTGCGGTCCTAACAAGGACTACGTGCTGCTGGACCTGACCCACTTGGAGCCAGAGCACATCGAATCCAAGCTGCCGGACATCACCGAATTCGCCCGCACCTACCTGGGTGTCGAGCCGTTCACCGACCCGGTGCCGGTGTACCCGACCGCGCACTACGCCATGGGCGGCGTGCCGACCAACATCGAGACCGAGGTCCTGCAGGACAACAACACCACCATCCCGGGCCTGTTCGCAGCCGGCGAGGTCGCCTGTGTTTCGGTCCACGGCGCAAACCGCTTGGGCACCAACTCGCTGCTGGACATCAACGTCTTCGGCCGCCGCGCCGGCATCGCCGCCGCCGAGTACGCCAAGACCGCCGACTTCGTCGAGCTGCCGGAGAACCCTGAAGCACTGGTCACCGCCCAGCTGGACGGCCTGCTGAACTCCACCGGCACCGAGAACGTCGCAGAGCTGCGCAAGGCCCTGCAGGAGATCATGGACGCCAACGTCCAGGTGTTCCGCGACGAGACCTCGCTGAAGGGCGCTCTGGAGGTCATCGAGAGCCTGCGCGAACGCTACAAGAACGTGTCCATCCAGGACAAGGGCAAGCGCTTCAACCTGGATCTGCTCGAAGCCGTGGAATTGGGCTTCCTGCTGGACCTGGCGGAGGTCATGACCACCGCAGCGCTGCACCGCAAGGAATCACGTGGTGGTCACTACCGCGAGGACTTCCCGAACCGCGACGATGAGAACTTCATGGTCCACTCGATGTCCTACCGCGACCACAACGCTACTACCGAGGGCATCGCCGGCATCCGCATGGAAACCAAGCCGGTTGTCTTCACCCGTTACCAGCCAATGGAGCGTAAGTACTAATGAGCACCGAACTGCCAGAACCACCATCAAAGATTGAGTTGAAGGCCGGTGTTGGTGGCGGCGGAGAGATCCCAACCTTCAACATCACCCTGCGCGTTCGCCGCTACCTGCCGGAGACCACTGCAGAGGCCTACTGGGAAGACTTCAAGCTGACCATGTACGGCACCGACCGCGTGCTGGACGCCCTGCACAAGGTCAAGTGGGACCACGACGGCTCGCTGTCGTTCCGCCGTTCCTGCGCCCACGGCATCTGCGGTTCGGATGCCATGCGCATCAACGGCCGCAACCGCCTGGCCTGCAAGACCCTGCTGAAGGACCTGGACACCTCCAAGCCGATCACCGTTGAGGCAATCAAGGGTCTTCCGCTGGAGAAGGACCTGATCGTGGACATGGAACCGTTCTTCCAGTCCTACCGCGAGATCATGCCGTTCCTGATCTCCAAGGGCCACGAGCCGACCAAGGAACGCTACCAGTCGGTCGAGGACCGCGAGCGCTTCGATGACACCACCAAGTGCATCCTCTGCGCCGCCTGCACCTCCTCCTGCCCGGTGTTCTGGACCGATGGCCAGTACTTCGGCCCGGCAGCGATCGTCAACGCGCACCGCTTCATCTTCGACTCGCGCGATGATGCAGGCGACATGCGCTTGGAGATCCTGAACGACAAGGAAGGCGTGTGGCGCTGCCGCACCACCTTCAACTGCACCGAAGCGTGCCCACGCGGCATCCAGGTGACCAAGGCTATCGCCGAGGTCAAGCAGGCGATCCTCTCGCGCACCGTCTAAGTACGCGAAGCAAAGGCCCGAACCAGTTTCATGGTTCGGGCCTTTTGGCATTGCTGGAGGAAAGAGCCGTTCCCCGGTCCCCCGCGGGGCCTGAAGTCCGCCGAACCCCTTGCCCGGCAACTGCCACCGCGGGGCACCTGCAACGGCGCCGCCATGCTGCGTGCATGGGCCGAGCCAGAGGCTTGGGCTGCCGAGCAGACCTTCAACGAAAAGAACGCCAGCCTTTGGGCTGGCGTTCTTTTCGTGTGTCGGCGGGCCTTAGCCCAGTTCAATCTCTTCGCTCAGGCTCCACTGCCCGCCGCGGGTGTCGAACAGCTGGATCGAGCTCACCTCGAAGGACAGGCCCACTTGGTCCAGCGCTGCCTGCGCGGCGTCCAGGTTCTCCGGGGGCACGTTCTGCGCAATGGTCAGGTGCGGATGGTACGCGAAGTTCGACTCGTGGCGCAGCGCGCCGGAGAGCAGCCCGCGGTGCAGCGCCCAGCATTCCTCCGCCCCGTCCAGCAGCGGCAGGTAGACCACTTCGCTGGCTGGACGGAAGGTCCGCGCGGCACCCAGCTGCACTGTGAAGCTCGCGGTTTGACCCGCCACCTGGCGCACCTGCGCGGCGGCCTTCTCCCAGGTGTTCAGGTAGGACCCGGACACCAGCGTGATGTGGGGAGCGATCACCTCGGTGTCCGCTCCCCCGAACTCCCGGCGCCAGGCGCGCAGGGTCTCCCGCTGCGGCTGCGGCACCGGGATCACCACGCCCAGCGTGAATCGGGGTTCAAGGTTATCCATGTCAGACACCCAGCGGCGGCAGGAAGCCGACCTTCTGGTAGACATCTGCCACGGTCTTGGAAGCAACCTGTCGGGCCTTCTCGGCCCCGGCTAGCAGCAGGCGGTCCAGTTCCGCCGGATCGTCCAGCAGCTCCAGGGTGCGGGCGCGGATCGGAGCCAGGCGCTCCACCACGGCGTCGGCCACTGCCACCTTCAGGTGCCCGTACATCTTGCCCTCGAATTCAGCGACCAGGTCCGGCACGTGGCGGTCGGTCACGGCGGCCAGGATGTCCAGCAGGTTGGAGACGCCGGGCTTCTCGGCCTTGTCGTAGGCGATCACGGTGTCCGCGTCGGTGACCGCGGACTTGATGCGCTTGGCAATCAGCTTCGGCTCGTCGAGCACGTTGATCAGGCCCGCAGGGGACTCGGCGGACTTGGACATCTTGGAGGTCGGGTTCTGCAGGTCGTAGATGCGCGCGCCCTCCTTCGGGATGAAGGCCTCCGGCACGGTGAAGGTCTGCCCGAAGCGGTGGTTGAAGCGCTTGGCCAGATCGCGGGCAAGCTCCACGTGCTGGCGCTGGTCGTCGCCCACCGGAACGCCCTGCGGCTGGTAGAGCAGGATGTCGGCGGCCATCAGCACCGGGTAGGTGAACAGGCCGACGCTGGCCGCGTCCGCGCCGCCCTTGGCCGACTTGTCCTTGAACTGGGTCATGCGGCTGGCTTCGCCGAAGCCGGTGATGCAGTTCAGCACCCAGGCCAGCTGGGCGTGCTCGGGCACCTGGGACTGCACGAACAGCGTGGACTTCTCCAGGTCGATGCCGCCGGCGATGAACTGGGCGGCGGTCTTGCGCGTGCGGGCGCGCAGCTCTGCCGGGTCCTGGGGCACGGTGATGGCGTGCATGTCGGGGATGAAGAAGAAGGCGTCGAACTCGTCCTGGGTCTTGACCCAGTTGACTAGTGCGCCGAGGTAGTTGCCCAGGTGCAGGGAGTCGCCCGAAGGCTGCATGCCCGAAAGAACGCGGGACTTAGTCATGAAAATTCCTTAAAACTGGTAGTCAACGACCAGCGGTGCGTGGTCGGAGAAGCGCAGGTCGTAGCCTGAGGCGCGGTCAACATGGGACTTGGTGGCCTTGCTGGCCAGCGAAGGGGTGGCCATGTGGTAGTCGATGCGCCAACCGGCGTCGTTGTCGAAGGCCTGTCCGCGGTAGGACCACCAGGTGTAGGGGCCCTGGACGTCTCCGGCCAGTTCGCGGGCCACGTCCTTGTAGCCGACCGAGGAGAAGAAGCCGTCGAAGTAGGCGATCTCCTCATCCATCACGCCGGCGCGCTTGTTGTGGTTCGGCTTCCAGTTCTTGATGTCCTTCTCGGTGTGCACGACGTTCAGGTCGCCCACCACCAGCACATGGTCCTTTTCCGCTGCCAGGGCCGGCAGGTAGTCGGTCATGCGCTGCAGGAAACGGTACTTGTCCTCCTGCTTCTGGGTGCCCAGTTCGCCCGAGTGCACGTAGCAGGAGACCACGGTGAAGGTTTCCCCGTTGACCTCGAAGTCCGCTTCCACCCAGCGTCCGGAGTCGGCGAAGTACTCGTCGCCGATGTTCTGGCGCACGGCCACCGGCTCGACGCGGGAGAGCACTGCCACGCCTGCTCGGCCTTTGTCCTTGGCTTCGGCATGCAGGATGTGCCAACCGTCGCCGATCAGTTCGCGCAGCACCTTGTCCGGTGCGCGCACTTCCTGCAGGCACAGAATGTCGACGTCGCGGGCGGCGACCCAATCTGCCATGTTCTTGCGGTAGGCGGCGCGAATGCCGTTGACGTTGACCGAAGCCACGCGCAGGGCGCCGGCGTTCTTGCTCAGAATTTCCACGCTGGTTGGTATCACCCTTCCAGCTTACAAAATTCGCGTGCTGATTACCCGCTGATCGACTCGTGCCCCTCCGGGAAACGCCGAGTGCGGAGAACGTAGCCTCCCTCCGCGCGGGCAGCTCCCATCAGCCTGCGCGTATCGTCTGGAGTACTGGTTAGTCCAGCCCGGCAGGCGGCGTGAAATCGCCGAACGATCCGATCCCCGGAACGCCGGAGCACAACTGGCCCAGGACATGCAATTCATGCGGGACCACGGGACTAGGCAGCGCCTTCAGGTCGAACCATTGCAGCTCGGCGGCCTTGTCCGGCTCCATCAGCTTGGGCTGGCCGGACCAGCTGGTGCACTGGAAAAAGAAGTCGACGCGGTTCGGGGCTCGGTGCAGCACGGCCAGTGGCTCCAGGCCATCCGGCTCGATGCTCATCCCCAGTTCCTCGAATGCCTCGCGGCAGGCGGCTTGGTGCACGGTTTCCCCGGCCTCGACATGCCCGGCGGCACCGGACGCCCAATGCCCGTCCATGAAAGCGGTTCCGCGGCGCTGCTGCAACAGAATCCGATCCTCGCGCCGGAAGACGACATAGACCACGGGAATCAGATGCATGCGGTCCTTAAAGACATCGAGACGGCCGAAGCCGTCTCGAAAAGTTTGAAATTAACCGATGATTTCGCCGTCAAGCGGCTTGGCCGGCTTGATCATATCCCGGGCGTTGCTCGCGGTCATCTGGATGGTGTCCAGGGCCCGGTCGATCATTTCTTCAGACTCAGGGTTCTTCAGCTCGCGCTGCTCGGCGATGACGCGGGCCTGGACCTGGACGATCTTGAAGGAGTGGTCCAGCTTCATGTCGCGCTGGCTGGTGGCTTCGTCGACCACGACGGTGCCGGCCTGGGCGCGCGGGGTGGCCGCGGCGGTGGCTTCGCGCAGCGAGTTGTTGATCTTCTGCGCTCCGCGCTTGAGGCCGAACATCATGAACCCGGCGAGCAGCAGCCAGCCGGCGGAGATGACGACGACGAACCAGCCGACGATCTCATTTGAATTGGCGGCGAAGATGACCGCCACCAGAAGGACGATGACCATGACCGACATTGCCAGGGTCGATGCGTTGAGGGTGATTTTCCGACCCTGCTTCGCGCTGCTGCCTAGAGGTTCCATGCCTTCAATTCTCGCATCATCCCCGGATGCAGGCCAATCGCACGGCTGTCCTTTCGCCCACAGCGTGGCTATCCCAGCACGCTGCCGACCAGCTCGCGCAGCTGCACCCCGTCCAGGCTGAACCTGATCAGGAAGTACCCGGCGATGCCCACCACCCAGCCCAGCGTCTCCTGCGCGTAGCGACCTAGTTTCCTTCCCGCCGCCTGCAGCCAGTGCTCGATCCGGTCCCCGGCCGCCCTGCGCACACCCACCAGCACCAGCGCCGGAGCGATCATCACCAGGCAGTACCCGGCCAGCACCAGCACCTGCACCCCGGAGCTCCATCCGGCGCCTTGCAGCACACCCATGGCGCCGAGGTAGGGAAGCATGGTGGGCAGTTCAAGCAGCCCCGCCAGCAGGGCCAGCGCCACGACCCCGGTGCGGGTATCCAGCGCGGTGCCCAGCCTCCGGCGCAGCGCCCCGGAAATCTGCGGCTGGCCGGTAGCAGTTTCCTGCAGCCCGCCGGCCTTGACGGTCTCACCGTTTGCGGTCCCGGCCTTGCGCGCCGCGGCGAGCTTCTGCTCGTCGGTGCGGTAGGTCAAGGCCCAGATGATCATCCCCGCGCCCAGGGCCAGCCCCAGCAGCCGCATCATCGGGGTGTCCAAGGATATCCGGGAGTACGCCAGCTGGAAGCCGGAGCGCAGCAGCAGACCGATCGCCCAGTAGAAGCCGGCCAGCAGTCCAAGGTAGAGCAGCACCCGGGGAATCGCCCGGCGGTAGTCGCGGCGCAGCAGCAGCCAAATGGGGATGACCAGGGTGCCGATGCTGGTGGCGTCGATCAGCGCGAGCACCACCAGTGAGGCGGGTGCGGCATTCGTGAAGATGTCCATGCTTCCAGCCTGTCCCGGGTCGCGGCGCAGGGGTATCGGGCAGCAGGACGGCTCGATCTCCCCCTTAAGGCGGATGCCGCGCGGCCCTGCGGATGGGGCATGCTGGAATCATGACGACGTTGATCCGGCGTATCGGCAGCGGCCAGGACGAGCCGGAGACCGCGGGGATGTACCTGCTGCTTGCCGCGGTGCTGCACGCCTTCGGCGTGGTGAACCCGCCGCTGTCCGGGCTGCCTGGCTGGCTCTGGTTCCCGGTGCTGCTGCTGGGTCTGGGCGCCGTCCTGCTGCGAAGGCGCTGGCTGCTGCCCGCTGTGCTGGCCATGGCCTCCTCCGGGCTGGGGTTGCTGGCGCTGGGCAGCATTGCCGGATATTTCATGGCATTCGAGGCGGTCTTCAGCGTCTTCCTGCTCGGCGGGTTGACGTTGCGCCGGATCTCGTTCACGCTCATGTGCTTGGTTTCGCTGGTGATGGCGGTGCTCGCCTGGGATGCCACGCACCTGGCGCAGCAGGTGGTGCTGAGCCTGTTCCTCACCGGCTTCATCCTGTTCACCCCGATGCTGTGGGCGCAGAACGTGCGTACCGCCCAGGACCTTTCCGCCTCGCAGGCCGAGCGTTCCGCGGCGCTGGCCGCCGCCGCCGAGGCACGGGCGGAACGGCTGAGCGCCGAGCACCACGCGGCCCGGATTTCCGAGCGCACCGCGCTGGCCCGCGAAATGCACGACGTGCTCTCCGCCCGGCTCTCCTCCATCGCCCTGCTCTCCGGAGCGGCGCTGGCGGCCGCGCCGGGAAGCGAACCGCTGGCGGCCATCCGCCGCGAAAGCGTGACCGGGCTGGAGGAAATGAGCGAGATGGTGCGCATGCTGCATGCGGGGACCCCGGCGCTGGCGGCGCGGCTGACCGACGTGCCGCAGCTGGTTTCCGAGGCTTCCGAAGACATCGAGCTGGAGTATTCGGTGCCCCACCCCGAGTCCATCCCCGCCGCCGTGCACACCGCCGCGCACCGCACGGTGCGCGAGCTGCTGGTCAACCACGCCAAGCACGCCCCGGGCAGCACTCTGAGCTTGCGTCTGGAGCAGCTGCGGGACCGCGTTTGGATCCATGCCAGCAACCCGGTCCCGGAGCATGCCGGACACGGCTTCGGCAGCGGCATCGGGCTGGAGAGCATCCGAACCCGAGCCCAGGCCGTAGGCGGCAGCTGCGACATTCGCCCCGTCCCCCAGTTCCAGGTTCAGGTCACCCTGCCCACCGACGCCCAGCTACAGGATGGAATCCATGAAGATCCTGCTTGTTGACGACCATTCAACCGTGCGCCTGGGCATCCGCCTGGTGCTGCAGGCGGCAGAGGACCTGGAAGTTGTCGGGGAGGCGGCGGACGGTGCCGCGGCGGTGTCCATGGTCCGGGCGCTCAGCCCAGACGTGGTGCTCATGGACCTTCGCATGCCGGTGATGGACGGCATCGCGGCGACCGCGCAGATTTCCGGGCAGACAAGGGTGATCGTGCTGACCACCTTCGACGATGACGACTACCTCTTTGGCGCCTTGCAGGCCGGCGCCCACGGCTTCTTGCTGAAGACCGCCGAGCCGCAGGCGATCATCGACGCGGTGCGTGCGGCGGGCCGCGGCCAATCCGTCCTGGATCCGCAGGTCACCGCCCGGGTCATGGAACGCGCGCTGGCCGCGGCGCCGCCCGCGGTGCTGCCCGAGGGGCTCACGGCCAGAGAGCGCGAGGTGCTCCAGGGAATCGGCGAGGGACTGAGCAATCCGCAGCTGGCGCAGCGCCTGGGCATCGGGGAAAGCACGGTGAAAACGCACGTGTCGGCGGTGCTTGCCAAGCTCGGGGTGAGCACCAGGCTGCAGGCGGCGAAGATCGCCTACGGAGCCGGAGGCTAGCTAGCGGCGGACGGGTGTGGCAGCGGGGCGCGGCTACCAGCTCACCAGGCAGAAAGGGTGGTCCTGCGGGTCGAGGTAGACACGGAAGGTCTTGGTCCCCTGCCCGGTGCTCCGGGCGCCGAGGTTCAGCACCAGCTCCTCGGCCAGATCGAGATCCTTGACCCTGACGTCGAGATGCATCTGCTGCGGGTGCACATGCCCCGGCCATTCGGGCGCGACATAGGGGCTGACGGCTTGGAACGCGACGGCCGGCCGGTCGGGCGCGTCGCCGATGCTCACCCAGTCAGGGTCGTTGTCGATGCGGACCATGCCCAGCAGCTGCTCGTAGAACGCCGCCAGCGAGTCCGGATCTTCGCAGTCGATCACCAATGCCTGCCATGTGCCAATCATGATGCCTCCTGCGCCCCATTATGCGGGAGCCGCCGGCGCTTGGGTAGGGCTACCAGGAATCCGCCATGGCTTCGCGGCAGTGCTCGATCAGCGCCTGCACCCGGGCCGGTACCTTGACCCCGAGCGGGGTGATCGCCACGACCGAGCTCAGGGAGCTGGGAGCGGTCGGCGACACCGGGGTGTGCAGGTCGCGGAAGGCCAGCGGCTTGCCCTCCAAGGACATCTCGGCGTTGTTCGGGCGGCGCATCAGCAGGCCGTAGCCCAGGCCTCGCCCGACCATCGCGGAGACCAGGATCATCTGCGGCACCTCGGCGATGACCTTGGGGTTCAGGCCCTGCGCGGCGAACAGCTGGAGCACGTATTCGGTGGACGGATCGGATTCGTACATCACCAGCGGCTCGTCCACCAGGTCGGCAAGTTCCAGCGGCCGTTCCAGGCTCGCCAGCGGGTGCTCCGGATGCAGTACCACCTGCATATGCGTCCCGTAGATCTCCTGTTTGTCCATGTCCGGTGGCAGGCCCAGATCGTAGACGAAGGCGACATCCAGGTCCGCATTGCGCAGCGCCGGAAGCAGCGACTCATGGGTGCCCACCTGCACCGAAAGTTCCACCTGCGGGTGGTCGAATCCCTGCATGGTCGAGGGGATCAGGTGCGGGGACAGCGAGGCGAAGCAGCCAAAGCGCACGCGCCCGCGCAGCACGCCTTCCTGCTGTGGGAAGGTGGCGGCCAGTTCCGTAACATCGGAGATGATTTTGCGGGCCATCGCCGAAAAATGCACTCCGGAGGCTGTCAGGGTGAAGCCGTGCGCCTTGCGCCGCAGGCACAGCGTTTCGCCGGCCAGCTTTTCGATGGCGGTAATCGCCTGGGACAGCGCTGACTCGGAAATACGCAGTTCGTCCGCGGCGGATCCAAGGGTCCTATGGTCCGGAAGCTCGGCCATGATTTCAAGATGCCGCATCGTGTACATAAGCCAACCTTCAGAAGTTCTACAGATATTTGAAGTTTACCTTACCTATGTGTGGTGTCACACTGAAGTGATTCACCTCTCCAAGGAGCTGCCCACTTCATGAACGCAAACCAACGGCGCGTCGCGTTCGCCACAGTCATCGGTACCACCGTCGAATGGTACGACTTCTTCATCTACGCCACCGCGGCAGGCCTGGTCTTCAGCCACCTGTTCTTCGAGCCTGCCGGCAAGGACATCGCGCTGCTGATCTCCTTCGCCTCGGTCGGCTTGTCCTTCCTCTTCCGTCCGCTCGGCGCCTTCCTGGCCGGGCACTACGGCGACAAGATCGGCCGCCGCGCCATGCTGGTGCTGACCCTGTCGCTCATGGGAGCTGCCACCACGCTGATCGGCGTGCTGCCGACCTACGAGACCGCCGGGCTGTGGGCTCCGATCCTGTTGCTGCTGCTGCGCATCATCCAGGGCATCTCCGCCGGCGGCGAATGGGGCGGCGCCGTGTTGATGGCCGTCGAGCATGCCGAGGAAGGCAAGCGCGGCCGTTCAGGCTCCTACCCTCAGGTTGGCGTCCCCCTGGGCATGCTGCTGGCCAGCGGCATGATGGCGCTGATGACCGGCGTCATCTCCCCCGGTGATGCATTCCTCGAGTGGGGCTGGCGCGTGCCGTTCCTGGTCTCGATCATCCTGATCGCCATCGGCTTCTTCGTTCGTCGTTCCGTGGACGAGTCCCCGGTCTTTGAGGAGATCGCCGAACACAAGGCGCAGACCAAGGTCCCGATCCTCGTCCTGTTCAAGAAGCACTGGCCGCTGGTGCTCATCGCCGCGCTGGTCTTCGCCGGCAACAACGCCGCAGGCTACATGACCACCGGCGGGTTCTTCCAGGCCTACACTACCGATCCCGAGGGGCCGATCGGCCTGGAGCGCACCGACGTGCTCATCGCCGTGGCCTTCGGCGCCGCCGTGTGGCTGGTCGTGACCCTGATCGCCGGCGTCATGGCGGACAAGATCGGCCGCGTGCGCACCTACCAGATCGGCTTTGTGGTTCTGGCCGCATCGCTGTTCCCGGTCTTTGCACTGGTCAACTCCGGCTCGCTGGGCATGCTCTATCTGGCCTTCGGCCTGTTCTCCATCGGCTTGGGCCTGACCTACGGGCCGCAGGCGGCACTGTACTCCGAACTGTTCCCGGCTTCTGTGCGCTTCTCCGGCGTCTCGATCTCCTACGCCATCGGCGCGATCCTCGGCGGTGCCTTCGCCCCGACCATCGCCCAGGCGCTGGTCCAGGCAACCGGTGGCACGACCGCCGTGGCCGTGTACCTGCTGGTGGTTGTGGTGCTCGCATTCATCGCGGTCTCCCTGATCCGCGACCGCAGCGGCATCGACCTGTCCTTCCACAACCAGGCTGAGCAGGAAGTCGGCGCCCTGGTATTCGACAAGCGCGCCGTCGAAGCCCAGATGCAAGAGGTTTCCAAGTAGCGTTGACCCCCTGTTAGGCGAAAACCCCGTTCCAGCGAATTTGTTTCGCTGGGGCGGGGTTTTCTTTGCCCGGCTTTGCCGGAAAGTGAGCTCGGGAACCGGCGATAGTTTGACGATGGCCTCCGCTAAATCTCAAGGCATGGGGTCGCGGATCCACCCATCGTCCGTAAACACCGTTCATTTGCATGCTTAGTTAGGGCGATCTTCGCTGACGGCACCGTCGGCCCAAGCTGCCGAGACAGATTGACGCATAGCGCCGCATGCGGTACTTGTGGGGATTGTTTCAAAGCTCCTCTTGACCTGCGCCCTTATCAGGGATCATCCAGTTTGGAGTCACGTGCTTGCCGAAGCAGTAGCTTGTAAAACCAGTAGGCTATGACGCTTTCGTTCTAGTCAACCCGCAAGCTAATCGAAGGAGTGTTCGTTGGGTATCTTAGGCTGGATAATTTTAGGATTGATTGCCGGCGCCATTGCCAAGGCCATTAAGCCAGGAGAACAAGGTGGCGGATGGCTCGCGACCTTGCTGCTCGGCGTGGTCGGCGCGGTCGTGGGGGGCTGGATCGGTTCAGCGCTGTTCGATGTCGAAATCGACCGCTTCTGGTCCCTTTCTACGTGGCTGCTCGCTATCGGTGGTTCGCTGATTGTTCTGGTGATCTGGGGGCTTCTTACCCGCAAGCGCGCCTAATTAGTGCCTTCGTAGAGCGGTCCACCATACCATGTGGTGGACCGCTCTTTCGGGTGGATTCTTGAGACAATACCCGCGTCGGGCGGATGGGATGATTAGGCATTCCGAACCGATTAATTGCGTGGCTCGGATTCGGGATCCAGATCCAGAGCCGATTCTGCCTCCCGTGGAAGATCCGAATCCGCAGGTGGAACGTCAGGTTCGTCAGCACTATGCTCGTGCACCGACTCACGAAGACCTTCCACTTCTTCGGCTCGACCGGTCCAGTAGGCGGGCTCGAGGCCGAAACCGTTGATTGCCTCCTGCGCCATCCTCTTGAACCCATCCCGATGGTCTTCCAAAGCGTTGTTAAGATCTTCGAACTCATCATGACTGAGAGAAACATCAAGACGCTTACGTGGCATTAGCTATCACTCCATTCTTCCAGAACGAGTTGAATTTACTATTTTCCTAATCTACGTTCCTGAACTTGAGACCAAGGGCGACCGTCAGATTTTCATCAGGAACGAGACGGTAGAAGCTGAAATCGAGGTCGCACCCCCAGGTGGATCTTGTGGCTTCCACGCCGGTCTGCGGCGTCGGGATTCCGGTTGTTTCCCAACCTCCATGCGACCCTCGGACTACCGCAGATGATCCGAAGCCGAGGAAGCTGACTTCATATCAGATGTCCGATCTGACAACGAGGAGGAAGCAACGGCGGATTCGCGGGTCTGGATCTGTTCCGCTTCGTCGGCTTCGACGCTTCGGATCATGGCTGCCAAGAACTTGGCCGCCCCAATCCGCTCGTCAGCGGTCAGAGTGTTCACTGCATCCATCATGCGCTCATGCATCTTGTGCAGGGTTCCGCGAACTTCGGAATCACTGTATTCGGTGGGCACAATCCCCACCGAGCGGCGATCGGCAGGGTGGACAATGCGCTCGGCGTACCCGTCGCGGCACAATCTATCTATCAACACCGACACGGATGCATTAGAGATGCCCAGCTCTTCGGCAAAATCCCGTTGACGCGGAATCACCCCCTTGCGATGCTCACCGAGCAGGAATCGCAGAGCGGACATATCGGTTTCGTTCATTCCCATGGACCCACGCGTTTTGGCCCGCATCTTGCGTTCCGACTCCCGATACCTGCGCATCAGGTTCAACAGATCAACGGCCCCTGGCACCGTGGTAGCCGTGTCATACCAATATCCACTTGCTCCATAACTACTCATGAGAATTCCCTCCGCCGGGTACGAACTCATCGCTCGTACCTCCCGATGCTCCTTCCTCGCCATTGCCTGCGGTCAGCTTGCCTAATCAAAAAATTATAATGTAACCTAGCTAATAGTTAGCCTGTCTACAGATATTCTACTACGAAACAGCTATCAATACCGGAGTGAATAATGAAAGAATCCTTAGCAGTTCCAGTAGATCCCTCGACGCATCCTGCCAATGCATGGGCGGAGCGGATGCAGCAGATTGCCGCTTTCGGATCACACGAGTGCCGGAGCAAAGATGCGGTTCATTCGGCTATATGCACCATCACCGGGACCCCGGATCAATTGGTCTTGAACCTGGCATGCACCGCGAAAAGCGAAGACAATGTTTCTGAGCTGATGCAATACGTGAATGACACGCTGTTGCCACAAATGGAGAACTCCCTGGGCATCCAGTTCGAAGTCCGCAATCTACAATTTGCGGTCGCCGGCAAAGAAAACCTAGCGCTTCCCTCGGAACCTCTGGACGTAGCTTTGCATCCGCAGCAAGATTGGCTGGAACAGCCATTCATCGCCCCTTCGCTAACCCCAACAGGCGGTCTCGATTTTGGCCGGGGTGGAACACCGTCGGACCTGAGCATCGCCTAATCAGTGCAGTATCCGTTGCCCGCCAATGCGGCAGCGTCGAAAGTTGGGGCTATTTTTTGAGTTCCGCTTACGGAGGTTTCCACCTCCTCATCACTTATCAAATCAGCAGTGCAGGAAAGGGAAGTATCTTAAATGCCAGGTCGAATCGCTAGAACCCAGACAGCTGTCCGAGTCGCTGATTTTCTCGCCACCCGCGAAGGCAAAGCTCATCTGTCGAATTATGGATGGGAGCCGGGCATGCCCATCGTGATGACCCAGCCGAACGAATCACTCACCGACGCGATGGGCATGGTTTCCATCCACGGACGTGATGTTCTGGTAGCGATGATCAACCCCGAGACAGAGGAACTGCAGCTGCTTTATGTCACGACGCCGCAGCCAGCGCTGAAAGTCAAGCAGCCGTCACCTTCCAAGTGCACCACAGGGGAGTTCTTCAACGAACTGGACTCATCCCGCGTGATGGAATTTCGCGTGAAATTCTGGAAGCACACCGCGGTGGCCCACTTGATCCCGTCCTGCCCGCAGATGCAAGCGCAGCGTGCGACGTCTACCCGCTACTCACTGCCGACACGTTGAATGACTCCAACATCGGGCACCTCTGCTAATTCGAGGTAATCAAGCTTCGGTCCCGGCTCTTGCTCTGCTCCACCGATCAGTTCATGGTGCTAGGCACGGGCTGGGATCGGACCGGAGTTCCCTCCCTAAAGGCTTGCGGGCGAAGCACCGCCCTCTTCGATCGCAGTCGGAATCATCCAGTTCTTGTGTGGCGCCGTGGGCTCTATCCAAGTCAGCGGGTACCAGTCCTCGGCGTGAACATCGCGCAATTCCGTCTGCCTAATTGAGATGTTCTGAATCCAATTGGGCTCGAATGGATTGACCCGGGCCGAGATCCCAGCGCATTGCTTGGTCCAGCGCGGCGGGTATCCAATGTGTGAACTTGGGGCCGGCTGCGGGGCTCCAGCACGGCTGCCAGTCGAAATGGTTTGGGATCCAGCCGTGCCACCGCGATCCGGACAGTGCCGTCGTACGGAGTAGTCCCTGACGAGGCATCCCGTAAGATGGATAGCCTGCCAAGAGCACGGGTAGCAAGATTCCTGCGGTCCGTGGTCAAATTGGTCCGGGTACCTTCTGCCAGTCCGCTTACCCCGCAGACGCCATTGTTCCGTGCCTTCGCACCCCCAGGACCAAGGTCTCGGAGCAATTAGAGACTGGGCAAACTCTGGGTACCCCCGCTATGTTCACGGGGTATTCATTGCCGCCCATGACCAAAGGGTATCTATTAAAGTGAAAGACGCGTACAGTCCAAAGGACACTCCGCGATAATATCCGTGGCCTGCTTTGCCATCAGGACAACCACTTTGACTCATTGCGGTGTGGCTCCTCGGAGATACCGGAAGAGCTACAAAGCGGAGGTTAGCCATGTCAACCCACGAACTACGAACCCACACAGCCGAGCACGTCAAACACATCCTCGGATCCCGCCAGGCACGCATCCATCTCGCCTCCTACGGCTGAAGGGAAGGAATGCCCATCGTGCTGGCTGAGCCGCACGAACTCGTTGATGATGTGATGGGCCTCGTTTCAGTCCATGGACGATCCGTACTGATTGCAATCTATGACATCACGGCCGACGACTTGAGCTTCTGGTTCGTCTCGGTGCCCAATCCGGCTCTGGAGAATGTACCGGTAGAAGCCAAGGGCCAAGTGATGAGCCAATTCATCGCCAAAGGCACGCCTGTAGGCGCGAGGACTTTCCGGGTCAGGTACTGGGCGCACAGCGCGATCACCTTTGAAATTCCGTGCTATGTGCGTAGCGACAGGGACTACGAGACCTCGTACAACACCCGTCCGGGCGCCTTGGGCAAACCGGATGCTGAACGTTCGCTGGATGATCCAGACCTTATGAACTGAGCTGCCCCACTGGATGTTAATCTGGTCTTGTTTATAACTGAAAGAAGCCCTTTCGCATTGAAGCATCCCGCAGTCATCGTGGGATGCTTCAG
The DNA here is from genome assembly GCF_046940185.1 of Arthrobacter sp. 'calajunan'. Lineage (NCBI taxonomy): Bacteria > Bacillati > Actinomycetota > Actinomycetes > Micrococcales > Micrococcaceae > Arthrobacter > Arthrobacter sp. 'calajunan'. The sequence goes on from NZ_JBKZDY010000002.1 coordinate 442,260, forward strand.
TGTTTAACTCCTGGACTCCCGCCTGCCAGCATCAGGCACCAGTGGCATGATGGCTGGCCAGTGTCTCGACGTTCGCAATAATCACTACGCCGCCAAGAATTCAGCGGTCGGCTTCGGCGCATGCATGCTCTCAAATCGCCGTCCCTCCCGAATCCAGTCCGGCAAGCCAAAGCAAAGACCCAACTCAGGGCCTATGAATTGTCTGAGCTACGTCGCCCATGCGTAGTAGGCGGATGCGCGGCATCGCCCTTGGGGAGGCTGACCTCGACGCTCCTCGTCCAATCCCGAGCTACAAGTTCCTGCAGTTCATTGGCTTGAACGGGGAGGACTTTTTCGACCCTGCCAAGATCGTGGATGAATGAAGGCCGGCGGTCCCGTTCGGGACATCCGCCGGCCATCACCCGTGAACTTCTAGTTCGCGGCGTTGCGCTCCGCGGCTTCCACGACGTTGTTCAGCAACATCGCGCGGGTCATCGGGCCCACGCCGCCCGGGTTCGGGGAGATCCAGCTGGCAACCTCGTACAGGGCCGGGTCGATGTCGCCGCACCCTGCCGTGTACGCCCGATTTCCGGCATACCGCTGCTATCCCGCTAGCAGTATCGGCTCAGAGGCAGCTACGGGCAGGTTTGGTGGAATACAGTTCCAGTGCCAGCGAGTGCATGGCAGTTGCAGCCTTGGACGGTTGCACTGCAAGGGAGCGGACCATGGTGATGCGTACTTTCCTGGCCACCGGATGGATCGAGCGCACGGCGAGGGGCAAACCTTCATATGAGACATCTGCTGCAGGCCGTTGAACCAGGACCGCGTAGCCCAGTCCCCTCGCGACCATCGATCGAGTGACCTCGAAATCCGCAGTTCGGTAGCGGATCCACGGGCTGACCCCGGCCGCTTCGAATAGTGCCTCGGTGTGCTCCCGGCTGGGCGGGACATCCAGCAGGATCATCGGTTCCTTCGACAACTGCGCCAGCGAAACCTTGGGGGCCCGAGCGAGCTCATGGTCCGAGGGAAGCAGCACGTTCGGCTCGGTTGTATACAGAACCGTTCGTTCGATTCCCTCGGGCAAGCCGAAGTCGTAGACAAAGGCCAAGTCCAGCATGCCGTTGGCGAGCCGGTGAAATATTTCCTGCTGCGTCCCGGCAAAAAAGTCGACTTCCACCTGGTTGAATCTGGAACTGTATTCAGCCAGCAGCTCTGGCAGCACGGTGGGAGCGAGGGAAGAGTAGCAGCCCACCCGCACCCGACCGGCAAGCAGCGTGCCTGCGCCATTGGCCATCTCCTGTAGGTCGCTGGAGGCCTGCAGAATTCCCTGGGCCTCTTCAAGCACGTACTTGCCGGAAGGAGTAAGGCTCACCCCATGCGCTTTTCGACGAATGGTCAGTTGCGTATTCAGTATGCGTTCCAGTTCATTGAGCGCGCCTGTGATTGCAGAGGCGGACAGGTTCAATTGCTCGGCTGCCGCCGCGATGGATCCGCCCTGGCCGACGGCGGCGAGGCATTCAAGCTGTCGAAGGGTAAAACGTTGCACGAAACCTCACTAGAACCGTGGATATTGAACGAATATAACCATTTTACCCGTGGTTATGTCCTGCCTCACACTTGATACCAAGTTAGCCTTTCAATCCAGGAGCACATTCCCATGAGCCAGACACCGGCCACCTGCCCGTTCACCGGGGCGCAGTCAGCGCAGACCGTCACCGCGGCTGTCGAGACCTCGACTGGCGAAGGACGCGAAGCTCCGGTTGCGGATTGGGTGAAAATCTCCGACCTCTACACCAATCCTTTCCCGATCTACCAGCGCATGCGCGAAGAAGCTCCGGTGCACTGGGTACCGGAAGTGAACCGGTACATGGTGACTTCGTACAGCGCCTGCCACGAAATCGAGCAAAACGAGGCGCTCTTCTCCGCCGACGAACGCAATTCCTTGATGAAGCGTTCGATGGGTCATTCAATGCTGCGCAAGGACAACCCGGAGCACCAGGTCGACCGCGATTCCTACGGCGCAACCCTTCGCCCGGCCACCATCAAGAAGCACTGGAACGACATCTTCGCTGCCAACAACGAAAAGTACCTGGCTCAGCTCGTCACCAAGGGCCCCGGCGCCGACTTTGTATGGGACTACGCGGCCCCCTACACCGCGGAGAACCTTCGCCTCATTTGCGGCTTCCACAATTCCACGCAGGCGGACATGCAGCGCTGGAGCCAGACGTTGATCGACGGGACCGGCAACTACGCGGATGATCCAGAGGTCTGGGCCAAGGCTGCCGCATCCTCGGCGGAAGTTGACGCCGCCATCGATGAAATGCTCCCCTACCTCGCCGCCAATCCGGACCGGTCGTTGCTTTCGAATCTGGCGTCACTGCCCATCCCTCTGGAAGCCATCCGAGCGAATCTGAAAATGACCATCGGGGGCGGGCTCAACGAACCGCGCGATGTCCTGGCCACCACAGTGTGGGCCCTGCTCTCCAACCCGGAACAGCTGGATGCAGTGCTGGAGGACCCGGGCCTGTTTTCACGTGCCTTCGAGGAATCGGTGCGTTGGGTGGCACCCATCGGAATGTATCCCCGCGAAACCACGCAGGATCTCGTGTTGGAGGGCATCAAGCTGCCTGCCGGGGCGCGTCTGGGTGTTGTGCTCGGCGCGGCCAACCGCGATCCGAAGGTCTTCACCGATCCCGAGGAGTTCAACATCTTCCGGGAAAAGAAGCCTCACCTGGCCTTCGGCGGCGGAGTGCACTTCTGTGCCGGCACCTGGATCGCCCGCGCGCAGGTGGCGCAAATAGCGCTTCCCGAAGTGTTCCGCAGCCTTCCAAATCTTCGACTGGATCCGCAGTCGGCCAGCATCGATGCCGGCTGGGTCTTCCGCGGCATGACCAAGATGCCGGTCATCTGGGATTCGTAACCACATTCGTATAGGAGCTTTCAATGCCAACCATTATTTTCGAACAGCCCAACGGCACCGCTACCGAGGTCGAGGTCGCTGACGGCGGCAACATCATGCGCGCCGCAGTCTCCAACGGCATTGCCGGAATCGTCGGCGAATGCGGCGGACAGGCCATGTGCGCCACCTGCCATGTCTATGTCGCGCCGGAGGATGCCGCAGGCCTTTCGGACATCTCCGAGGACGAAGACGAAATGCTCGACTGCACAGCCGCAGAACGCACGGAATTCAGCCGACTGGGCTGCCAGGTCCGCCTCGGTGGAGCCACCCAGCAGCTGCGCGTCACCGTGCCCAGCGACCAGGTCTAGCCATGGAACCACGCATCGTCATCATCGGGGCCGGGCACGCGGGAGTGCAGCTGGCGGCTTCCCTGCGCGAGGCAGGACACCGGGGCCCGCTCTCCCTGATAACCCAGGAAACTGAACTGCCCTATCAGCGCCCTCCGCTGTCCAAGGACTATGTTGCGGCGGATGCCGCGTCCGGGCCCCTGGCCCTGCGTCCGGAAAGCTTCTACGCCGAGCACGATATCGATTTGATCCCGGGGGCAAGGGTCGAATCCATCGACAGGGCCACCAGCATCGTCACGCTCAGCACCGGCACCCAGCTGTCCTACGACCGCCTGGTGATCGCCACCGGCGCCCGCAACCGCCCACTTGGCTGTGCCGGAAGCGAGCTGCCGGGAATTTACGGCCTGCGCACCTTGGATGATGCGCGTACTCTCCAGCGCCGGCTGGCCGAGGCGCGCCGCGTGGTAGTCATCGGCGCGGGGTTCATCGGACTGGAGTTCGCCGCTGCGGCCAGGAAGCGCGGGCTGGAGGTCACAGTGCTGGAATTCGCCGCGCGCCCGCTGGGACGCGCAGCATCCGAGCCGCTGTCCGTTTGGTTTGCCGCGGCGCACCGCGGCAGCGGCATCAACCTGCGCTGCAACGAAGGCGTGGAGCGCATCGAAGCGCAAGATGGTCATCTTCAGGTCCTGTCCACTGCCGGACATGGTTACGAGGCAGACCTGGTGGTCTACGGCATCGGCGTCCTGCCCAATACGGCGCTCGCGGCGGATTCGGGGCTGGCCTGCGACAATGGCATCATGGTGGATGCTTTCCTGCGCAGCTCGGATGAACGGATTTACGCCCTGGGCGACTGCGCAAACTTCCCTCTGGCTGCGACCTCGGAGCGGGCGCGGCTGGAATCCGTGCAGAACGCCAATGACCAAGCCCGGGCGCTTGCGCTCACCCTGACCGGCCAGCCAACCGAATACCGCGAGCTTCCCTGGTTCTGGAGCGTCCAAGGCGAACACCGGCTGCAGATCGCCGGGTTGTCCGCGCCAACCGATGACGCGGTGCTGCTGGGCGAGCCGGACACCGGCAAATTCTCCATCGCCCTGTTCCGCGGCGGCGTCCTGGCCGCCGTGGAATCCGTCAACCGTCCCGCGGACCATATTTCCGCCCGAAAACTCCTCTCCAGCGGGACGCCAATCACCATGTCCATGCTGGAAGCGTCGGCCTCCTTGAAGGAGCTTGCCCGAAGCACCCCGATCCCGGCCTGATCCACGGCTGCCATGAACCGGACACTCCCACGAGGAGCCCGATGGTTCGCACTTGCACTGTTCGTTCACACATTCAGAGGTAACCCCGTGAGTACTGTTCCTCCCCGGCAACACGGCGCCACCGCCAGCCAGCGACGAGTCGCTTTTGCCACCATCATCGGCACCACCATCGAGTGGTACGACTTCTTCATCTACGCCACCGCGGCTGGTCTGGTCTTCGCCCACCTGTTCTTCGAACCCGCCGGTTCGCAGATCGGCCTGCTGCTCTCCTTTGCCAGCGTCGGCATCTCCTTCCTGTTCCGTCCGCTGGGTGCATTCCTGGCCGGTCACTTCGGCGACAAGATCGGCCGCAGGGCCATGCTGGTGCTCACGCTGACACTCATGGGTGCCTCCACCACGCTCATCGGCGTGCTGCCGACCTATGAGACCGCCGGCATCATCGCTCCGGTCCTGTTGCTGCTCTTGCGTATCCTGCAGGGTATTTCGGCGGGCGGCGAATGGGGTGGCGCCGTGCTGATGGCAGTTGAACATGCGCCAACGAACCGCCGCGGTCGGGCTGGCGCCTACCCGCAGCTGGGTGTTCCGCTGGGCATGCTGCTGGCCTCGGCCATGATGGCACTGATGACCGGCGTGATCTCCCCCGGCGAGCAGTTCGTGGCCTGGGGTTGGCGTGTTCCGTTCCTGCTGAGCTTCGTGCTGGTCATAGTCGGCTACTTCATCCGCCGCTCGGTCGACGAGTCGCCGGTGTTCGAGGAAATCGCCCAGAAGAAGGCCCAGACCCGGGTACCGATCGTGGTGCTGTTCAAGAAGCACTGGTTGCTGGTGCTGATCGCCGCGCTGGTCTTCGCCGGAAACAACGCCGCTGGCTACATGACCACTGGCGGGTTCCTGCAGGCCTACATGACCGATCCGGAAGGTCCGGTCGGCTTCAACCGGACCCAGGTGCTGCTGGCTGTGTCCTTCGGCGCAGTCATGTGGTTCGTCTTCACTCTGCTTTCCGGCTTGGTGGCCGACAAGATCGGCCGTAAGCGGACCTACCAGATCGGTTTCGTCAGCCAGCTGCTGTGCATCTTCCCGCTGTTCTGGCTGGTCAACACCGCAAGCCTGCCGCTGCTTTACCTGGCCTTTGCGCTGTTCGCGGTCGGGCTCGGTTTCTCCTACGGTCCGCAGGCGGCGCTGTACTCCGAGCTTTTCCCCGCCTCGGTGCGTTTCTCCGGAGTCTCGATCTCCTACGCCTTCGGTGCGATCCTGGGCGGCGCCTTCGCCCCGATGATCGCCACCGCCCTGGTGCAGGCGACCGGCGGCACGGACGCGGTGGCCTGGTACCTGATCGGGCTAACCGCCATCTCACTGGTTGCGGTTTCGCTGGTCCGCGACCGCAGTGGCATCGACCTGTCCATCAGCAACCAGGCCGAGCAGGAAGTGGGGGCGCTGGTATTCGACAAGCGCACCGCGGCGCAACCCGTAGCCCAGGACGCGCTGTAGGTCCAGGAAAGACCGCCGCGCGCGCATACTAGAAAGCCGACAGCCCGCCGGTGATGAACTGGCGGGCTGTAGGTTTTGGTTTTTTCGCGTCTACTTCGCGGCGTTGCGCTCCGCGGCTTCCACCACGTTGTTCAGCAGCATCGCGCGGGTCATCGGTCCCACGCCGCCCGGGTTCGGGGAGATCCAGCTGGCAACCTCGTACAGGGCCGGGTCGATATCGCCGGTGACCTTGCCGTCAACGCGGGAAACTCCCACGTCCAGCAGGATGGCGCCCGGCTTGGCGGTCTTGATCATGTGGGCCGAGCCGGCGGCGGCGATGACCACGTCGGCCTGCGCCAGCAGCTCGTCAAGGTTGGTGGTGCCGGTGTGCGCCAGGGTGACGGTGGCGTTCACGTCGCGGCGGGTCAACAGCAGGCCGACCGGGCGGCCAATAGTCACGCCGCGGCCGACAACCAGCACGTGCTTGCCGGTCAGGTCGATGTCGTGGCGGGCCAGCAGCTCGACGCAGCCCAACGGGGTGCAGGGCAGCGGGGAGGCCATCGGGCGGTTCACGTTGGCGACCAGGCGGCCCAGGTTCATCGGGTGCAGGCCGTCGGCGTCCTTGGCCGGGTCCATGGCTTCCAGGATGACGTCCTGGTCGATGTGCTTGGGCAGCGGCAGCTGCACGATGTAGCCGGTGCAGGCAGGGTTCTCGTTCAGTTCGCGCACCTTGGCCAGCAGCTCGTCCTGGGTGGTTTCCTCCGGCAGGTCCACGCGGATGGATTCGATGCCCACCTCGGCGCAGTCCTTGTGCTTGCCGCCCACGTACCAGGCCGAGCCAGGATCGTTGCCGACCAGAATGGTGCCCAGTCCGGTGCTGTGGCCGGCGGCCTTCAGCTTGGCAACGCGCTCGGTCAGTTCCTGCTTGATGGTGGCCGCGGTGGCCTTGCCGTCGAGAATGCGTGCGCTCACGCTCATCCTTCCGTAGGGGCCCTGTTGCCAAGGCAGGTGGTGTGCGAACCCAGGCGCGCGGCTCCCACGATTAGCTCCCCGGTGGTAGTCCACCAAACGCCAGTCACGGGTTCAATTCTATCCAATGCCCAGCCATAGCCCGTGTGACAACCGCCTCACGCGGAATGAAGGTCCTGCGGAACCGGTTACACGGGTAAGGAGGCAGCAGTGTATTACCAGAACATCGTGATTGGTGCGGGGCAAGCGGGACTGTCCGCCGCATTCCATCTTCAGCGCCGGGGACTGAAGCCCTGGGAGGACTACGTGGTGCTGGATGCCAATCCGGGTCCGGGCGGTGCCTGGCAGCACCGCTGGCGCACGCTGACCCTGGGCAAGACCCACGCGGTGGCTTCGCTGCCCGAGTTCCCCTTCGATAACCAGGACCCGACCCGTCCGGCTTCCGAGGTCGTCTCCGAATACTACGGCGCCTACGAGCGGGAGAAGAACCTGTCGGTGCGCCATAATGCCGAGGTTCGCGCGGTTACCCACGAGGACGGCATCTTCACGGTCGAGCTCGCCGACGGAAGCACGCTGCAGGCGCGCAGCATCATCAACGCGACCGGTACCTGGACCAACCCCAACTGGCCAAGCTACCCGGGCCGATTCGACGGCCCGCAGGTGCACACCAATGGCTTCATCGGCCCCGAGCAGTTCGCCGGCCAGCGCGTGCTGGTGGTGGGCGGCGGCGCCAGCGCCACCCAATTCATCGTGCAGCTGCGCGCTGCCGGCGTGGACACCCTGTGGTCAACCCGCTCCGAGCCGGACTGGCGCACGCCGAGCGCCGACTGGGGCATCCAGGTGAAGCGCGAGGTCAACGAGCGCACCCGCGCGGGCCTGCCGCCGAAGTCGGTGGTGGGCGCCACCGGACTGATGCTGAACCCGGTGATGCAGGCGGCCATCGACTCCGGTGCGCTGGTTTCCCGTGGAAAGATCGACTTCCTAGGCCCGCACAGCGTGCACTTCGAGGACGGCAGCACCGAGCCAATCGACGCCATCCTCTGGGCCACCGGATTCCGCCATGCGCACGACCACCTGCGTCCATTGCATCTGCACACGCAAGCCGGCGGCATCCTGATCGCCGAGGATTCGGTCAGCGCGGTTGAGCTTCCGGGTATGTACTTCGTCGGCTACGGCGCCTCGGCTTCCACGTTGGGCGCTACCCGCGCCGGGCGCAAGGCAGCGGTGGCAGCCAGCAAGTTCCTGGCGGCAGTTCCTGCCTAGTCGGGAACCTCACCGGCGTGTGCGGGGCGGAGCACGTGTCCGATTCCCCGCGTACGCTCCGTCTGAAGATGCTACAAACCCTGGTTCGTCGCTCCACGCACAGCGTCGAACAGGTTCCGAACCAGGCAGGCCGATGACACGGCGTAGCTGGATGGCCGTCTGCATTCTGTGCTGATGTCTTATTTCTGCAAACGATCGACTTTAATTGTTCCTGACTGTAGTCTCCTGAGATGAAAAAACTCAGGAAGGCCAGTGCTTTCTCATTGTTCGTATTCTTGAGCGTTGCCGCAGTTGGCTGCACCGATCAGGCAGATCTAACCGGTGAAACGACAACTGGGGCAAGGCCCACAGCCGTCACCGAAAATGCCGGCAGCGCAAGCCTGGAAAGCGCACCAAAAACTTCCGATATCTTCGAAGCCCAGGCTTCGGTGCTCAAGAACGGCAGCCCGTCATCAGAGATTCGCCAGCAGGTTGCCGGTGCGGGCACCACTTCTTTCGACGTAGAACCGATGCCCCCGGGATACTCCCACCTGGGCGTAGCCGTCCAGTGCTCGGGCACCGGCAAATGGTCTGCCTCCCTCAACGGCGTAGGCGGCAAGGAGGTCTCAAGTGATTGCTCGCTGAACGGCGGAGCCGCAGGGTTGTTTGACATCAGTGACCCGGCTGCCAGCCAAACCGTCACCGTCAACGTGTCTGATGGCACCGATATCTGGGTGACGATCTTCGCCGATTCGCCTGACGAAGCAGACAAATAGCAGCAACACGGGACGCCAGAAGACGTAACCGTAGGCGGCGAATGTGCACGCAGGGCGTTAGACGGTTAACCTCAATGCATGAACAAGTACACCGTCACCCTGTCCTGCGTAGATCGTCCCGGCATTGTCCATGCCATTTCCGGAGGTCTGCTGGGTGCCGGTTGCAACATCACCGAATCCCAGCAATACGAGTCCCCCGAGTCCGGAACCTTCTTCATGCGCATCGAGGTGGCGACCGAGCAGTCCCTGGTGCAGGTGCGCGCGGCGTTGGCTCCTATCCGCGACGAGTTCCACATGTCGCTGCGCGTGGACGACACCGCCGCACGAACCCGAACGCTGATCATGTGCTCCAAGGCCGGGCATGCGCTGAACGACCTGCTGTTCGCCCAGCGCGCCGGCACCCTGGCCATCGATATCCCGGTCATCGTCTCCAACCACCTGGAACTGAAGTCCATGGCCGAGTTCTACGGCGTGGACTTCGTCCACCTGCCGGTCACCCCCTCCAACAAATCCCAGGCCGAGGCCGAGCTGCTGAAGCTGGTTGACGACTACGACATCGAGCTCGTGGTGCTCGCCCGCTACATGCAGATCCTCTCCGATTCGCTGTGCCAGCGCATGGAGGGTCGGGTCATCAACATCCACCACTCGTTCCTGCCGTCCTTCAAGGGCGCCAAACCCTACCACCAGGCCTACGCCCGCGGCGTGAAGCTGATCGGCGCCACCGCCCACTACGTCACCTCGGATCTGGACGAGGGCCCGATCATCGACCAGGAAGTCACCCAGGTGAGCCACGCGCGCACTCCGGAGCAGCTGGTGGCCCTGGGCCGAAGCGTCGAGGGCCGCACGCTGACCCGCGCCGTGCAGTGGCACGCTGAGCACCGCGTCATGCTGGACGGCCAGCGAACCATCGTCTTCTCGTAATAGTCGCAGGGTCCTATCCACCCCTATTACAGTGGTGCCATGACTCACATTATTACCATCGACAGCCATACCCCGCAGGTCGGCCAGGATGTTTTCACCGCCCCTACCGCCACCTTGAGCGGCGATGTGGTGATGGGCGATCGTTCCAGTGCGTTCTACGGCGTTTCCGTGCGCGGAGACTCGGCGCCGATCCGCGTCGGCGAAGGCAGCAACCTGCAGGACAACGTGGTGCTGCACGCCGACACCGGATACCCCTGCACCGTGGGCGCAGGGGTGTCCGTCGGGCACAGCGCAGTGGTCCATGGAGCCGCCGTGGGCGACGGCTGCCTGGTGGGCATGAGCGCCACCATCATGAACGGCTCGGTCATCGGCGAGCAGTCTCTGGTGGCCGCCGGCGCCCTGGTGCTTGAAGGCACCCAGGTTCCGCCGCGCTCGCTGGTGGCAGGCGTCCCGGCCAAGGTGCGACGCGAACTGACCGACGAAGAGGTCGCCGGACTGAAGAAGAACGCCGACACCTACCTTGGCCTGGCCGCCAAGCACCTGGTCGCCAACTCCTGATCCGTTGCGGGCCGACTGCCCTACCCGCGTTCCACGGGCAGCCACAGCTCGCAGGTGGCGGTGCTGAAGTCCTCGGACCGCTCAAGCACCGCCACCATGGACGGCCCCTCGCGCAGCAGCCACGGATTCGAGGGGAACCACTGCGTAGCGGTGGAAGCCCAGACTTTCTGCAGGGCCGCAGGGTAAGGACCCGACGTGCGGAACACCGCCCAGGTCCCGGCGGGAACCGTGATGGTATCCAGGTCCTCCGGCTCGGGCCCATCCAGCATCGCGACACCGTGCAGGTATGTCAGTTCAGATCCTTCCCGGTAGTCGGCATCCACCTCCGCGCTGACCTGGAGCAGGCCTGCCGGCTCGGTATTGCCCAATTCCTTGAGCCTGGCATGTTCGGCCAGCGGCAACGAGGTGATATGGGCCTGGATCTGCGGGTTGACCCCTTCATGGATCAACGGCACACGGGCAGCGTGGCCCACCAGCTTGAATTCCGGACGTTCAACAATTCGGGCATCCATGGGGACACTCCCTTCAACGGTCAGGCTGAACCTGAGTATTGGTTGGCTTCGAAGGGGGCCGCCCTCACGGCGGACATCGCCTGGGCCCGCACCGTGCACCGCACGAAACGCCCGGCCGAAAGCCTCTGCCGAGCCGTAGCGCACGGCAAGACCCAGCAGGTCCTGGCTTTCCAGCAGGTCTGCAGCCGCCATCGTTATGCGCCGACGGCGCACGTACTCGGACAGCGGCATTCCTGCCAGCGAAGAGAACATGCGTCGCACGAGGTAGACCGTAGTGCCAGAGCCATCGAGCAACTGGCCAAAATCGATCTCGGCATCGAGGTGGTGCTCGATCTGCTCCATGAGTCGATTCAGAATTCCGATCATGTTCCCACCCTTCACCATCCACTATCCCGAGGGGAAGCACAGTCGCGCCCGACTTTTGCGGTTTGTTCAGGTCAGGTGGGCCGAAGACTACAATCCCGACGATCGCCGATCGCCGGATAACGGGCTAAACAATGAGAACGTAGTGGGCATTGGGAGCTTACCCAGTGCCCACCAGTTCCCTCTAACTCATCGTTTTCGTCACCGATCAGGACGACAAGAAAAACTCACTCACGAACCTGCCGCGGGAGCCGCCCGAGATGCATACAGCTCAGGACAAGCGGGAACGCCAGCGCTCGATTTCGGCGACAAAATCAGCTGATTGTCCCGATTCCGACCACAATTCCGCTAGCTCATTCCCCTCCTCCTTCTTCATCCGGTCAAGTACGGTCGCAGCCTTGGCCACAAGATGTTCAGGCAATGGATCCGCGCTCCTTGGCCACGGCTGAGGCGCATAGTCTTCATCATCTTTAAGCATCTCCGGTTCTTCCCAGGCAACAACGAGGGCAGCGGCAACCAAGCCTATAGCCCCGGCGGATTCTTCAATCTCGGCCGTCGAACTAAGGACTGCATCCAACGCTTCCTCGATCACCGACGCGATTTCAGCCACGGTAGCGCCGTCATCAAACTCGTATCCAAAGTCGGCAGCATCATCGTTACCGAAGACCGAGACATCCCAAACACCCATATACGATTTCTCCTAATTCGATTTGCTCGACCGAGGACCGGTCTAGTTGAGTTTCTCCCACGTGGGCTTCAGAATACTGAGCGAGGACCGCATGCATGGCGGCAGAGATTCTAGATGATTTTAAAAGTAGCATCCCTCCTAGCCTAGTCCTGGCCCCGGATCCGAACAGTTGAAAATTAAACAGATTTCAATAGGAGTTTTGTCGTACAACTCAATGCTACAAATTATGTACTGAAAATAAGCTATATTCGCGAGTATTGATGCGTTGCGAACGCAACTCAAAGCTATCCAGATAGAAAGTTCAGCTATGGTTACATTTCTCGCAAGCCTTGCGATCGGAGCTTTTGGGTCACTCTTACTATATTTGTCGTTTCGACTCTTAAAGAGCGATTGGCCGACGAACTATTCAGATATGAAGACCGTTGCCGATTCTGCTTCTCAGCGCAACGTCTGGATATACGTGGCAATGAGATTTATTCCAATGTACGTAGTCTCTGCGCTCGTAGCTTCCATAGCAAATTCTAGCGGCGGCAATATGGCGTTATCTCTTACGGTCTGCGCGGTACTACATACCTGCATGACGAACTTGCGACCTTCAATACTGCGTAAATTAGTTAAGACTTCCCGCAACCGGCCGCGATATCTAGCTATGTTTTCGTCATCGTTGCTTTTCATAGTTCTGGCATCTCTCCTAGCGTCCTCAACATGGTTACTTTGGAAACCACTTCTGCCACAACCAAACGAGTTGCTCCAAGCAATATGGACGAGTTTGTTTGTTGGACTCGTTGTCGTCTTAGCGCGAACGTTAGGAAAATTTGAAGACAGTCTCGCTAAGCGCATCAAACTAGCTCTCGATGACTTAGGCGAATCTCTGCTGAGGAAAATTCGAACAGTGGCGGAGACTAACGATGTCTCCGCAGAATTCATTGAAGCAGTCGTCCTAACCGAATGCATTCAACGTCCAAAGTGGATACGTCGAGCCGAAAACTTCAAAGGGCGCTTCGTAAAACCGGGATCATATGGGGTTGCTCAAGTCTTTTCTTCGTCACCGATCTCCGACGAAGAGTCCATTGAAAAAATTTGCAAAATCTACGCCGGATACTATCCTGTGCGGAACGAATATGGAGACTACAACCGGACATTGCTTCAAGTAGCTCTGGAAACGCATAACCCCGATCCAGTATTCGTGAAGCAAGCAACAGAGATCCTCATAGCGAGAAGTCAGAATCTAATCGAGAGCTCCTCATCTTGGGCTCACGATGGACGGAAATTCATTGAAGTTACAAGTCTTAAGCGAGTAGGTAAAGAATGGGTTATCGAACTAACTCACTATCGCGACATTGATTGCTTACGCATGAGCAAGCAGTACAGAAACGGAGTAAATGAGACAGAGTACATGTGCACAGGCAGTGACACCGACACCAAATTTCGTATCAAAACCCAGATCAGACTTCCAATAGAGGTTAGTCAATTTACACTTACCGGCGTATGTGCAAACAACCTAGACGAGGAGTTTGATTCGCTCGACTTAGATCTCGAAGATCCCTACTTAGATTGACAATTTCCGCCTCTAACTTGCTTGTTGAAGCGTCTTATCGAGCTCGGGGCCTCGTCTTGCAACCCATAGGTTGCACGACGTCTCATCTGGCGCAAGTCGCCAATGAGAAATCCACGGAAAATCAACGTTCTGAAATTCTCGCTTCTATGTATCGCAGCTCATGATATAGAACTTACCCGACACCATTAGTTACGAGATGATTTCGAATAGTTACGAGATGATTTCGAAGGTTCGATGAGCAGCAAACTGATTGGATATACCCGTGTATCAACCCGAGTCCAACATGCAGACCGGGAAATCCAAGACATCCACGCCGCCAGACTCCAACTCGATGACCTCTATATCGACCATGGACAGGCTCGGGCGCTCCACCCAGAAAATGATCGAAATGGCCTAAAACTTACGTGAACGCAATTTCATGCTACGGGTGCTGAATCTGGGCGGCGACGTCGATACCAAAACTCCCATGGACGCATGGTCTTCACCGTCATGGCCGCCCTCGCTCAAATGGAGGTGGAGATCAAACCTGAAAGCAACAGTGATTCCGTCATCAAACGGCGTACAACCGGCGGCGACCTAGGTGGACGTCACCGCACCTTCACCGACTTCCAAATCTGGGCCGCAGCTAAACTCGTCAAGGGCAGGCAGACCGGCAACACAAGTCACCAATGTTTTGGGCAGGTCCCCCGCTACCCTCTACCGAAGAATCAATGGGCAAAAACCCAATAATATTCGGCTTCTTTACACCCACGCTGGAATACCTATGAGCTGGTCAAGTTTCTGAGACACGATCTTTGATCTTTTCTAACTATTCTCAAGCCGCAAGGGCCAGAAAATTCCTTTCCCAACACGAGTCCAGAACTGCTTGGGGGTTGAGCCCTCCATTAGCTGTATGCGGTCGTTTCCGGTTGTACCAAACTTCGATGTATTCCATCACCGCGGTCCGCGCTGCCACCCTGCTGGTAAATGCCCGGTGATGATACATTTCGTTCTTGATGGTCGAGAACGTCGACTCGGCCACGGAATTATCCCAGCACACCCCGGTGCGCCCCATCGATTGCCGCACGCCGTGGGCAGCGCACCACCCCTGGAACGCGTCCGAGGTGTACTGCGTTCCCCGGTCCGAGTGGAACACGCTGCCAGGCTGGATAAAGCCCCGCGACGCGGCAAGCTCCATGGCGTCGATGACCAGCTGAGTTTGCATGTTCTCGCCCATTGACCAGCCCACGATCTGACGCGAATACAAATCGATGACCGTCGCCAAGTACAGCCAGCCTTCTCCGGTGCGCAGGTAGGTGATATCGCCAACCAGCTTCGCCCCAGGCCGGTAAGAGCGGAAGTCCCGCCGGCCGAGCTTGTCGACCATATGGTTCTTGATATGCGCTGTTCGAGCTTGGTGGTCACGTACCGTCGTTGTTTTGAACGCACTCATCCGCTTGGCCTGGATTCCCAGGTCTTTCATAATCGAGAGGACCGTAGACTTCGCGATCTGTTCCTCATGGTTGTTGCGGAGCAGGTCCACCAGTTGCCCGGCCCCAGCAACCTGGTTGGATGCTTCGAATTCGGTGTGGATCAGTTCGGTGCGGCGCCTGCGCAGTGCTTGGGCTGCGATCAGCTCCTCGCAGGGGTTTAGCCACCGGTAATAGGATGCCCTGGAAACCTGCAGTTTCTGGCACATCCACTTCACCGGGTACTGGCCGGTATGGGCTTTGATGAAGGTGAAGACTGCGCTTATTTCTTGCTGTTCGAGGCGAAATAGGCGCTGACATCTTTTAAAAAGTCGTTCTCCCGTTTCACCTCCAGCAGTTCCTTGCGTAGCTTCTCGTACTGGGCCCATTCCACCGGTCCGCGTTCCTCGGTTTCCGCTTCGGGGTGCTCGGTGCGGTAAGCGCGGACCCAGTTGCCCAGGGTTCCTTCGTTGATGCCCAGGGATGCTGCAACTTCGACCAGGCTCTTCTGGGAGGAGATCACTAGTTCGACTGCTTCGGCTCGGAACTCCGGGGTGAACTTCTGACGTTTGGACATGCACTCATTCTCCTATGAACGCGTGTCTCACAACATCATGACAGCTCACTATTCTGTCGGCCTGAGGTGCTTAGATAGCATTAACGGAAAAACTAGAGTTGGGTCTAATCAGGTAACTTTGATGGGTTATTCAAAGCGCAACGTGCACCTGAAAATCTGCGCCGAACGT
This sequence comes from Arthrobacter sp. 'calajunan', assembly GCF_046940185.1. Taxonomy (NCBI): domain Bacteria; kingdom Bacillati; phylum Actinomycetota; class Actinomycetes; order Micrococcales; family Micrococcaceae; genus Arthrobacter; species Arthrobacter sp. 'calajunan'. The sequence goes on from NZ_JBKZDY010000002.1 coordinate 457,986, forward strand.
CCTCCGAGTACGGCTCGCACTCAATCTCACTAGGAACGCCTGGGCAGTCTCGCTCTAGATGACGCCGAGGCTGGCACCACCAACAATTCAACCGATCATCCCAGAGCTAAACGCTACAACGCTTCAGACAACCGGCAAAAGCCAGCGTGCCCGTTCAACTCGCGATTCTTAGATCAAGGACACCGCAATGACCCTCAAAGATCTCACCGACCCTGTCGCCGTCCATCAAGCCCTGGACCTATTCGACCAGATGGGACGAGAAAACTTCCTGGCCAAGTACGGCTTCGGCCCCGCCAAATCTTACTGGCTACTACGTGACGGCCGCACCTATGATTCTAAGGCTATCGCCGGCGTCGCTCATCTCATCCAAACCGGCGCCCTCTTGGAACGCAACCAGTTCACGGGCGGACTCCATGGAGCGGCGAAAACCCTCATGGACCTCGGGTTCGATATCACGCCGCAGCTCAACGTCTCAGAGTCGATTCGCGAAGGCGCTGCGTTCGAAGTGCTCTGGAATCCCAACCACTACACCTTGGAGAAGGAAGAATTCCAAGATCTTCAGCACCAAATCCAATCGGGTGCTTCAGTCCCATTCTCATGGAGCACAGGACCACGCAGACAAGGCATCTTCTCCGGCGACCGGATCTACATGTTCCACGTCGGATCGAAGAACCGCGGTCTAATCGCCTCCGGTCACGCAGCCAGCGAAATCGAGCAGCATCCTCACTTCGATGAGACCAGAGATGATGACGCAAACTACGTCGATGTCTCCTGGGACGCACTACTTGACCCCGAAGACCTGTTGTCCTGGGAAACAATCCAAGTTCATGTCCCAGATTTCCCTAAGGCATTCATGTCAGGAGGAATCCGGCTCGAACCAACACAAGCAGACGACCTCGAAGCTCTATGGCAAGACCACACCGAACAAATTGCGTTAGCTGCCGTCAAGCCTCATTCCGCTAAGCCAATCGAAAAGGACTATAAGTACTATCTGGCGAAACACCGTAGCCATCAACGACGTTTCCGGACGTTGCTCCTGGCGCACTACGAGCCCGAGTGCATCGTCTGTGGCCTAGACGAGATCGCGATTCTCGAAGCCGCGCATCTGATCGCCGACGCTGAGGGTGGTTTGCCGACCGTAGAGAACGGGCGGCTGATGTGTCCCAATCATCACAAGGCCTTCGACAGCCAGTTCTTCCATCTCGACGCAGACGACAATGCGATCTGGCAGGAAGGAATCGAGGAATTCTAACCTTGACAAGCAGACAGACGGTAGCCTGTCACCAGCTGCGTGCCTAGGGACAGCGGGCTCCCGAGTCATGAGATTTCAGAATTGCTCACGCGCTGAAACCCCAGGACAACGGATTTCGCCCGTCCAAATTCTTCACACGAGTCTCTTCAAGACAAGATGCATTGTCCACGATCCCTATTTTGTCGCGTTCATTGCATACGATGAGCTCAAACAATACTCAAGAAAGTAGAACAGTACATGCAGGTATGGGGCCTCCATAACGACACCCTCACCACCGAACTGACTGAGGAGAACTTCGTCAGCCTCAGCTGGGACACCATTTCAGATCTCTCGCATATCCCGGGCGGTCGCGAAGGACTCAAAGCCGAGCTCGCCCGCATCATCCCCGAAGAACGCCACAAAGCAATCCCCACCTGGGCTGGCATGCTCTTTCGATTCCGGGAGGAAATGCAGATCGGGGACATCGTTGTCGCGCCATACAAACCCGACAGCACCATTAACATCGGTATCATCAGCAGTGACTACTATTTCGATTCCACAGCACCTACCCACCGGCACCGGCGCAAAGTGCAATGGAAGAAAATCGGTCTCTCCCGCACCGTTTTCACCCAACCAGCACTCTATGAAATTGGCTCAGCACTGACGCTCTTCAAAGTCAGCAAGCACACGCACGAGTTCCTCGCCGCCCTCAAAACTCGCACCGAGGACATCGAAAAAGTCACCGCGGTCGTCGAACAAGCAGCAGCCCGCAACACCCCCGAGGACGAGGTTTCCGATGAACCCCGGGCATCCAGGATCGAACGCCATACCCGAGATTTCGTCCTTGAAGTACTTCAAGAGCGCATCACTCCACGCCAGTTCGAGGAGTTCAGCGCCGATCTTTTGCGGGCACTCGGGTACCAAGCGCGGGTCACTGCCTATTCGCAGGACGGAGGGGTGGATGTCATCGCTCATAAAGACCCTCTCGGGGTCGAACCGCCACTGATCAAAGTCCAGTGCAAACGCATGACCGCCACGATCGGCGCTCCTGAAGTACAGCAACTCATCGGTGTCCAAGGTGCCGGCGAACTCGTAGTATTCATGACCCTAGGAACCTACAGCCGCGACGCTCTGGCGCTCGAACGCCAACGACCAGGACTGCGCCTGATCACTGGCGAGGACATTGTCTCCCTCGTCCTAGAGCACTACCCTGCGCTTCCTGAACGGTGGCGAACCATCATGCCTCTGACGCCGCTGCTCGTCGTCGCCGACACTGCATCCTGACCACGGAGAAACCATGACTTCCCAAACCCCGCACTCGGAACTGATCAAGCACTTTAGCAACGACGTTCAGCAACTGACTGAAGAACAGCTCACCGCCTACGCCGGTGGATGGCCCAACCATCTGCCCATGGTGATCCTCGACGCTATCTATTCGATCCAGGCCCGATACACCACCAAACATGGCAAAGGGCTGCTTCCACGCCTCAAGAAATTCAAGGAAACCTACCCCGAGGCTGCCCAAGACCTCCGTGAACTGCTAAAACTCAGCACAGCAGATATCGAGGACATCCTCGGCCGCGGCAAAACGTCCGGGACATCAAAAGCCCAGGCAGCCCTGCAGGTCGCCCAGAATCTAATCGAGCTGGCTCCTCCTGTCTACACAGCACAAGACTTCAACTACCTGAAGGCAGACCATGAACACGCTTATTGCGGCGTTCACGGTCTCGGGAAAGTCACCTACCACTACCTCGGCATGCTCCTAGGATACGGCGATGTCAAGCCCGACACCTGGATCGTTCGAGCCGTGCAACGAGTCGCCGATACCCACATGCTCGGGCTGAGTGTCACTCCAGCCCTTGCCCGGCTTGTTGTCACCGAAGCCCACAAAGCAACCGGCCACGGCAAGACCGTTACACATCTGGATCATGCGATCTGGCTCAATGAACGAGCCGGCAAAGAGAACTAACTACGCATCCTCGCTGCCCAGAAACCTCGAACAAATAATTACGGGAAGCCGTATTTCGACTCACGGTATCGGGACGAGCAGAAGCTGGAAAACCGCAGGTAATGAGCTACTTTTCACCTGCGGTTTTCACTTTTCCAAGAACCACTGATTATCAGTCGACCGGTCCTGGATCACTTCATTTCACTTAGTGGTCAATCATCCGGTTTCACGTCGCGAAGCTTGAGAATTCCAGATTCTGGATTATCCCAATCAAATATTGGTGCGGGGTTCCACTGCCATAGGATTGCCGACCGCATTGCTTTGCGAAACCAGGCGGTCTCTCGCCTAATCAGCGTTCAATTCCATACTGGCGGCATGCTTCGGGACACTTTTCGTCTTGACCAACCATGCAACAGCCAGCACATCCAGAACCACGACCATCAGCACGGAACCGTGCGCTGCCAACCACATCAATTCGGAGTTCGGAAGCATCTGGCCCGGATCAATGCTGGACTCCGATTCCATGCGGCCAATGGCGGCGCTGTCGGCACTCAGCCACAGGACAAAGAAGGCCACCACGGTGATGTTCAAACCGACCATGGCCACCGCACCAGCGAGGCCAAGTGTTTTCTTTGAATCTTGCGACATGTTCGGCTCCCTGGATGCAGTTGTCATTTTGGTTCCCCGATCAAGCTGACCGGATCTCATCACATTCGGAACCCAGTATTCCTTGCCTGACGTGCGCCACAGGTGAGAATCGCTTGTGCCGCGCCAACGATTAACCGTTGATGCGGGCCTTCCAACGAGGAAGGCCCGCATTCGGTCTTCGGTGGCGCATCAGGCGGTGGTCAGGCTCCGATACTGGAGGCTGCCCGCTTCGGATGCCTTGGCAGCTGCGGCCAGCCCGCGTTCCAGGTCCCCCAGCAGGTCGTCGGCTTCCTCGATTCCCACCGACAGCCGCACCAGGTTTGCAGGGATTTCCAGCGGGGTGCCGATCAGCGACGCATGGGTCATTTCCCGCGGATAGCAGACCAGCGATTCCACCCCGCCCAGCGACACCGAGAGCTGGAAAAGATCCATGGACTCCGCGAAGGCGCGGGCCGCTGCCTCGTCGGCCAGCTGCAGCGAGAGGATCCCGCCGAAGTCGCGCTGCTGGCGGGCGGCCAGCTCGTGGCCGGGATGCACGGGCAGCCCCGGGTAGTAGACGCGGGCCACGTCCGGCCGGCCCTCCAGCCATCCGGCCAGCGTGGAGGCGGTGGCGCAGTGACGTTCCATGCGCAGCCCCAGGGTCTTCAACCCGCGTGAGGCCAGGTAGTTGTCCTGCGGCCCGGACACCGCGCCGCCGGCGAACTGCTGGTAGCCCACGGCCTCGGCCAGCGACTGCCCGCGGTGCAGGTGCTCCCCCACGATCACCGCGCCGCCGAGCACGTCCGAGTGCCCGCCGATGTATTTGGTGGTCGAGTGCACCACCGCGTGCGCGCCGAATTCCAGCGGGCGCTGCAGGTACGGGGTGGCGAAGGTATTGTCCACGACCAGCAGCGCGCCGGCTTCCGCGGCCACGGAGGCCCAGCCTGCCAGATCAGCGATGCCCAGCAGCGGGTTGGAGGGAGTTTCCACCCACAGCAGCGCGGTGTTCGGGCGCAGTGCTGCGCGCACCGCGTCGAGGTTGGTGATGTCCACGGCGCTGGCGGTGATGCCCCACTTGTGGTGCAGGCGGGTGATCAGCCGATTGGTGCCGCCGTAGCCGTCGGCGCCCAGCACGATGTGGTCGCCCGGGGCGAGCAGCGCCCGCAGCAGCGCGTCTTCCGCCGCGATCCCGGAGGCGAAGGAGAAGCCTGCGGCTCCGCCTTCCAGGGCGGTGAGCTGGGTTTCGAACCCGTTGCGGGTCGGGTTGGAACCGCGGGAGTACTCGTGGCCTGCACGCAGCACGTTGATGCCGTCCTGGATGAAGGTGCTGGTCTGGTAGATCGGAGGGATCACCGCACCGGTGTGCGGATCCTTTTCCTGGCCGGCGTGCACCGCCAGCGTATTGAAGCCGCTCATGCGAAGCTCTCCTCTCGGGTCGCGGCCTGGGCCGCGTTCAGCGCGCGGTCCAGGTCGCGGATCAAGTCTGCGGGGTCTTCCAGCCCTACCGAGATCCGCAGCACCGCGCGGTTCAGGCCCGCGTCGGCCAACTGCGCTTCGGAGAGCCGACAGTGGGTCATGGTGGCAGGGTGGGCGATCATGGTGCGGGTGTCGCCAATGTTGGCGGCCAACACAATCACCTCAAGGCTGTCGATGAACGCGGAGACCAGGGCCTCGTCGTGCAGTTCCACCGCCAGCACGCTGCCGGTGCCGCGCGGGAAGAAGCGTTTGGCCCGCTCAAAGTGCGGGTGCCCGGGCCGGCTGGGGTGGTGCACCTGCGCCACCGCGGGGTGGGCCTGCAGGAAGTTTGCCAACAGCAGCAGGTTTTGCTGCGCCGCGGCGGTGCGCACGGACAGCGTTTCGATGCCGGTCAGGATGCCATGGGCGCTGGCCGCCGGCAGGGTCGGGCCCAAGTCGTGCAGGAACTTGGAACGCACCAGCATGGAATAGGCTCCGGCCCCGTAGCGTTCGAGCAGCGAGGTGCCGGCGTAGCGGGCCCGCGGCGCGGCGATCTGCGCCCAGCGGACCGGGTCCGAGAAATCGAAAGTCCCGGAATCCACGACTACGCCGCCGAGCACCTGGCCGTGGCCGGCCAGGGCCTTGGTGGCCGAGTGCACCACAATGTCCGCGCCGTGCAGCAGCGGCCGGAAGTTCGCAGGGGTGGCCAGTGTGTTGTCCACGACCACCGGGATGTTGTGGCGGCGGGCGATCTCGCTGAGCGCAGGCAGGTCCGGCAGCGTGGACAGCGGGTTGGTGACCGATTCAAGGAAGAACGCGCGGGTGTCTTCCTCGATGGCGGCTTCCCAGGCCGCCGGGTCGTCTGGGTCCACGAAGCTGATGCGGATGCCGAAGTCGTTGAATGAATCGGTGAGCAGGTCCACGGTGCCGCCGTACAGCTGGCTGGAGGCCACGATGTGCTTCGGGCCCTGTGTCAGCGCCAACAGCGCCAGTGCCACGGCTGCCTGGCCGGTGGCGGTGGCCACCGCGTAGGCTCCGGCCTCCAGGGCGGCGGCGCGCTGCTCGAAGACCGACACCGTGGGGTTCCCGGTGCGCGAATAGGTGAAGCCCGACTGGCGCAGGGCGAACTTCTCCACCGCATCCGCATGCGAGGGAAATTCATAGGCCGCGGAGGAATACAGCGGCACGGTCAGCGGTCGGTAGTCCCCGCTCGGGGTGTATCCGGCGTGGATCGCCGCGGTTGACTGCTGTGCGAGGTCTCGTGGCTGGGCCATGGCAGTACTCCTTCTCGTTGTGTAATCCACGAGAGAGTGCACCGAACACGGTGCCGCGCACCGCCGGTGCCAGGCCGATTGCCGGCCTGGACATCACGGTACGAGGCACAGCGCCGCGGTTTATAACGCGGCTCGGAGCTGCTCCATCGTTCCTGGCATTAGCACCTTTCGGTTTCCCGATGGTTGCTGCGACGTCGACGAGCCAGATCTCTTAGTCGCTCTTGATGGGTAGGTAGTTCCATGGTTGGGCACCGGCACCGCCAGGCGCAAGCGGGAGTGCGGCCGACGCTTCATGCAGCGCCGCGGCCCGTCATATGTCGCGGTTTCGTCATGCTGGGCATGGCCCCGTATGGCCTTTGTGACGTGTCGACTGGGGCGAAAACCGCTGGGTTCCGGAGATTAGGGGCTTATATGTGTCGCGTGAGGTCGAAATGAAGACGCATTATGACGTTTCAGCCCATCAGGTGCACACCGAACTCGGAGACCACCGAGCGCACTTCCTCAAGGTAGCGCTGGGCCTGTTCGGTCAGCGGAATCGCAGCGTGGTCGATCCAGCCGATCTCGATCCGCTCGTCGATGTCCAGCGGGATGGCGACGATGGACGGGTCCAGCTCGTCGCTGATGATGCCGGTGGAGATCGTGTACCCGCCCAGGCCGATCATGAGGTTGAAGATGGTCGCACGGTCCGAGACCCTGATCTCGCGCTTGCTGGAGAGGGTGGAGAGGATTTCCTCGGCGAAGTAGAACGAGTTGTTCGCACCCTGGTCGAAGGTCAGCCGCGGCAGGTCCTCGAGGTCCTCCAGGGTGGCGCGCCGGCGGGATGCAAGTGGGTTGGTGCGCGAGATGAAGATGTGCGGGTCGGCCAGGAACAGCGGGTGGAACACCAGCCGGGATTCGCGCAGCAGCTTGTCGATGACCTTGCGGTTGAAGTCGTTGCGGTAGAGGATGCCGATTTCGCTGCGCAACGTGCGCACGTCCTCGATGATCTCCTCGGTGCGGGTCTCTCGCAGCGAGAATTCGTACTCCTCGGCCCCGCTGGCCTGGACCATGCGCACGAACGCATCCACGGAAAACGAGTAGTGCTGGGTCGAGATGCCCAGCAGACGGCGGGAAGGCGGGCGGCCCAGGTAGCGATGCTCCAGCAGCTGCACCTGTTCGAGCACCTGGCGGGCGTAGCCCAGGAACTCAGCACCCTCGACAGTGAGCGTCACGCCCTTGGCCGAGCGCACCAGCAGCGTGCGCCCCAGGCGGGCTTCGAGCTCCTTCATCGCCGCGGACATGCTCGGCTGGGCCACGTAGAGCAGGTCGGCGGCCGCGGAGATCGATCCCTCGGTCGCGACCGCAGTGAAGTAGCGAAGCTGTTGCAGCGTCAGGCCGCTTGCCTTTTGAACCATAGGCTGAGTCTATATCAATCCATAGTTAGCCCCAGTTACCCGATATCGAAAAAGGCCCTGCATGATTGAGGCATCCACTTGATTCAGGCCTGTCCAGGCCCATGACCAACAGATTGGCCGCCATGGCAGACGCATTGACCTTCAGCATTTCCGGCACTGACTTCAACCAGGACTACACCCCTGCCCAGAGCTCGCGCATCACCACGAACTTCGCGAACCTGGCCCGCGGCGAGAACCGCCGGGAGAACCTGGGCAACGCGCTGACGATGATCGACCGGCGCCTGAATTCCCTGATGCACTGGGACAATCCGGACGGCGAGCGCTTCACGCTCCAGCTGGAAATCATCTCAGCCAATGTGCATTTCAACTCGGCACAGGGGGCGCAGGACTTCCCGCTGCTGGAGGTGCTGAACACCAGCATCCTGGACCGCTACACCGGGACGAGCACCCACGGCATCGTGGGCAATAATTTCTCTTCCTATGTGCGGGACTACGACTTCAGCGTGCTGCTGCCGGCAACTGCCGACGCCTCGGGCAAACCGGTGGTCCCGGAGGACTTCGGGGAGCTGCACGGCCGGCTTTTCCAGCACTTCCTTGACTCGGAAGCCTACCGCCAGCGCTTCGAGCAGCTGCCGGTGATCTGCATCAGCGTCTCCACCTCCAAGACCTACCGCCGCACCGGCAACATCCACCCGGTGCTGGGCCTGGAATACCAGCAGGACGACTACTCGCTGACCGACGAGTACTTTGCGAAGATGGGCCTGAGAGTGCGCTACTTCATGCCTGGCGGCTCCGTTGCCCCGCTGGCCTTTTACTTCCGCGGCAATCTGCTGAACGACTACACCAACCTGCAGCTGGCCAGCACGATTGCCACCATGGAGACCTTCCAGAAGATCTACCGCCCGGAGATCTACAACGCGAACTCCCCCGCCCCAGCGGTCTACCGGCCTTCCTTGGGCGCGCAGGACTTCTCGCGCACCCAGGTTTCCTACGACCGCGAGGAGCGCACCCGCCTGGGCGCAAGCCAGGGCAGGTACACCGAAGAACACTTCATCACCCCGAACCGCGAACTGCTCGACGCATGGGCCGCCGGCTACGCCGTCCCCGCCGCCTAAGCGCCCCTGAACACCTCACGAATTCAAAGGACCAGTTATGACCAACACCCTGCTTCCCACCTCCATCGTCGGCAGCCTGCCCAAGCCTTCCTGGCTCTCGGAAACCGAAACCCTGTGGTCGCCATGGAAGCTTGAGGGGGCGGCGCTGGCCGAGGGCAAGCAGGACGCGATGCGCGCCGCGGTACTGGAGCAAACCCGGCGCGGAATCGACATCATTTCCGACGGCGAGCAGACCCGCCAGCACTTCGTGACCACCTTCATCGAGCACCTGTCAGGTGTTGACTTCGAGAACAAGCAGACGGTGCTGATCCGCGACCGCTACGAGGCCAGAGTGCCCAGCGTGGTCGGCGCGGTGGAGCGCAAGGCCCCCGTGTTTGTTCAGGATGCGAAGTTCCTGCGCACGCTGACCGACCGCCAGATCAAGTGGACGCTGCCCGGCCCGATGACAATGGTGGACACCTTGCACGACGCCTACTACGGCAGCCGTGAGAAGCTGGCTTGGGAGTTCGCCGCCATCCTGAACCAGGAAGCCATGGAGCTGGAAGCCGCGGGCGTGGATGTCATCCAGTTCGACGAGCCGGCGTTCAACGTCTTCTTCGACGAGGTGGCCGACTGGGGTGTGGCAGCGCTGGAACGCGCCTGCGAGGGTCTGAAGGCGGAGACCGTGGCGCATATTTGTTTCGGCTACGGCATCAAGGCGAACAACGACTGGAAGGCGACCTTGGGCACCCAGTGGCGCCACTACGAGAAGTCCTTCCCGCTGCTACAACGCTCCTCCATCGACACCATTTCGCTTGAGTCCCACCATTCGAACGTCCCGGTGGAGGTCGTGGAGCTGGTGCGCGGCAAGCGGGTCATGCTCGGTGCCATCGACGTAGCAAATCAGCAGATCGAGACCCCTGACGAGGTGGCAGAAACCCTGCGCAAGGCGCTGGCGTACGTGGATGCCGACAAGCTCATCCCGAGCACCAACTGCGGCATGGCTCCGTTCCCGCGTGATGTGGCGCTGGCCAAGCTCAGTGCGCTGAGCGCCGGGGCCGCTGTGCTGCGCGAGGAGCTTGTCGGCGCAAGCGTCTAAAACCGAAGTGGCGGCGCAACGCTGATTACCGCCGACGCAGGCCAGAGCCCAGTGGCGCTGACTGCGTCCTCGGTGGCTTCGGTGAGCGGGCAGCCACAGTTGCTGTTGTTCTCAATTTCCGAGCTGTCCTCGGCCGCCGGGGGGGGGCTTGCCCAGGCGGCATCGGTGGTTGTGCATTTTCTTGATGCCCAGGACATCGAAGGGACGAAGCTCGGTGCAACCAGCGGCATCGACCGCTTTGCCCAAGCCCAGACCTGAACCCGGCTGGAAAGTGGTGAAGCCATGTATGATGGTGTGCGCGTCTGGATGCGCTGCGAGGTTGCCGAACGCGTTCCGGCTGGTGAATCCACGGTGTACCTTGCACGGCCTGTGAATTCCCATATCGAACGCGATGTGTCACGGACGATACTGAAGCTCTACTCGTCGATTTGCCAACGAATAGTTAGGATATGTTCGCGACGATCTGAACCTTTCAAAGCTTGTTCGATCATTTCTAGGTAGTCATCCGCTTTCCGGCGCAAACGATTACGCTCAACCTTGAATTCGTCATACAGACTCTCTGCGCGCTTTGCCAGTCGTTGAGCATCCTTTCGGAGTTGGAGTCGTTTCGAAAGGTTGCTGGCACGCCGCTCTAGCGCACGAACTTCTTCTTCTTCCTTGTTGAGTTTGCGTACCTCGGCGTCGTATTTTGCCTTGTGATCCTTGAGGCGAGCCTCAACTAGATCACCTTGCTCGATGCTGAATTGCGCGGTCCGGTTCTGCACGTACCGGTTGTACTGTGTGGCTTGGGCGGAAAGTGCTGAATAAACAGGATCTAAATCGATATGGGGCGAATTGCTAATACGAGTGCAGGTGAGGTCGAGGATTTGTTCAACCAGCTCAGCATCGACGGGCTGGCCCGTGTCTGTTTGCCCAGCAGCAAGCAAGTATGATTCTTCCGAGAAGTCCTCTCCGACCTGAGTAGTGAATTTCATCAGTTCAATGGTGAGGAATCCCTTCTCACCCTGCATACCACGTACCGCCGCCGCTACTCTATCGGACGCTCGGATCGAAAAATGTAGTGTCTGCTCCGGCGTACTGCCAGCGATTGCTCGTTGGATGACGAATCGCCCGAGGTCGCTTCCATATCGGTATTGGTGTGCTCCATGGAGAGGCTTCGATTTGAAGAAGTATTTTCCGGTCAAGATTTCCGGTTCTGGCGCTTCCGTCAACGTGAAGCTGTACCCACCGTCGTCAAACCGCGCGTAATCGCCAAGCTCTCGTTGCGTCACTTGGAGAAGAAGTCGTTCGAAGTTGTTGAGAACTACTTCTTGCTGGGCGTCGTAGCTTTTCAACTTGTCCTGGACGTTCGGGTCAAGGTTGTCGAAGACTCGTGCGCGGGCTGACTGCATCTCCGCGCTGATCTCGGCCTCGTATTGACGTTCAATTGCATCGAACGCAGCATTGATCTCGTCGGCAGTCTTGCACCGTTCGAGGATGCCCACAATCATTTTCTCGAAGTCCAGACCATCTTCGATCGTTCCAAGCACCTCATCCGATGCTCCGAAAACAGACTTGAAGAGGTTGAACTTCTCAGACAGCAGCTCGAGGATGCGTTCTTCCGCAAGGTTTCCCCTGTTCGAAAAATTCACGACGATAACGTTGTGCTTCTGTCCGTAACGATGGACACGGCCGATACGCTGTTCAACACGTTGCGGATTCCAAGGCAGGTCATAGTTGACCAACATCGAACAGAACTGAAGGTTGATACCTTCGGCTGCAGCTTCAGTAGCGATCATGATGCTGCCGCGTTCGCGGAACTCATCTACGAGGGCTTTTCGACGATCAGCCGATGCCACTCCCGTGATCAGGTCAGATCCATCGTTCGTCGCGAGCCAGTCCTTATAGATCTTGCTCGCCTCTGATGAGTTATTTTGGCCGTTGAACAAGACCAGTCCATCACCACGACCAGCCTCGCGAAGCGTGACCGCAAGATATTCCTGAGTCTTCGTCGAGTCTGTGAAGATGATCGCCTTTTGTGGCGCACCAACTTCCGTCAGCTTCGCAAAACCTTGATCAATTGCATCCAGAAGTTGCACGGCTTTCTGATTGACACGAATCGAACGTGCAAGTGCCGCATACTCACGAAGTTCCTCCACTTCGGCAAGGGCCTCTCGCCGAGTATCGACAGCAACTTCTTCCTGATTTTCTTTCGGCATGGCGAAAAGGGCAGTCTCTGCTGCTTCGATCTCATCCCCAGTGAGATCTTCGTCGATCAAAGCTCCGCGTCGCGAACGGCGTTGACCAGCGTAAAGCTCTCCCTCTAGGCGATTTGCGATACCTTCCAACGTCGACGCGACTGCGTACGTCGATGATCCGAGCCTCTTACGAAGAATGAGCGCGGAGAGGTGTCGCTGAGATTTCGCGAACGCATACAGCTCTGGACGCTGCAAGTAGTCGTTGACCCTTTCATAAAGGTCCTGCTCTGCCGGCGAGGGCATGAAGCCGAACGTGAGCGGCATTCGTTCGGTGAAGCGGATGTACTTCTGTGCATCGCGGCGGAGTGTGCGTTTCGCAAGACGCGAGATACGCATGGATAGGTCATCGTTTCCAAAATCGTCAGGACGATCAACATAGCGTTCCTTGAAGCCTTCGATGGAGTGGAAGAACTCTGGGTCGAAGACAGAAACGAGCCCGTAAAGCTCCTCGAGTCGGTTCTGCAAAGGTGTCGCTGTAAGGAGCAATGACTTTCGTGCATTGCTCATCACATCGGAGACAGCGAGGGCGATCTTAGCATTACCCTTCCAGAATGAGCGCAGACGATGGGCTTCGTCAGCGACCACCAAGTCCCAGTGCCGCGAGAGTTCTTCCTGGTTGCGCAGAACAAACTCGTACGAGCAAATCAGCGCCGCTGCGGACAAGCCCAGGCAAGGTCTAAGGAGCTCTGTTTTGCTTTTCGCGTCGAGAAGCTTTGCAGGTATTGCAAACTTCTCATCGAGTTCCTGCTGCCACTGCTGACGAAGGGACGAAGGAGCAATAATCAAGATGCGACGCTTGCGTTCCGACCAGTATTGGCAAAGAACGATACCTGCCTCAATCGTCTTTCCCAAGCCGACCTCGTCAGCAAGTATGACGCCCGGCGACGACGAAGTCTGCAACGCAAACAACGCTGCATCGATTTGGTGCGGCTTCGGATCTACCTGCGCATCAAACAACAGACCCGCAAGCTTACCCACGTGGTCCGACGCATAAGAGCGCTCGAGTTGGTGCGCGTAGAACTTTGCCTGGTGAGCTGTCAACCGTGACGTCATCCCTTATCCCTACCTGTAGTCGCTCGCCAGATCAGACTCGTACAGCGACTTCGCGTCTTCTACGCGTCGGATCGCATTACGGACTTGGTCGCGCTTCAGATCAAGAACGCGATAGCCTTTAGTCGTCTCTGCCACAGACTCGACGCGACGGAACTCATCACCATATTTCTCCACGAAGTCGACTAGCCCACGGAGCTTCGGCATGGCATCTGACAGGTGGTAACCATGCGGATCAACGAGATCAGCAACAATTCCGTACAGTCCTTCGGAGAAGAAAATAAAGTCGGGCCGCAATGCTTTCCAATCACCGGAAGGTGTAGCGTAGGCGATCGCGAGCGATTCCTTGACGCCGCGGTTCGGGTTACGCCACCATCCGACGTACCCGCTTCGTGAGCTCTCGGTCTCGAGAACCTTCTTCTCCCAATTATTAAGATCTGCCGGAAATTCACCCGCGTCATCCACCATGAGGTGGTTGCGGAACGTTGGAAGCTCCCGCTCTATATCGCCGGTTTCACGGACTTTAGATTCAGCCTGACCAGCCTTCGGGATGACCATGCTGATACGTTCCGGCTCCGTCGACATCCCTTCGAGACGCTCGTAGGCAGCCTGCTTCTCATCGGACAGATTCTTCCGATCTACGCGCGTCTCAGTCAGCCAGTCCCGCGCGAACCGGTCGGCTTCTCGTTCGACACTCTTGACGATGTCCGACACCAAGCCGATCGCTGCTACCTCAACGTACGCATCTAGAAGCTCGTCTTCGATAGCGTCTTCAGGTACGAGGTAATCGACGTAAGCACCGCACAGTTGCTTACTGAGGTTTCGTTCCGCAACTTTGTACGCTTCGTAGATAGCACGGGGGTCTGCCGCCGTCTTGAAGGACGAATTCACCCATAGCCCACCGTCAAGGCGAGCCCGGAGTTCCTCGCCAGACATCGTCAGCACGTCCTCGCGTGCCCGATCAACCTGCTCCTTGTACTGCATCGCCCGTGATTCGACGACGCGGGTCAGCTCAGTGGTCGCCTTCCTGACGGCCTGATTTAGTACTTTGTCTTTCGTAAGCTCAGAAGCGAGAGCAGTGAACCGCTGGATCGGCTTCGTTCGCTGCTTCGGTATAGTCACAGTTGGCAACGACTCAAACTTCGCCCAAACCGATTCAGCGAGTTCCTCGTTGGGGTAAAGCATGACCGGGTCAAACAGCACCCTACGTCCCTCACCACCTCCTGACTCACCTTCGTCATCCTTCGAAGTCGCTCCGTGCATCAACATCTCAGCGACGCGCGTCGCAGTAGTCCGATCGAAGTACGGCAGGATGCAGTCTACGGAGTTGAGGAGCTCATTACCTGGCACTCGACGCGCTAGTGGCGTGCGGATCATTCGCCCGAGAAGCTGAGTGATATTCGTCGGATCCGACGCAGGACGAAATGACACAAGTACTTCGGCTCGCGGACAGTCCCAACCAGTGGAAATGGCAGACTTCGCAATCAGAACCCGGATGTGCTTCGAGTCTTGAACGCGCTGTGGCTCAATGTACGGCACAAGATAACCGCCAACTTCTAGTGATTGGTGCTCGCCAAAAACATGCGCGATTGACTCCGCGCCAAGCTCTTGCCATGCCTCGAAGATCGTGTCGAGAGTTCGGATCATCGTTGCGGCGTCTGGCTTGTCGGCCATCTGCACAACGAGCAGTGGAACAACTTCATCGGCCTCATCTTGCTCGCGCGTATACTCGGCCCAGGCTTCGCTCGATGCACGAGTCTTCTCAACTGCACGCCTCAACAAAGTCGTATCGAACGAGCCAGTTTCACTTGGTATAGTGAGTACGATGTCGTCCTTTAACAGACCCGATGCTTGAACAAGCGTCGAGTCTACCTGGACGCTTGGCAGTCCCGTTCGACCCGTAATTGACCTCATTGCCTGCTCAAAGCGATCAACTGTAGCGGAGATGCCGAACACGACCGGTATCGGTGGCACCTTGCCCTGCCCATTTATCAGACGCTGAACGATGGTGGCGCGGTCACGCTGGGGCTTCATACCGCGATGGGCCTCGTCGAGCACCAAGTAAAGCGTCAGCTCTGGGTTCCCGACAGTGTTGATGATCGTGTCGTAGATATTCGTCTGAGCCCCGTCTGGAGCTGGACCATACTCGAACAGTTGGGGTCCGCTCGCTACAAACTTCTCTGCCCCCTTTACGAGAGTGGAGCTTTTACTGAGCTTCTGCGTATTCAGGAAGTAGACGTTGCCTTGGCTAAATTCCTCTGCACGAAAGTCGGAGGTGATCAACTTTAAGCGTGGACCCAGCTCGTCAGAAACAGAGTGTATTCTAGCGCGCGACTGCTCGTTGAGCGCTGGATCGTCCGAAAACCAGAGGACTACCGCACCGGGGTCGGCTGGAAAATCAAACTCATCGGACCCAAATATTAGTGCTTCAATAACAGCTGCAGCCATGACTGTCTTGCCCGCACCCGTCGTGGCAGACAGAGCAAATTGAGAAAGAGAGCCGTATCGGTGATACATGTCCTTAGCTTGGGCAAGACGCTGTAGCACTCCCGAAACCGCGTCAACTTGATAGTCCTTCAATGTGTACCGCATCAGAGACTGCGTCCTTGGTTGATCTCAAAATTCTGAAAGTAGGATTCATACAGCCGAATCACGTGAACGTCTTCAGGAATCTCTCGGCAGATCATTTGAAATACCGCATCATCGTCAGTGATTACAAAAACAAACTGAACAGAGTCGTTGCCACGAATCGCGTCAATGAAATCGTTACTATTATCAACATTTTCGATTACCGCGTAGACATCTGAAAGTTCCCAACCCCTAACACCGAGTTCGCTAAGGATACGACCACGTGACCCAGCTCGCATCCACAGCATAGGTGCAATTCGCTCGAACGAACGATTTCTGCGCACCGATAACGGTGTTTCATAGGTAAGTGTAAAAAAGGCCGCATTCTCCCGGAGGCCTTCAGCTAAAGAGAACTCAGCGTTGAACTTATAGTCCCCCTTCACGCGGTCACCTTCTGGAGTAATACCAGAGATAGCAGCGCGGAGGCGAGGTTTGGTAATAAAATCACAAATTCCATGATTCTCCCATTCGTCGTCTCCAGGGCGCAGGCCTCGCTTCCGCAGTACGATTTGCTCTTCGGCGCTAACTTCATTGTTTGTCACCGAAATGCACTGCCGTACGCCCCCATCCTCATGGTTCAGCCTCATGACAGCATGCGCTGTAGTCCCAGATCCAGAGAAGAAATCTAGAACAATCGCGTTCGGTTTATCTTGGACATAGAACCTAAGGATATCTTCAACTGCGTAAAGTGACTTCGGATAAGGGAACCGTCTTCCTGGCAACAAAGCGGAAAGCATGCCAGCACCACCACTGCCACTCGAGTTGTGAGAGCTGATCCTCCATTGCGTGCCAGCAACGAACTCTGGAACGTAACCTGAGTCGTTCACTATTACGGAGTTGTCAGATGCTCGGCCAATGACTGGGAAAACACCATCGGCAATTTTCTTGCGCTGACCGCTATTTAGATACATGACTGCGGTCTGTTCATCTCGCCATTTACCAAGTTTGGCATGACCTGCGGCGATCAGTTCTCGTAGCGCGCTTGGCGATGTCGACCAGCGGCCTTCTTCGCCAGTTCCACGAATCGGCCAGATCGCTACGGCGCCGTCAGGTGTCTGAACTGAATGATAATCATCCCCAAAATATGCGTCTCCGACCGCAACGAACTCAGGTCCGGCATCACCATTCGTAGCGAAAATTGGGTAAAACAGATTCGGTCTAGCTGTCCTAAGTCCGCCAGCTCCTTGCCTAGCCAGCCACGCCCACTGCAGTTTTTGAGCACGCTTATCATTGACAATTCTCCACTCTTCCCCCAGCGGCAATGCCTTAGGCGAAGATTTGCCTATCTGAACTACGAAAATATACTCGTCCGTTCGACTAAACGCATTTGATCGCGCAGAGCCCTTCGAGTTAATGACGCTAGATATCATCTGAATCTGTGCATCCGGGAACGTCTGCTCGAGCAACAATCCAAGCCTAAGATATTCCTTTTCATCGATCGTAACGATCAGGACAGAATCTTCAGGATTCAGAAGTTCACGCGCAACAAGTAGGCGACGTTCGATAAGCGCCAACCACTTCGAATGACGGTAGTCATCATCCCCTTCAACGTAGTCATTATTGTATTTCCAGTCACGTGCCCCTGTGTTGTAGGGCGGGTCAACATAAATCGCATCGATTCTCCCTCGATGCGTGTAGGTGAGCATTTCCAATGCATGGAAATTTTCGGCGTTGATGACGGTATGAAACGGCTTATCTCCACCGCGTTCGATGCAGCCGGTCTTAATAAGCCCGGGATAGATCTTGTCTTCAAATTCGGCCACAACGACGAGATCCTCAACGGCAACATTAATTCGCTCGGGTTCGTCGTGCGTCAGATCGATGAGCTGGGCATTTCGTTTACCAACCCCATCTAACTCAAGTGACTCAACCCGCCACAGTCGTTGGTCGCCTTTCTTCACCTCATTACGCGGAGGAAGTACGCGTACCTTCGCCCCACGTCGTATCGGTTGGTGCGGAAGCTCCACGGCTTCCGGTTGGTGACGTTCAAAAACAAGACCGAAGCTGCGCCTCTTCGTGAGTGCAACGATCTCTTTCTCAAGATCTGCACCGAGTTGTGCATCTACGCCGCGCACCTGCCGCAACAGGTCGGTGAGTCGTGACATGTTCTATTAGTTCTCCTGCGTCGACACGCCACGTTGGCGCACCCATTCGTCTACTTCGCTAATTTGGAACTTCCAGAGCGGTCCGACCTTGTGGGCGGGCACCTGCTACGCATTGATCCAGGCTTACACAGTGTTCTTCGATACACCGAGATGCACCGCGATCTCCTCAGCAGACTTTCATGGCTTAGCTATGATCACGCGTCGTCAGAGCACTGCGAAGTCAGCGCTATAAAGGATTCTACCGGAATAAGGCTGGTTCATACGGAATCCATTGGATCGAGTCTCGGTTGTGCATCCACATTGATTCTCTCTCTTGCCGATAACCGTTCACACCTCTGGCGGTTCAAGCACGCTGTCCGGTCCTGCACACTTTCATCCTATCGAGAGAAGGTGCGTGGGTCATTGTTTCGACACGTGCCTTGTCAACTGGCGACGAATACAACTATCTCCTGCGCACTGTCTCCACCGCTTACTTCGACTGCACCTTATCCACCCCGCTAGCTCGCGGCTACGGGAAATGCCAGTGACTTTGAGGGCTTGGCGTTGGGAGCCGGTAAGGCTCATGAGGGCATGGACCAATTCGTTTTCCGTGGCGATGAATTCTTGCGCCCGTTGGTCATGTCGAGGCAGGCTCTTGTTCGTTCAGTGCGGACAAGAGCCCAATAGCTTTTCCCAGGACCTCGTTGGTCCCTTTGACCTGGCGGACGCGTTCAGGCAGCACTTTCAGCTCGACTTCGCGTTCTGATTGTTCTCTGGCACGCGCTTTTTCGAAGGTGTACCACGCCTTGTCTCATGTCAATATGCTCGCCTAATATACTGTGCCTCCTCCCCCGGAACCTAGCTCCGGCGATCAGTTGACCCTACAGCTGGTTGATCCGACGGGTGATCTGCGCAGGGTTCAACTCCCGATGCACCGCGGCTAGCTCCTTGGCATGGACTGCGTCCATGGCCCCGAGATCCAGCAGCCGCTGGTAGGCGGTCCGCGGTGCATCGTAGGTGCGTTTGCTGCGCCCCGACCGGGCGGTGCCGTAGCCGTTGGCCTTGACCATGGGCAGCAGGTGGTTCCTGCGCCACCCCACCAGTTCCCACAGCTCGTTGAGCAGCGCCAGTTCCTCGGGCCCCTCATACCGGTAGTGGAAGGCATGGCGGCGCACCCAGTCCCGGTTGCGCTGCTCGACATGCGCGTTGTCGTTGTGCTGGTAGGCCCTGGCCCTGGTCAGGTCGATGTGCTGGCGTTCGGCCCACTCGATGAGCTGGACGTTGATGAACTCCCCGCCGTTGTCGAAATCCAGCCCGGTCATCGGGTAGGGCAGGGACTGCACCAAGTTGTCGATGCCTGCCACCACGTTGCGGTGGGCCCGATTCTTCACCGTGAGGTTCGCCGTCCAGCCGGTGAAGACATCGGTGAGGGTGATCGAATACAGGAACTCACCCTTGAGGCTGTGACCGCAGTGGGCGACCGTATCGACTTCGAAGAACCCGGGGGCTTGTTCCATCGGGGTTCCTGACCAGCGGACGGGGATCTCGGAGCGCAGCATCGCCCCGGGTTTCGTGGAGGACAAACAGGACGCCGGGTAGCGTGCGTCGCGCACCGGTTTGAGGTAGCGGTCCATGGTGCCCGCGGACATGCCCAGCAGTTGCTCGCGGACCTGGTCGGTGAGCAGAACGGCGTAAGTTTCCAGCTCGTTGAACCGTTCGAGGCGTTCGAGTTCATCGGCGATGATCACCGCCAAGTATTTGCCGCAGGGATCCCCTGCCAGGGTCCAGATCCGGGTCAGCACGGTGATAGTGGCCGGTTGGTAGGTGCAGGGCCGGCGCTTGGGTAGCACCACCGGTTTCTTGCCGGTGATCTTGGCGAATTCGGTGGTGACGCGGCGTCGGGCGTTGGCTCTGGACCAGCCGGTCGCGGCGCAGAGGTTGTCCAGGAGGATGCCTTTCTCGCGTTTGGTGGCCTTGGCGTACTCCAGGGCGAAGCCTTTGACGATTTGGTGGCGTGTTGTCGTCGAGAGCCCCTGTTTCATTCCTCCAGCAGACCGCCGTGCCCGCTGGAACGCCAGAGGTTTCGCGAGCAAAAATAAGTGAGGCATGGGCCTCGTTTCGCGAGCACTTTTAATGAGTCAACGCGCCTTGATGACAACTTGCCGAAACACGACTATCATTCCAGACACTAGTTATCCCCACTGTTTGTTGCATACGTCGAGGAGCCCATAGTGGCTACAGAAGATGAATTTCGGAGATTCGTCTCTGAGCAGTCCAATGCTGGAATAAACGAGGCCCTTTCGAAGAAGACAGAAGAAGCTCAGCAAGCTGTAGACGAAAGAGCTAAAACCCTATTGGCCTGGCGAAGCTACCTGGAGACCTGCCAAATGGCAGCAAAAATTCTGAGCGAAAACAATGTGCCTAAATTCAAGTCAGCCAACATTGATTTTCGAAGAAATTATTATGGCGATAAAGCAGGTTTTTTTGAATTGGACTGGAGACGCAAAAAAGCTATTAGTAGTCGAGAATTTCGGAAAATGGAATCGTGCTGGATACTAGGTGCACGGCAAATGTATTTGGGCAGTGAGACTCTAAGTTCATTTTTCGGCATGGTTGATGAAAGAGGTTTTCTCTACAGAAAAGACAGAGTTAGTTCTAGAGTTGGGTCTAGTATTGCGTCTAGAAATTGGAGCTACGATCAACTTATTAAATATGAAAATCCACTAAAGAAGTATTCTTACAGCTCTTACATTTGGACCTTCAGCGCATCCGATGGGCGATTGTATGGGAATTTCCATGAATCACGGGAAGGCTATGGGGGAAGTGTGGATATGGAAGCGGGCGTGATGGAAGGGGTTTCTAATGCCATCATCCAAGCAAGGCTAGCCGAAGAATTGTAATAGCCATATATAAAATTAGATTATAACTAGTCGGTGCTGGATCTAAAATTGGATCTTCTGCGGTCTGCAGCGTATTTTTCTCGCGAAGTCAGTTATTGAACATCTCCTATGATGAACTAGAAGGGCATGACCCACGACTTCAAACAGTGCCTATCTGCGAAGATTTACCGCGATTACCACGAGTCGCCCTCGTGTTAGGCGCTAACCCAGTGGTTTCATGGCGGGCACGTCATTAACAGTCATTAAAACGAAAAAGTGATCCGGACTTGGGATAATAGGAGTGTCTGGCTTCTATTCCACCGAAATCAAGGATCACCTTTTCAGTGAACCATTCTACCCACGTTTTCCCTGCCTTCCCGACCCAACTCACCGGCCAAGCCTTGGTCTCCCATGCTGGGTTGTCGGTGCTCACCAGCTTCCTGAACGCCTTGGACTTCAGCCAACTCTGCGAAGACCGGCTCAGCCAATTCGTCCCAGCCACCGCAACACACCGGCCAGGAAAGATCCTTGGTGCGCTGGCCCTGTCCCTTGCTGCTGGCGGCGAGCAAGCCGCAGACGTTGACCAGCTGCGCGCCGCACCAGAACTCTTCGGACCGATAGCGTCTGATGCGACGGTCAGCAGGTTCATGGGACGGATCAAGGACCAGCCAGAAGCTTTCGCCTATGGCTTCGCCACCATGACCCGCAGCCTACGCTCCAAAGTTTGGGCTGCGGCCGGGCCACGGAACCCAGCCCGGCTGGCCACGTCAGCCAACCCGCTGATCATCGACCTTGATGCCTCGCTAGTGCACGTGCACTCCGACAAAGAGAACAGTGCCGGCACCTATAAAGGTGGGTACGGATTCTCACCCATGATCGCCATGGCCGACTACGGCAAGACGAATGGCACCGGCGAGGTCCTCGCGGTGCAGTTGCGTCCGGGCAATCGGGGCGCGAATTCCGCGAAGTCCCATATTGAAGTCCTCAACCAGGCGTTGGCGCAGCTGCCTGATGATTTCTATGACGAGCACGGAAACCTGCAGGCAGAGAAGATCCTGGTCCGCACCTGAAGCGTGCGGCTCCTCCCGTGAGTTCTTGCACCACCTGCAGTCGTTGGGGATCCAGTTCTCCACCTCCTATTCATTGCCGGTGATCAAGGAGCGGTTCATCCGATGGATCGATGAGAAGAAATACTGGGAACCAGCCCTGACCGCTGACGGGGAGCGGCGTGATGATGCGTGGGTGATCGATGCGAGCAAGGTGATCGAGCTGAAGGACTACCCACCAGGAACAAGGATTTATTTGCGGGCTGAACCGTTGCATCCTAAGGGCGAAAGCGACCTTGTTCGATACGGATGGGAACCGGGTGACCGCGTTCTTGACCAACAGCCCGCGGTTCAACGTGGCGTTCCTCGATGCCCGGCACCGGGCGCGGGGCCGGTGCGAGAACAGGATCAAAACGCTGAAGAGCACGGGGTTGGGCAAGCTGCCGTATTGGTCTTTTGCCGCGAATCAGGCATGGGCTGATCTGGCGATGTTCGCGGTGAATTTGGTGTCCTGGCTGCAGCTGGCGGTGTTGCCTGGTGGCCATGAGGCAGGGTGCTGGGATTTGAAGCGGTGGCGGTTCCGGCTGTTTTCCATGGCAGGGAAGCTTGTTTCTGGTGGCCGGCAACGCCGGCTGCTGATCCCCAAAAATGCGCCGGAAGCTCAGCTGCTATTTCAGCTTCAGCAGAATATTAGGTTGTTGTTCCAGCGGTGGCGGCACGGCGAGCTCGCTGCCTGAACTGGCGGTTGCCCTGTTGTTTCTTTAGTTTCGAAAGGTCATTTCAGTCCAGGTTGGTGGAGCCTGGCGCCCAGCGCTGGTGAGTCAAGGCGCTCTTTGGCGTGGGCTAGAACAGTAACGGCCACCGGGAATCCCTTGGTAGTGGATTTCGGTGGCCGTGTGAGGCGTGATGAAACATCTGGGCTAATGAACCGCACAATAGTTTCCATGGACTATGACAACCCGCTGATCCTCAAAGATGTCGATGCATGGCGTGCCTGGCTTGATGAGAACGAAGAAACCAGCGACGGGGTCTGGCTGCTCGTAGCAAAGAAAGGCACCACCGAGCCGACCTCCCTGATGGTTGCCGACGCGCTGCAGGAAGCGTTGTGCAGCGGATGGATCGACGGCCAGCGCCGCAGCCGCGACGAAACAACATTCCTGCAGCGCTACACTCCCCGGCGCAAAACTTCAGTCTGGTCCGAAAAGAACACGCAGTTCGTGGCAGCGCTGATTGAGCAGGGCAGGATGCGCCCACGAGGACAGGCAGAGATCGACAAGGCCAAAGCCGACGGCCGGTGGGACCGCGCCTATCAAGGGCAGGCCACCGCCCAGGTGCCCGAGGACCTGCAGCGCGCGCTGGATGCGCAGCCGACTGCTAAAGCCGCCTTCGAATCACTGAAGTCCCAGCCTCGATATCACATACTGCATCAGCTGATGATTGCCAAGACCGATAAGACCAGAGCCTCACGCATCGCACGTTTTATCGCCCAATTGGGCGAAGAGTCCGAGTGACATGCGCTGAATAACGATTTCCAAGTATTTTCGAATGGTTGATTGACGGATTGACTAGGCTTCATGAAGAATCCTTCAAGTGCTCTCCACACCCGATTCACATGCCTAGACAATGAGGAAACCTGTGAGGAAAAAGCGAACAGCCGATCCAACCATCAGGTTGCTGCTGTTCCCGGAACTTCGCCGCATTGAAATCGCAACCGAGGTACCACATCCTGCACCAACTGATGATTGCCGGAACCGAGAAAACCAGAAGCAACGGGTTGGAGCGATTCGTCTCTGAATTGAATCTCAAAACCTCTTGATCAGGCAAGGGTTTTGCTCCGCCGTCAGCTGAACGATTGACTTAGGTGACCTTTTCTACGAGCTGTCGAATATAGCGAGTAGACTCTGAGTTATTCAGGGGGTTGCCCCCACCGACCCGAGATGAGTTACCTCGGATCGCCTTGATTTTCGAAGGGAGTTCAGAATGCAGCTTGAAGGCAAGGTCATCATCGTTACGGGTGGCGCATCCGGCATCGGCGGGGCCATCAGCCGCGTCCTGCTCCGCCGCGGAGCCAAGGTCGTCGCAGTGGACCTCAACGCCGAAGCGGGAGCCAAGCTCAAGGAAGAAGCCGGCGATTCGCTGGCCTTCATCGCCGGCGACGTCAGCAAGCAGGAAACCGCAGATGCAGCAGTTGCCGCAGCCGTGGAGAACTTCGGCGGACTGAACGGCCTGGTCAACAACGCCCACGCTTCGCGCCAGGCACCGTTCACCGACCTGGACCAGGCTGCCTGGGACCTCTCGTTCAACACCGGCTTCCTGGCGACCCGCCAGTTCATGCTCGCCGCCTACCCTCACCTGAAGGACAACGGCGGCTCGATCGTGAACTTCGGTTCCGGCTCGGCCATGGTTGGCCAGCCGACCCAGGCCGCCTACGCTTCGGCCAAGGAAGCCATCCGCGGCCTGTCCCGCGTGACCGCCAACGAATGGGCGGCCAACAACATCCGCGTCAACGTGGTGTCGCCAATGGCGCTGACCGACGGCGTCAAGGCCTGGAGCCAGGCCTTCCCAGACCTGTACGAGCAGTCGCTGACCAAGGTTCCGCTGGGCCGCTTCGGCGATCCGGAAACCGATGTCGCACCGGTCGTTGCATTCCTGCTCTCGGATGACGCCAAGTACGTCACCGGCCAGACCCTCATGGCAGACGGTGGTGCCAATAAGCTCTACTAACCTCTAGACCTCTTTCCTACACTCCAGGCTCCGGGATATTGCCCCGGGGCCTGGACTGTTTTAAGGCCTGGCTCGGATGGACTCGGCAATCATGGCTCCCGTGTGAAGCACGGCCCCGGACACCACCAGCAGCCCGCCGCCTACCGGTTCGCCCAGCACGAAAGCAACCAGGCCGATTACCACCAATGTCCAGCCGACAACCATTGTCGCGGTGGATCCTCCGGTGGCCTTTGTGCCGGCACGTTTTGAAGTTTGGGTCATGGCCAGATTCTATCCGCTGGATCATTTCCATACAGCCCAATAGCCCGGAAGTTGGCTTTTTGTGTTCCTTAACGGCGTTCCGGCTTGTCCAGCTGCGGCCCCAGCAGACACAATAGCCAGGTACCCACCGACGATTGGAAGCTCCGTGACCTTGCGTGTTCTCGTCCCCTGGCAACAACTCGTCGACGGGTTGAAGCTTCCCGGAATCGAACCGATCCTCTGGCACATCAACGATGATCCGCACGATGCCCCGGAAGCCCATGTGCTGGTGACCGAACGACCTGTGAACCCCGAGCGGCGGGCCCGCGTGGCACGGGTCAAGGGCCTGCAGCACGTGCACCTCATGTCCATCGGCTACGAGTGGGTCCTTGAGCACCTGCCGACGCAGGTCACGCTGACTAATTCCCGCGGCGCCGTGGAAGACGCCACGGCGGAGCACTGCCTTGCCTTGGTCCTGGCCAGCCTGCGCGAACTGCCCAAGGCCCTGGAGCAACAGCGGGAACGGCGCTGGGAGCGGACCTGGACTTCCTCGCTGCACGGTTCGACGGTGCTACTACTGGGCGCCGGGGGCGTCGGCAGCGCCATTTCCGAGCGCCTCGCCCCGTTCAAACCTGCGCAGGTCATCACGGTGGCCTCCACGTCCAGATCCCTGCCCGATGGGAACGCCATCCACGGAATCGATTCAATCGAGGCCCTGCTGCCGCAGGCGGACGTTGTCATAGTCGCGCTGCCCCACACCGCCCAAACCGAAAAGCTGGTCAACGCTAAGTTCCTTGCATGCCTGCGCGACGGCGCCCTGCTGGTGAACATCGGCCGGGGTCCGATTATCGACACCGACGCGTTGCTGCCGGAGCTGAACAGCGGCCGCCTCCGCGCCGCGCTGGATGTCACGGACCCCGAACCCCTGCCGGCCGACCACGCGTTGTGGACCGCGCAGAACTGCATCATCACCCCGCACATGGCCGGGGACACCGGGGAGTTCCTCAGGCTGGTCAGCGAGCTGGCCATCGAACAGGTCCGCGGGATACACGCCGGCAAGAAGCCGTTCAACGTCGTGACCGACAGGAACTAGCGCGATCGCGCCGGGTTCCCGAATGGATACAGAGCCAAGTGGACATGGTAAACACTTAGTATGACTACAAGCAGCCGCGCTCCCCTCCGATCCGTCAGCCTCAGAGAGCAGGCGCGCAATGCGATCCGCACCTCCATCGTGATCGGAGAGATCGCACCGGGGCAGGTGGAGAGCGTCGTCAAGATCGCTGCTGAACTGGGAGTCTCCATCACGCCGGTCCGCGAGGCAGTAATGGACCTGGCGAATCTGGGTATCGTCGAAGTCATCAAGAACAAGGGATTCCGCGTTCCGCAGCTGACGGACCAGGACCTGGACGAGATCTTCAAGATCCGCACCATGCTCGAGGTTCCGGCAATGCTCGAAGCCGCGGAAAAGTTCGGCGACCGCGACCCCAAACCCTTCCGGGTCCTCGCCGAGGCCATCATCTCGGCCGCCGCCGCGGGGGACGTCCGGGCCTTCCTGGAAAGCGACAGGCTGTTCCACAAGGCCCTGCTGGAGACCCTGGGCAACCGGCGTCTGGTGAACACCGTTGAACAGCTGCGCGACCAGGCCCGCATGCAGGGGCTGCAGAAACTCGCCGACCACGGCGACCTGAACGAATCCGCGGCCGAGCACCTTGAAATCCTCGACGCGATCACCGCCCACGACGGCGAACGCGCGGCGGCGCTGATGAACAAGCATCTGGCGCACAGCCGGGGCATCTGGGCCGACCGGCCGGAACCCTCGGATGCATGATCTGCAGACCGCCTGCGGTGCAGACACGCAACCGCCCGGAAAATCTCCCGGCCGCGCCCGGCGTCATCTAGGCTGGTGCCTACGATGGATATCAGGGAAAAAACACACCAGAGCGGCGGCCGTCAACGAGCCATCGCCGAACCGCGCGTAGCCAACGAAGACGAATTCCGCGTCGACATCGAGCGGATCCGCTTCTCCCCCTATTTCTCCCGCCTTTCCTCGGTCACCCAGGTGATCCCGCAGGCAGGCTCCGGCACGCTGGTGCACAACCGGCTGACCCATTCGCTCAAGGTTTCCGCGGTGGCGCGTTCCATCGCCATCCGGCTGCGGACGGCCGACGAAGCAACTAGAGGACTAGTCAGCGAGTTGGGCGGTTGCGACCCAGTGGTCGTGCAGGCAGCCGCGGCGGCCCACGACCTCGGCCACCCGCCCTTCGGCCATCTGGGCGAGCAGGAGCTGGACCGGGTGGCCCGCGGCGTGCTCAAGCTTCCGGACGGTTTCGAGGGCAACGCCCAGACCTTCCGCATCCTCACTGCGCTGGACAGCTGCGACGCGACCGCGCGCGGCATGAACCTCACCAGGGCAGTGCGCGCCGCCGTGCTGAAATACCCGTGGACCCGCAACGAGTGGCGCGCCCTGGCCCCGCTGGCCCCGGAGCTGCTGCCGCGCGGGGTGGGCATCGATCCCGCCGCCGGGGCGCTGAAGTTCTCCGCCTACGACGTGGATGCCGACGAGATGCGGGACGTGCTCTCGGTGTTCCCTGGCATCGCCAAGCACCAGCAGACCGTGGAAAGCTCGGTCATGGATATCGCGGACGACATCGCCTACGCGGTGCACGACCTCGACGACTTCTACCGCGCCGGGGTGCTGCAGTACACCAGCGTCTCCGCCGAGCTGCGCGCCTGGCTGGAGCATTCCAGCCAGCTCAGTTCCCTGAAGCAGTCCGAGCTGGATGCCCGCCGCCCGGGCCACGCGCTGGAGCTGACCTGGCGCCGTACCCGCGCCAAGGACCCCTGGATCGCGGACGCGGAGGCCTTCCGCGAATCCGTCGAGCGGGTCGGCCACGACCTGGTGGAGGGCCTGCTCTCGGTCCCCTACGACGGCGGACTGGAAGCGGACCGTGCTGTCACTACCTTCACCCGGCGCTGGATCGACCGGTTGCAGGAATCGGTGACCGTTGAACGCACCCCGACCATCCGCAGCGGCCACGTCCGGCTGGGTGACGCCGCCTGGCACGATGTGATCGTGTTGAAGTTCGTGCACGCGCGCTTTGTGCTGGAACGCCCGGACCTTGCCGTGTACCAGCGCGGACAGACCCGCATCATCCGCTCGCTGGCCGAGGGATTCCACATCTGGCTCAACGACCCCGACGACGCCGGACGCGCCCCGCGCCGCCTGCTGGATTCGGTGGAGGCCACGACGGAGGAATACCGGCAGCTGCGCGAAAACACCCCGCATCTGTTCCTCCAAGCTGGCCCTGACGAAGTGCAGCGGCTGGGGCAGGCGCGCGCCATAGTGGACTACATCGCCTCGTTCACCGACGCCCAGGCGGTATCGCTGAACGCGCTGCTCACCGGCACCTCCGACAACCTGTGGGAGGCAGGCCGCGGGCTCTAGGCCGACCAACGAGCGGAGCCGGCCTTCCCGCGGATTCGATCTGCACAGTCGAGCGCTTCGACAAGATGGTGCACCCGCTGGTGAAGAACGAAAAGCCGCCGTGCTGAAAGTTTTCCAACTTTCCGCACGGCGGCTTTTCAAATATCCAAGGGCTTGCGGGAGACATTCCTGCGAAGCGGTGCCTGGGCTAGGCTGCCAGCTCGACCTTCTGCTCTTTCTTGGAGGCATCCGGGAACACGAACTTATGCAGGGCCCACCAGCGGAAGACCATCGCCAACGCGGTACCGATGATCGGTCCGGAGATGAAGTCGGCGGCTTCCTGGAACAGGAAGGAAACGTTCGGGTGGTGCAGGCCGAAGACCCAACGTGAAATGTACAGCGGAGCCGAGTTGATCACGATACCCATCGCGGACACCGCGAAGAATCCGATGACCTGGATGCGCTTGCGGTGCGCATCATTACGATCCTGGAAAGTGTACTGGCGCGAGAGCACGTAGGACACCACGGTCGCCACGGTGTTGGCGATCAGGAATGCCGTGGTCGGATGGTCTTCCATCACGGTGTACTTCAGGCCGTAGTTCACGGCCAAGGTCACGATGAAGCAGAACCCACCGACGCCGAGGAAACGCAGGGCACGGACTACCACTGGATTTTCACGTAGAGCCATACTTCTCCTGAATCCGGTGAGCGCGAAAAAACGCCTAACAAACCGATTTTAGTTTCACACGCTGGGAAGAGCCAAAGAGCCACCCAGTTTTCGCCTGTTGGTTACATTCTGCGACATCGGAAATACCGCATGCTTGCAAGGGAATTTCGGCTGATGTGTGAATTGCACCGCAAAAACTGGCAGTTTGCCGATAGCACGCCAATCTCTGCTGTTTTCGTGCCAGCCACCCCGTCTGGGGACCGAAGTTCGTGCATGGGCCACCTCTGGGAATTCCGCAATTAAAAAGCCGCACGGCACCATCCCCGGAGGGGTGGTGCCGTGCGGCTTTAGCAGGTGAGGGCTACTTGGAAACAGCCTGGGTCAGCAGTTCAAGAGCCTTGTTCAGGGTGGCGCTTGGACGCATCACAGCGGAGGTCTTTTCCTCGTTCGGACGGTAGTAGCCGTCCAGTTCGACCGGCTTGCCCTGGACCTCGGCGAGTTCGGCCACGATGGTTTCCTCGTTCTCGCCCAGTGCCTTGGCGACGTCGGCGAAGGCCGATGCCAGCTCGGCGTCCTTGTCCTGCTTGGCCAGTTCCTCGGCCCAGAACTTGGCCAGGTAGAAGTGGCTGCCGCGGTTGTCCAGCTCGCCGACCTTGCGCTTCGGCGACTTGTCTTCCAGCAGGAAGGTGCCGGTGGCGGCATCCAGGGTGTCTGCCAGGACCTGTGCGCGGGCGTTGCCGGTGGTGACTGCCAGGTGCTCGAAGGAAGCGCCCAGTGCCATGAATTCGCCCAGCGAATCCCAGCGCAGGTGGTTCTCGGACACCAGCTGCTGCACGTGCTTCGGAGCGGAGCCGCCGGCGCCGGTCTCGAACAGTCCGCCGCCTGCCAGCAGCGGCACGATGGACAGCATCTTGGCGCTGGTGCCCAGTTCCAGGATCGGGAACAGGTCGGTCAGGTAGTCGCGCAGCACGTTGCCGGTGACCGAGATGGTGTCCTCACCCTTGCGGATGCGCTCGATCGAGTACTTGGTGGCCTCGATCGGGGACAGGATCTCGATGGTCAGGCCCTCGGTGTCGTGCTCCTTGAGGTACTCGTTGACCTTGGCGATCAGCACGGCGTCGTGGGCGCGGTGCTCGTCCAGCCAGAACACGATCGGGGTCTGGGAGGCGCGGGCGCGGTTCACGGCCAGCTTCACCCAGTCGCGGATGGCGATGTCCTTGGTCTGGCAGGCGCGCCAGATGTCGCCGGCGAAGACCTGGTGCTCGATGAGCACGGTGTCGTTCTCGTCGACGATCTGCACATGTCCGTTGGCGGCCAGCTCGAAGGTCTTGTCGTGGGAGCCGTATTCCTCGGCCTTCTGGGCCATCAGGCCGACGTTCGGCACGGTGCCCATGGTGGTCGGGTCGTAGGCGCCGTTGGCACGGCAGTCCTCGATCACGGCCTGGTAGACGCCTGCGTAGGAGGAGTCGGGCAGCACGGCCAGGGTGTCTGCGGTCTCGCCCTTGGCGTCCCACATCTTGCCGCCCAGGCGGATCATGGCAGGCATGGAGGCGTCGACGATGACGTCCGATGGGACGTGCAGGTTGGTGATGCCCTTGTCGGAGTCGACCATGGCAACTGCCGGGCCCTCTTCCAGGCCCTTGGCGATCAGCTTCTCAACGCCGGCGCGCACGTCGTCGGAGAGCTCGTCCAGGCCGTTGAGGATGGCGGCCAGGCCGTTGTTCGGGTTCAGGCCGGCTGCCGCCAGCTCGTCCCCGTAGGTGTCGAACAGCTCGGAGAAGTAGGCCTTGACGACCTGGCCGAAGATGATCGGGTCGGAGACCTTCATCATGGTGGCCTTCAGGTGTGCCGAGAAGAGGATGCCCTCTTCCTTGGCGCGGGCCACGGAGGCCTTCAGGAAGTCCTGGAGGGCTGCCACGTGCATGACGGTGCCGTCGATGACCTCGTCCTTGAGCACCTTGAAAGGCTTCTTCAGGACCTTGACTTCGCCGTCTTCGCCGACGAAGCGTATGGAGATCGACTTGTCCTTGTCGATGACGATGGACTTCTCGTTCGAGGCGAAGTCGTCAACGCCCATGGTGGCGACGTTGGTCTTCGAGTCCGCGGCCCAGGCGCCCATGGAGTGTGGGTACTTGCGGGCGTAGTTCTTCACGCTCAGCGGTGCGCGGCGGTCGGAGTTGCCCTCGCGCAGCACCGGGTTCACGGCGGAGCCCTTGATCTTGTCGTAGCGGGCGCGGACGTCGGTCTCTTCGTCGGAGGAAGGGTTGTCCGGGTAATCCGGCAGGGCGTAGCCTGCGGCCTGCAGCTCGGCGATCGCGGCCTTCAGCTGCGGGATCGACGCGGAGATGTTCGGAAGCTTGATGATGTTAGCTTCCGGGGTCTTGGCCAGGTCGCCAAGCTCAGCCAGGGCGTCGCCGATGCGCTGCTCTTCGGTGATGTAGTCCGGGAAGGTGGCGATGATGCGGCCGGCCAGCGAGATGTCGCGGGTCTCCAGCTCCACACCGGCGGTCGAGGCGAAGGCCTCCACGATCGGCAGGAACGAGTGGGTCGCCAGCATCGGCGCTTCGTCGGTGTGGGTGTAAATAATCTTGGCCATAGGTGTGGCTTCTCCCTGAACGTCGTGCGGAAGCGGGGTTATCCGCCCTGAACTCAACGTTCCAAATCTACCCGATTTTGCTCCGCGCCACACTTTCCAGTCCCGGAAAATACGCCGAAAGAGCCCTAAAATTCGCCCAATTGCCGGGTGGGAGGGGCTACGAGCAGTTCGTCACATTTAAGTTAATCGTCGATAACTCAAGCGCCATGTTCGCTATTCGGCCAGCTGCGCCGTCAGCACGCGGAGCGATGCCGCCACCTCATCGAAGATGCCGGCAGGGTCCGCGGATTCGCCGGACCGCTCGGCCAGGCCGAAGCACTGCCAGGTCACGCGCCAGCAGGTTGCGAGCATTTCGCCGATCAGCAGCGCGGGTATGGCCGCGAGCAGCCCGCGTCCGGTCAGGTAATCGGAAACCGCGGCCACCAGCTCCTGCTCCTGCCGCGTGGCCACCAGCAGCAACCGCGGCTCGGCCGCCATCAGCCGCGAAACACGGCGGAATTCATTGCCCTGGACTTCTTCCAGCAGCATGCTCCGGAAGGCGGCCAGCAGCAGGCGCAGAATGCTTGCCCCGTCAGCGCCGTCGGGGATGTCGCAGCCCTCCACCGCTTCAAACAGCCCGCGCTCGGCAGGCAGCATGGCCGCTTCCCTGGAGGGAACGTAGCGGAAAAAGGTCCGTTCGGAAATTCCGGCACGCTGGGCGATGCGCCCCACCGTCACCGCGTCGAAGCCCTGCTCTTCCAGAATGTCCAAGGCCGCGGACCGGATGCCCTGCAGGGTCGCGGCTTTGCGTTCGTCTCGGATTCCCACCGTGCACTCCTCGCGTTCGGTTGCCTGTCGCCATGGTATCCCGGGTATCCAAGCATATTTCCTGTCACACTCTGACAGATTCATCCCTTAAATGTGTCAGACTATGACAGAATTTTTGAGTCTTCCCTTCAAGAACGAGGTAACCGTGTCCACCGAACACATCCAAACCGCCCAGGGCGCGCCGCCGGCCGGCCCCCAGCTGTCCACCCGGCAGGTGACCGGGATCATCGCGGCCCTGGCGCTGGCCGCCTTCATGATGATCCTCAACGAGACGGTGCTGACCGTGGCGCTGCCCGGCATCATGAACGACCTGCAGATTTCAGCTGCCACGGGGCAGTGGCTGACGACCGGATTCCTGCTGACCCTATCGGTGGTGATTCCGACGACCGGCTTCCTGCTGCAGCACTTCAACCACCGTTCGCTGTTCATGTTCGCCATCATCAGCTTCATCATCGGCACCGCCGTCGCGGCGCTGGCTCCCAGCTTCGTGCTGCTCCTGGCCGCCCGCATGGTCCAGGCGCTGGGCACGGCCATTGTGCTGCCCCTGCTCATGACCACCACGCTGCGACTGGTGCCGGCGCAGCGCCGCGGCACGGTCATGGGACTGAACTCCGTGGTCATCGGCGTGGGACCGGCCGTGGGACCCACCGTTTCCGGCGCGGTGGTCCACGCGTGGGGCTGGCACTACATCTTCGCCATGATGCTGCCGATCTCGGTGCTGGTCCTCATTCTCGGCGCCGTCTTCTTCAAGGTTCCCGCCAGCGCGCAGAAAACCCGCGTCGACGCAGCGTCCGTGCTCCTTTCCGCGGTGGCCTTCGGCCTGCTGGTCTACGGCATTTCAAGCATCGAGCACGCCTCGCAGAACCCCGCCATGGCCATCGCCAGCTTCGCCATCGGCGCGTTGTCCCTGGTCTTGTTCATCCGCCGCCAGCGGGGGCTGGCGCGCGAGGGGCGCGAACTGCTGAATCTCGCTCCCTTCGCCTCGCGCAACTTCCGGCTAGCCATGATCCTGATCATGATCGCCTTCGGCACGCTGCTCGGTTCGCTCATGGTTGTGCCGATCCTCCTCGAATCCGGGCGGGGACTGGACTCGCTGACCATCGGCCTGATGCTCCTGCCGGGCGGGCTGGCCCAGGCGGTGGCCTCCCCGGTCTTCGGGCGCGTCTACGACCGCTTCGGCCCGCGCCCGGTATTGATCCCGGGAACCGCCATGCTGGCCCTGGGCCAGTGGCTCTATGTGGGCGTGCGCGCCGACAGCCCGCTGTGGCTGTTCGCCACCGCGCACGTGGTCTTCTCCATCGGATTCGCGCTGCTCATGACCGGGTTGATGTCCTCGGCCATGGCTTCGGTGGATCCGCGCCTGTTCGGCCATGGCTCCGCGATCTTCAATACCGGCCAGCAGCTGGGCGGCGCCATCGGCACTACGCTGTTCGTCACCGTCCTGACCCTGCTGTCCACCGCGCAGGAGGCTTCCGGAACCAGCGCCGTCCAGGCCCTGTTCGACGGCGCGCACGTGGCCTTCCTCATCGGCGCGGTGCTGGCCAGCGCAACGGTGGTTCTCTCGCTGTTCATCGGACGCGGCACCGCGCCCACGGGCAGGTAGCCGCATCCCTCCGAGGCAGGGCCTCGGGCAGTTTCCCAGCCTCCGCCAAGGTTGGGAGCCTCGTGAAGCGCAGCTCGCTAGGGTTAGGTCATCTGCCAAACCCAGGCGGAGGCCGAGCAGCTTGAGCGGTCGGCACGCTACCGAAGACAAGGGAGAGAACATGGGCAACAACCACGACGAAACCGTCGCACCAGACAAGACCCCTGATCCGCAGGGCAAGAACACCACCGTCCCGGATTCCCCGACCTCGTCTCCGATTCCCTTCGGCCACGAAGACGACGACGAGCAGAAGAAGGACTCGACCCAGCGGTAGGAGTTGCACGCTTCTTCACAACGGACAGCGGGCCGGCAGGTACGAGATTCGTACCTGCCGGCCCGCTGGCTTGTGCAGCAGGACTGGTTAGCCCTCGGCCGGGAACCTGCCCCACACGCGGTGCCGGGAGACCAGATCCTCCAAGACTCCGGGCAGTGAATCCGCGTCAACCAGTTCCACGCCCGGATCGCCGCTTGGCAGCCCGGCGGCGTTCACCGCGCCATAGGCCGCTTCATCCAAGCACAGGATCGGCTTGCTCTGGCGGTAGGCCTCCTGCACCAGCAGGACCACGCGGGGATCCGCCGACTGCGGCACGCCCACGCCGGCTCCCGCCTTGGTGTCCAGGGGAACCTGCGCATCGGCCGCCGGAGGCAGCGCCCCGGCAAGCACCAGCGCGTCGAACTCGATCGAGCGGGTAGTGAAATAGGTCCGGTCCACTTCCATCCCCGACTCGGTCTTCCCGCCATGGGGCGCGACAATCAGCGGCGTCATCCCCTTGGCGCGGATCGCCTCGGCCAGCTCCTTGTCCTGCGGGTAGCCGGGCAAGCCGACGACTATCCCGATCTGGCGTCCGTCCACCGGCCAGGTGCCGCCAACCTGGGAGAGGGCCGGACTCGACGGCAGATCGTCGATGTCCTGCTGCGGCGCAGGGGCCGGCAGCCCGAGCGCGCTGGCCACCGCGGCGGCGAGGTCCGCGTCGATCTCCGCCAGGCACTGGACCTGGCGCTCGCGGATCGTGTTATCCGCGCACTTGCCCAATTCAAAGCTGTAGGCCTGCTTGATATGGTCGCGTTCCTGGGCGCTGAGGCTGCGGTAGAACAGCCGCGCTTGGGAGTAATGGTCCGAGAAGCTCACCGGTTCGCTGCGCTGCCTGGTGCCCGCGGTTTCCTGCGGGTACTCCAAGGCCGGGAATTCCTGGCCGTTGGCCAGCTCCGCCATGAACGGGCATCCGCCGTCCAGCGAATTCGGCTTGTAGGGCGCGATGCCCTCATGGATATTGTGCTGGTGATAGCCATCCCGGAACATGTCGTTGACCGGGTTCTTCGGGCTGTTGATCGGGATCTGGGCGAAGTTCGGCCCGCCCAGGCGGGTCAGCTGGGTATCCAGGTAGGAGAACAGGCGCGCTTGCAGCAAGGGATCATCGGTAATGTCGATGCCCGGCACCAGATGGCCCGGGTGGAAGGCAACCTGCTCGGTTTCGGCGAAGTAGTTCGATGGATTGCGATCCAGCACCATCTTGCCGATCAGCTGCACCGGGCACAGCTCTTCCGGGACGAACTTGGTGGGATCGAGCAGGTCGATGCCCTGGAAGGTCGCGGTGCCGTCATCCTCGAAAAGCTGGACGCCCAGCTCCCATTCCGGATAGGCGCCGGCATCAATCGCGTCAGCCAGGTCCCGGCGGTGGAAGTCCGGGTCCGCTCCTGCGGCCAGCTGGGCTTCTTCCCATGTCAGCGAGTGGACACCGAGCTTCGGCTTCCAGTGGAACTTGACCAGGGAGGCCTTGCCGCCCGGTCCGATCATGCGGAAGGTATGCACGCCAAAGCCTTCCATCATGCGGTAGGACCGCGGAATCCCGCGGTCGCTCATGTTCCACATGGTGTGGGCCTGCGCCGGGGTGTGCAGGGAGACGAAATCCCAGAAGGTATCGTGCGCCGACTGGGCCTGCGGAATTTCCCGATCCGGCTCGGGCTTCACCGCGTGGACGATGTCCGGGAACTTGATTCCGTCCTGGATGAAGAAGACCGGGATGTTGTTCCCCACGAGGTCGAAAACGCCTTCCTCGGTGTAGAACTTCGTGGCGAAGCCTCGGGTGTCGCGGGCCGTGTCCATCGAACCGCGGGAGCCAGCTACCGTGGAGAAGCGCACGAAGACATCGGTCTGCTTGTTCGGCTTCAGGAAATCCGCAACGCAGAAGTCTGCGGCATTGCCGTAGCTGACGAACTTTCCATGCGCGCCGGCACCGCGGGCGTGGACCACGCGCTCCGGGATGCGCTCATGGTCGAAGTGCATGATTTTCTCGCGCAAATGGTGGTCTTGAAGGAGGATCGGTCCCCGCTCGCCCACTTTCAAGGAGTGGTCGGTATCCGTCAACGGGGATCCCTGGCTCGTGGTCAGGTGCTTCGAGGTCTGCCCCGGAGCCTTGTCCCGGCGGTCCGCTTCCGGATTGGTGGGATGTGCTGATTCGGTCGTCATTGCGTGCTCCTTCGTCCTGGAATTCTTTCGGAATGCCTTCGGCTGTCCCGCGCGGTGCTCCGCGATACGGTGAACAGCAAGGTCTTTGCCACGCTATGGGTTCGGGCAGGCCGTTTCCATGAAGCCTGCTAATTCCCATGCTCTTTCCAGCCTTGGTGCTCCCAGCGCCATACGACGAGAGATTGTTGAACAATCTTGGTTTTTGGTGCATTCTGTAAGCAACACATTTATCGAGACGGGGATCACAATGCCATTCATAGACCTGAATTCCGATGTCGGCGAGTCCTTCGGCAACTGGAGCATGGGCGACGACGCCGCCATCTTCACCTCCGTCTCCTCGGCCAATGTCGCCTGCGGATTCCACGCCGGCGACCCCAGCACCATCCGCCAAACCTGCATGGACGCGGTCGCCGCCTCGGTGACCATCGGGGCGCATGTGGGCTATCGCGACCTGGCCGGATTCGGCCGCCGCTTCGTTGACTGCTCGGCCACGGAACTGGCTGACGACGTGCTCTACCAGCTTGGCGCCCTGCAGGCTCTGGCCCGCTCGGCCGGCGGGGAGATCAAGTACGTCAAGCCGCACGGCGCGCTCTACAACACGATCGTGCACCACGAGGTGCACGCTCAGGCCGTCGTGGACGCCATCAAGGCCTTCGGCGAAGACCTGCCGGTGCTGCTGCTGCCCGGATCCGTGGCGTTGGCCAAGGCCGAGAAGGCAGGGCTGCGCGGGGTGGCCGAAGCCTTTGCCGACCGCAACTACAACCCGGACGGCACCCTGGTCTCGCGCCGCGAAGCCAACGCCGTGCTGCACGACCCGGCGGCAGTCACCGCGAACATGATCCGTCTGGCCACCGAGGGCACCTTGGAGGCAGTGGACGGCAGCACCATCACCATGCCCGCCGAAAGCATCTGCCTGCACGGTGACACCGCCGGAGCCGTGGCCATGGCCGCCGCGGTCCGCGAAGGCTTGGAATCCGCTGGCGTGAGCATTAAGAGCTTTGCATGAGCCAGCGCGACGTACGGCTGGCCGGCAGCCGCTCGGTGCTGGTTGAGCTCCCGGACCTGGATTCAGTGCTGGGTTTGTCCGCTCTGCTGCGCACCAGCCCGCTGCCCGGACAGCTCGATGTGCTCGCCGCGGCGAGCACCGTGTTCATCAAGGCCGACTGCGCGGCCAACGCGCAAGCCATCGCCAAGACCGTGCGCACCCTGGAACTGGGGTCCTCCGCGGCCGCGACCGGTTCGCTGATCACTGTGCCCGTCCATTACGACGGCGAAGACCTGGCCGAGGTGGCCCGGCTGACCTCGCTGAGTCCCGAGGCGGTCATCAACGCCCATTCCCAGCAGATCTGGCGGGCGGCCTTCGGTGGCTTCGCCCCGGGCTTCGCCTACCTGCGCGGCGAGAACCAGCTGCTGAACGTGCCGCGCCGCGCCACCCCGCGCAAGGCGGTCCCCGCCGGCGCGGTGGCGCTGGCCGGAGAGTACTCGGCCGTCTACCCCCGCCAGTCCCCCGGCGGCTGGCAGCTGATCGGCCACACCGATGCAGTGCTGTGGGACCTTGAGCGCGAGAACCCCGCGCTGATCCGCCCGCAGGACCGCGTGCAGTTCATCCCCAGCCGCGCCGCATTGACCGTGGCGGACGCCCCCGCCGCCGAACCGGCCCCAGACACCGAGCGCCCGGCGTCCTCCGCCGCCCAGCTGGAGATCCTGGATCCGGGACTGCAGTCGCTGATCCAGGACGCTGGCCGTCCGGGCCTGGGCGATCTGGGAGTCAGCACCGCCGGCTGGGCCGATGCCATCTCCGCCGCCCAGGCCAACCGCCTGGTCGGCAACCAGCCAGGCGCCGCCGTCATCGAGAACCTGCTGGGCACGCTCACACTGCGCGCCCGCGGGGATGCGGTGCTCGCGGTCTCCGGAGCCTCCGCCACCGTGGACATCACCCCGGTGGAAGGCGACGACTTCCACGAGGCCCGGCAGATCCCCATGGACACGCCCTTCGCGCTGCTCGACGGCGAGCTGCTCACCCTCGCCCCGAACGGCGCCGGCCTGCGCAGCTACCTGGGCGTGCGCGGCGGGTTCGACGTCCCGCAGGTGCTGGGTTCCCGCTCCAGCGACTCGATGTCTGGCATCGGCCCCGCGCCGCTGCGCGCTGGGCAGCTGCTGCCGGTCGGAGAAGTCTCCGGCCTGCAGGTGGTGGGCAACCCCGAGCCCTCGCCGCTGCCGGTGCCCGACGAGCACGGCGTCTTCACGCTGCGCATCACCCCCGGCCCGCGCGAGGACTGGTTCGGCGCCCCGGGACTGGCCCGGCTGGCCGGCCAGCTCTGGAAGGCCTCCGCGGATTCGAACCGCGTGGGCGTCCGGCTGGAATTGGGCCAGGACGACGCGCGGCCGCTGGAACGGGTGCGCGCGGGCGAGCTGGCTTCCGAGGGCGTGGCCCTGGGCTCGCTGCAGGTCCCGCCCTCCGGTCTTCCGGTGCTGTTCCTGGCCGACCACCCGGTCACCGGCGGCTACCCGGTGATCGCCGCGGTCGTCGACGAAGACCTGCCCGCCGCCGCCCAGCTGCCCCCGGGCTCGCTGATCCGCTTTGAACTGACATCCCGTCCCGGCACCCGCACTCCCGTGAAGGAATCCCGCGCATGAAAAAAGTACTGATCGCCAACCGCGGCGAGATCGCCGTCCGCATCGCCCGAGCCTGCACCGACGCCCAGCTGGTCTCCGTGGCCATCTACTCGGATCCGGATGCCGACGCCCTGCATGTGCGCCGCGCCGACGAGGCCTACGCGCTGAACGGCTCGCAGAGCGCCGACACCTACCTGGACATCGCCAAGATCATCGAGATCGGCACCCGCGCCGGCGCCGACGCGGTGCACCCGGGCTACGGCTTCCTGGCCGAAAACGCCGATTTCGCCCAAGCGGTCATCGATGCAGGCATGACCTGGATCGGCCCGTCCCCCGAATCCATCCGGGCTTTGGGCAACAAGGTCACCGCCCGCGAGATCGCCGTGCGCGCCGGAGCCCCGCTGGTGCCGGGCACCGACGGCCCTGTGGCCGACGCGGCCGAGGTGCGCGCCTTCGCCGAGCAGTTCGGCCTGCCGGTGGCCATCAAGGCGGCCTTTGGCGGCGGCGGACGCGGCATCAAGGTGGTCCGCGCGCTGGAAGACATCGAGGCCTCCTACGAATCGGCGGTGCGCGAGGCGACCGCCGCCTTCGGCCGCGGCGAATGCTTCGTCGAGCGCTTCCTGGACAAGCCGCGCCACGTCGAGGCGCAGGTGCTGGCCGATGCGCACGGCAACGCCGTGGTGGTCGGCACCCGCGACTGCTCGCTGCAGCGCCGCCACCAGAAGCTCGTCGAGGAGGCCCCGGCCCCCTTCCTCACCGACGAGCAGCGCGCCTCCATCCACTCCTCCGCCAAGGCGATCTGCCTGGAGGCAGGCTACGTGGGCGCCGGAACCGTTGAATACCTGGTGGCCCCGGACGGGCTGATCTCCTTCTTGGAGGTCAACACCCGCCTGCAGGTGGAGCACCCGATCACCGAGGAAACCACCGGCGTGGACCTGGTGGCCGAGCAGCTGCGCATCGCCGCCGGCAAGCCGCTGTCCTTCACCGAGGATCCGGCCCCGACCGGGCACAGCTTCGAGTTCCGCATCAACGCCGAGGACCCGGCGCGCGGCTTCCTGCCGGGCCCCGGACGCATCACCGGCTTCGAGGCTCCGACCGGCTCGGGCATCCGCGTGGATTCGGGAGTACGCACCAACTCGGTGGTCCCCTCCTACTACGACTCGCTGATGGCCAAGCTGATCGTCACCGGCGCCACCCGCGCGCAGGCGCTGCGCCGCGCGAAGCAGGCTCTGGATGAAATGACCATCACCGGCGTGCCCTCGGTGCTTCCTTTCCACCGCGCCGTGGTGCGCAACGCCGAGTTCACCCGGGATGACGCCTACGGGGTCTACACCACGTGGATCGAGGCGGAGTTCGCCGAGGACCTCGCGTCCAGCCCGGAAATCGCCGCTGCCCAGCCGGGCGCCGAACGAGAGACCCTCACCATCGAAATCGAGGGCAAGGCCATGAACATCGGACTGCCGGCCTCGCTGGTGGATTCCATCCGCCATGGCGGGCACGGGGCCGCCATGGAAGCCGCCGCGGACAACGTCGAGGCCGCCGCCAGCGCAGCCACCCTGAGCGCCCCGATGAACGGGAACCTGGTCAAGTGGGTGGCCGAGGACGGCGCCGCGGTCGCCGCCGGCGACACCGTGGCAGTGCTGGAAGCCATGAAAATGGAATCCAACGTCACCGCGCACGCCTCCGGCACCTTCACCCGGGGCGCGCAGACCCCGGGAACCATGATTTCCCGCGGGGAAGACATGGGGCGCATCGCTTAACGCTTTGCACTGCGTCCTTCAGGGTGAATTAGATTGGAAGCATGCTCGTGAATGACCTGATTCGTGCTCTCCCGCTGGACGAGGAGGCAACCCACGCCCATACCGGCGCCTGGGTTGCCTCGGTGCTGCGCACCAAAATCGCCGAGGGGCAGCTGCGCCCGGGAACGAAGCTCTCCGAGCAGGCTCTGGCCCAGGCCCTAGGCGTCTCGCGCAACACGCTGCGCGAGGCATTCACCGTGCTGGGCAACGAGCTGATCATTACGCGTATCCCCAACCGCGGGGTGTTTGTCGCCTCCCCGGGCATGGACGATGTCAAGGAAATCTATGCGGTACGCCGCATGATCGAACCCGCGGCGCTGCACTGGGGCCCGAAGCTCAACGTGCCAGCCCTTGAACGGATCATCAAGAAGGCCCGCACCGCCCTGGCCTCCGGGAAGATCGAGGCGATGGCGACCGCCAACCAGCGCTTCCACGAGGAGGTTGTGCGCGCCAGCGGCAGCGCCCAGCTGCAGGAGCTGATGACCCGGGTGCTGGCCCAGATGCGATTGGTCTTCCACGCCATGAGCGATGCCCCGGACTTCCACTCGCACTACGTCGAGCTCAACGCGTCGCTGGTCGAGATGCTGCGCGACGGCGAGCGCGAGCAGGCCGCGACCGCGCTGCGCAACTACCTGGACGTCGCGGAAACCGAGCTGCTCTCCCATCTGGAGGAGCGGATGGACGCCGACGGCAACTAGCCCTGCCGGCACCGATTACGTTCAGGCGTTCTCGGGAGCCGCGAGCGCGGCCCCTGAGTCGATGCGCTCCAGCGCACGGGGCAGGTGCTTGCGCGAGTTCACGGCAACCACTGCAAGGGACAGCAGGCACAGGAGAACCGCGGCGCCCATGATCCACAGGCTGGAGACCCACTGGGCCACCAGGGCAATCACCGTGGGCGCCAGGAACCCGGCGTAGGCAAAGGTGTAGAAGAAGCCCGTCAGCAGGCCAAGCTCGTCCGGGCCCGCGGCGCGCTGCAGTTCAAGCAGCCCGCCCACCATCAACAGGCCGTTGCCGCAACCGAGCAGCACCGAAGCGCCCAGGCCGAGCGCCGGGCTGTTGAGCAGGATCGCCCCGATGATGGCCAGCATGCCGCCAAGCACCACTGCGACGCCCAGCAGCAGGGTGCGGGCGCTGTTGACGGTATCGACCCTGCGTCCCAGCGGCTGAATCAGCACCCCGCATCCCATGGTCAGCGCCACCGCCACGGTGGTGTAGGTATGGCGTGCCGCACCGCCCATGGCGGGAACCATCTCCGGAATCACCACGAAGCCCATGGTCGCCGCCGCGAACACCCACGGGGCGGCGGGCGCGATGACCGCCCAGAACCGTTTGCCGCCGCGCTGCTGCGCCGCACCGCCCGGTACTGGCCGGGTCTGGGTTCCGGGCGCCGTGGCTTGCGGGAGCTGGCGTTGCCTGGTTTCGGGGAGCTTGCGCAGCAGGATCAGGACCGGCAGGCACAACAGGATGTGCGTTGCGTAGGGAAGGACATCCGGCATCGGCGCCCACGCCACCAGCATTCCCCCGGCCACCGGGCCCAGGCAGAATCCGGTGGAGGTCAGCAGCGAGGCACGCCGGGCCCCGGATCCGGCCGTCGAGTTCGGGTCCCAGGGTGCTTGGGAGAGCTCCTTGACCCAGCTTGTTGCAGCCGCCATGCCCAGGCCGGTCGCCGTGCCGGCCAGCAGCCTGCCGGCGAACAGCGGCAAGGGACCGAGGTGCGAGAGCATCAAGGCAAGGCTCGCGGCAATGGAGATCAGCACCGCGATCATCGTGAGGCGTTTTCGTCCACGCAGGTCAGAGGCGCGCCCGCCGAGCAGCAGTGCCGGTACGAGTCCCAGCACGTAGATGCCCAGCAAGGAGGTCACCAGCACTTCCGAGAAGCCGTGGTCCTGCCGGTAATGCACCAGCAGCGCGACGTATTGGTTGGCTCCCCATCCCACCAGAAGCAGGCTCAGTGCTGCGGGGAACCAATATTTTGCCTGTTGCGCCATGGACCGATGTTTCTTTCACGTTCAAGAAGTGATGGCGACCAACTGTCCACCATTCACGCCAGTGTGTCATAATTCACAGCGCAATGACGGATTCATGACGCCGCTTCCACGCGCCCCAGCGGCACAGCTGGCAATCCGGCGTCCAGCGCTTGTCGATATGATCAAACCTGGGCTGGATATTTTCCCCTCCCAGGAGAAGAACAGCCGATACATTCCAGCGTCAGAGAGGTCGACAGATGCGCAGCGCACTCACGAGGCGGACCATCCAGCGCCACTCCGCCTTCCGCCCCGGGCGACAGGCGGCCTGATGACGGAGCAGACATCACCAGCCAAGGGCTCACGCACGGCGGTCTTCGCTCCCTTGAGCTCCGACACCCGCACCGCGCAGGTCGCCCAGCGGCTCACGGATGCCATCTTGCTGGGTGTGTTGGCACCCGGCGAGCGCCTGCCCACCGAAACGGATCTGGCCAAGAAGTTCGGTGTTGCCGTGGTGACGGCACGCGAAGCCTTGGCGGACATGCGCAAGGATGGTCTGCTGGAAACCCGCCGCGGCCGCGAAGGCGGTTCCTTCGTCCGCGCCGAAGCCCCCAATGCCTCCCAGCAGTTGATGACCTCCAGGCTGCGCGGCATCTCGCGCACCGAATTGCTCGATGCCGCGGTCTACCTCGACGTCATCACCAGCGGTGCGCTCGACCGGGCCACCCACGTGTGCACTTCGGCCGAAGCGAAAGCCCTGGAAGCCTGGCTCGACCGCGCGGATTTCTCAACCCCGGCCAACGCCGCCCGCGACCACGGAGGATTCCTGCTGGAACTGTGCGTGCTGTCCCAGTCCCCGCGGCTGGTCCGCGAGCAAATCGGCTTCCAAGCGCAGTACGGGCAGCTCATGTGGCTGGGTCTGCGCGATGAAGCGCTCGCCGGACGGATCGCGGAACTGGACCGAGCCATGGCGCAGGCCCTGGCATCACGCGATGCGGCGCCAGGCCGCGCCGCATGCCAAGAATCATTCACGCTGCTGTCCACCTGGCTCATCAGCCGCAAACAAGAACTGGAGGTGGCTTGATGGCTGTCGCAGCCGAGCTTGGAGAATGGTTCGAGCGGTATTTTGAACGTTTGGATGCGCTGCACACCCAGATCGCGCAACTACCTGCCGAGCACTTGGGCGCCACCGTCCAGGATCTGGTGCGCCCATGGCTTCTGGATGATGCCAACGGCATCGTCGGCGCCGGCTACATTGGCGAAAGCGCCGGGCAGATGCGGTTCGAATGGTGGCTGGCACCGATGCAGGACAATCCGCTGTTCGCTGCCGGTTCCGAAATCAATCGGCTGCAGCTGGAGCAGCGCGAGTACGCGGACTATGTTCGCGACTACCGCAGCCTTGAATGGTATTCGGTCCCCTACTCCTCGGGACGCCGTCATATCACCGGTCCGTTCGTCGATCACCTGTGCATCTGCG
Organism: Arthrobacter sp. 'calajunan'; assembly: GCF_046940185.1. Classification (NCBI taxonomy): domain Bacteria; kingdom Bacillati; phylum Actinomycetota; class Actinomycetes; order Micrococcales; family Micrococcaceae; genus Arthrobacter; species Arthrobacter sp. 'calajunan'. Next base: position 502,455 of record NZ_JBKZDY010000002.1, read on the forward strand.
ACTACGTGCTGACGCTGACTATTCCGGTCACCGGCAGCGCCGAAGGAATTGTCGGTTTGGATCTTCGGGTCAGGGATGTCGAAGCCGCGCTCCAGCGCCTGCTGCTGGGCTTGGACGGGCCAGCCGCGCTGGTCTCCGCGCACGGCCGGGTGATCACTTCCTCTGATCCGCGGGACGGCCTGGGTGCCCTGATTGCCCCTGAATCCCTTGAAAATTCGGACGTGGTGACAGGTACGAGCCTGTTGGTGATGCGCGGCCAAAATTAAACCTTCTATATAGAATCTTTAAGTGTTATTCTCGGTGTGTCACACTTCACACGCAGCTTCTGCGTACGCTCGCAACGAGGATTCCATGAATTCACAACACGATCTCCAAGACGGGAACCATCTGGCCGTCCTGGGCTATGAACAGTCCTTTGACCGTTCAATGTCCCTTTGGGCCAACTTCGCCCTGGGCTTTACCTATTTGTCTCCGCTGGTGGGCGTCTATTCGCTCTTCGCCCTGGCCATGGCCACCGGTGGTCCGCCTTCGGTCTTCTGGATCCTCATCGTGGCCGCGGGGCAGTTCCTGGTCTCGCTGGTCTTCGGCGAGGTGGTCTCGCAGTACCCGATCCACGGCGGCATCTACCCGTGGACCCGCAGGCTCTGGGGCAAGCGCTATGCCTGGATGGCAGCCTGGATCTACATCTGGGCCATGATCGTCACCATCACCTCGGTGGCCCAGTTCGGCTCCGGCTTCGTGGCCAGCACCTTCAATGTCGAGCTGACCGAGGCCACCACCTTCTGGTTCGCCACGGCCATGCTGCTCATCGCCCTGCTGTTGAACTTCTCCGGCACCAAGATGCTGGCGCGCATCGCCCGCATCGGCCTGGCCGCCGAGCTGATCGGCGTGATCGCCGTCGGCTTCTACCTGCTGGTCTTCAAGCGCGAGCAACCGTTCAGCGTTTTCTTCGACTCCATGGGCGTTGAGGGCGACGGGAGCTACGGCGTGGCCTTCATGGGCGCGGCGCTGGCCGGCCTGTTCCTCTTCTACGGCTTCGAGGCCTGCGGCGACGTCGCCGAAGAGGTCAGCAACCCAGCCCGGCGCATCCCCAAGGCCATGATGATGACCATCCTGGTCGGCGGCGTGTCGGCACTCATCTCGTTCACCGGCTACGTGCTGGCAGCCCCGAACCTCCAGGAAATCGTTAACGGCGAAGACGTGGACCCCATCCCGGCCATCCTGGAAGCTTCGCTGGGCGCCGTGGGCGCCAAGATCTTCCTGGTGGTTGCGTTGACCGCGTTCCTGTCCTGCGTGCTCTCGCTGCAAGCCGCCGCATCCCGGCTGATCTATTCCTTCGCCCGTGACGGCATGCTGCCGGGCCACCGCTGGCTCGCAAAGGTCTCCCCGCGCAACAAGGTGCCGTCCAATGCCCTGCTGGTGGCTTGCTGCATCCCGCTGCTGCTGTGCGTGTTCATCTACTTCGGGCCGGAGACCCTGCTGACCCAGATCACCGGCTTCGCCATTCTGGGCATCTACGTCGCCTTCCAGTCAGTGGTGCTGGCCGCCCTGCGCCAGCGGCTTCGCGGCTGGAAGCCTGCAGGTCCGTTCTCGCTGGGCGCCGCCGGCATGCTGGTCAACATCCTGGCCCTGGCCTACGGCCTCTTCGCCATGGTGCTGCTCGCGGTCCCCGGTTCCAGCGGCGATGTCCTGGCCGACTGGATCGTCTTGATCGGGCTTGCAGTGGTGGCAGGAACCGGGGCGCTGTACCTGTTCATCGCCCGCCCCGATGCCAAGTCCGATGCGCCGAGCAATGACGCCATCGAAGTGGCCGAGAAGCTGCGCGCGGCCCAGCGCTCTGCCGCGCCGGTCGACTGATCGATACAGAACGCAAAGCCGCATGCGTCGCATCCCCGATGGGGTGCGCCGCCTGCGGCTTTGCTGCGTATTTGGAGCCTATGGCACCTGGTAGAACGTATCCTTCACGTCAGTGATCAGCATGTGCCCTGGCGCGTGGCCGATGGCCAAAGCCGGGCGCGATTCCATGACCGCCGCCTGCGGAGTGACGCCGCAGGCCCAGAACACCGGAATGCAGCCTTCCGGGATCTGCACGGCGTCGCCGAAGTCGGGTTTGCCCAGATCCGTGATGCCCAGCTCCTCCGGGTTGCCGATATGCACCGGCGCCCCGTGCACCGCTGGGTAGCGGGAGGTGATGCGCACCGCGTCGGCAACCTGCGAGGCCGGAATCGGCCGCATCGAAACCACCATGGGCCCGGACATGGATCCCGCCGAGACGCTGCGCCGCGTCGTCTTGTACATGGGCACGTTGACGTCCTGGTCGATGTGGGCCACGGAGATGCCTGCCTCGATGAGCGCCGCTTCGAAGGTGAAGGAGCACCCGACGATGAAGGTCACCAGATCCTCGCGCCAGTACTCGGCAAGATCCGTTGGCTCGGCGACCTTTTCGCCGTTCTCATACACCACGTACTTGGGGACGTCCGTGCGGATGTCGCCGCCGGCCAGCAGCTCATTGGACACCTGGCCCGCTTCCAGGACCCCGAGGATCGGGCAGGATTTGGGGTTGCGCTGGGCGAAGAGCAGCACCTCGAAGGCCAGTGCCTGCGGCACGATGATCAGGTTCGCCTGCGCGTAGCCGGCGCTGAAGCCCGCGGTGGGCACCACCTGTCCCTGTCGGAAGTACTCGCGCGCTTCGCGGGGGCTCAGGGCCGCCCGCTCGCTGATGCTCAGGTCTCGAACGTTTGCCATGGGTAATCCGCCTTAGGAATTCCACAGGGCCGAGAGCCCCGACAGGGAGTTGTAGCCGAGGAACACGGTCAGGAGCCAGGCCAGGGCGCCGATGAAGAGCAGGAACTTGGGGTACTTATAGCCGCCCATCAGGTCGCGGCGGCGCCAGGCCACCCAGAGCAGGACGGCCAGGCCGACCGGAAGGATCAGGCCGTTGAAGGCCCCGGCGAAGATCAACAGGGTCGCAGGAGCCTTGCCCAGGAAGACGTAGATCACGGCGCAGACGGCGATGAAGCCGACGGTGATCAGGTTGCGGGTGCGTTCGGGGGTGGTGCTCTTGGTGATGAACGAAACCGAAGTGTAGGCGGCGCCGATGACGCTGGTCAGCGCGGCGGCCCAGAGGATGATGCCGAAGGAGCGCAGGCCGATATCTCCTGCCGCGGCGCCGAATGCCTCGGCTGCCTTGTTGTCGCTGGTCAGTGCCACGCCGCCGGCAACGACGCCGAGGATTGCCAGAAAGAGCAGCACCCGCATGATGCCGGTGACGATGATGGCCAGCACCGAGGTCTTGGAGATCTCATTGACGTGCTCGACGCCGGTGGTCCCGGAGTCCAGCATGCGGTGCGCGCCGGCATAGGTGATGTAGCCGCCGACCGTGCCGCCGATCAGGGTGGTGATGATCAGGAAGTCGACCTGCTCGGGAAGCACCACGTTGCGCAGCGCATCGCCAACCGGAGGCGCGGCGACGATGGCGACATAGAGCATCAGCAGGATCATGATGGCGCCCAGCAGCACCACGATGCGGTCCAGGGCCATGCCCGCTTTCTTGGACAGGAAGATCAGGATCGCAATCACTGCGGAAATGGCACCGCCGATCTTGGCGTCCACACCCAGCATCGCGTTCAGGCCCAGGCCGGTGCCGGCGATGTTGCCTATGTTGAACACCATGCCGCCGATGAAGACCAAGGCGGCCAGCAGCCAGCCGACGCCGGGAAGGACCTTGTTGCCCAGCTCCTGGGCGCGCAGGCCGCTGACGCCGATCACGCGCCAGACGTTGAGCTGCACCGCAATGTCGACGAGGATCGATACGACGATGGCGAAGGCGAAGGCCGCACCGATTTGCACGGTGAACTCAGTGGTCTGGGTAATGAAACCAGGGCCGATGGCGCTGGTGGCCATGAGGAACATGGCGCCCAGCAGCGCTGTGCGCCGGGCTTTTGACGTAGCCTGAGGCTTCGAATCGGGAGTAGACATGATTTCATCCGTTGCGGTAGCGGTGACTGCTGTCACAGAACTAATGTAACGCACAAGACAATACAGGTTGTTGAACAATCTGGGCAAGTAGTTGTTGAACAATTTCTTTTCCGCTCACGCCTTGCTCAACGGCGGCGCCGAACACTGAGGTGGCTTGGCTGTCTACCTCAAGCAGGCTGCCATCACGCCGCAGTAGAACGCTGGCTTAGCGCTGGGAATACGCCGCCAAATGCATTCCCCGGCTCGGAACGTAGAAGTCCACCGCTTTTTGGCAAACGCCGAAAAGCGGTGGACTTCAGTGGAACAACTTTTGGATCAGGTCAGCTCTTGACCGTTTCCGGGGCGTCGTCGTCCTCGGCCTTTTCGAGGCTCGGTTGCACGTCCTTCCCTGTCAGCTCAGCAGGCTTCGGGCCACCGGCCTCGACCTGCGGCTGCTCGCCGGTGAATTCCGGCGCATTGTCGGTGTACCACTCGGTCAGCGCCGGATCCTCGCTGTCGAAGTCGGCACCTGCGCCGAGTTCCTCCGGAACCTGCGAGATCCCGAAGACGAAGTCGTCGCCGTGCTCGTCGATGCCCTGGCGGACGCCGCCCTTGATGGCTTCCACCGCATAGCGGCGGCGGATCATCAGCGGGTCGTTGCGCAGTTCAATGCCCCAGGAAATCATCACGCCGATCAGGATGATCGCGAACGGCAACGCGCAGGTGACCATGATCGACTGCAGCCCGGACAGGGCATTGCGCCCGCCGGCCAGCAGCAGGAACATGGAGATCAGGCCCAACGCCACGGCCCAGACGATGGTGACCGGCTTGGACGGCACCGGGCGGCCGGACTGCGACATGGAACCCATGACATTCGACGCGGAGTCCGCGGCGGTCACGAAGAACACCAGGATCGCCAGCAGGGCGACGATCCACATCACCGGGCTCATCGGCAGGTTGGCCAGCAGGTCGAACATCACGTTCTCGCCGGATCCCTGGATTTCGATGTCCTGGCCGTTGAGGTTCATCCAGATGGCGGAGCCGCCGAAGACGGTGAACCACATCATGGAGATCGCCGAAGGAACCAGCATCACCACGGTGACGAACTGGCGCAGCGAACGGCCCTTGGAAATCTTGGCGATGAACATGCCCACGAACGGCGACCAGGAAATCCACCACGCCCAGTACAAGGTGGTGTAGGCGGTCAGGTATTCCTTCTCGACGGTGCCCTCGCTGGCGAAGACCGTGAGCATCTGCGGCAGGTTGTCGAAAAAGGCGATGACCGAGGCCGGAAGCAGGTCCAGGATGTACATGGTCGGTCCGGTGACCAGCACGAAGATCGCCATGAAAATGACCAGCGCCATGTTCGTGTTGGACAGCAGGCGGATGCCCTTCTTGATGCCGGCCACCGCCGAAATGGTGAAGACGACGGTCAGCAGGCTGATCGCGACGACCACGAACCCGTTGCCCAGTTCCGCTCCGGTGACGATGCTCGTACCGGTGCGGATCTGCAGTGCGCCGATGCCCAGCGAGGTCGCGGTGCCGAACAAAGTCACCAGCACGGCGAAAACGTCGATGATCTTGCCCAGCACGCGGTTGTTGCCGTTTGGGAACACCGGTTCGAACAGGGAGGAGATCAGCGGCAGGCGCCCACGACGGTAGGAGACGTACGCCAGCGCGCCGCCGACCAAGGCGTAGATGCACCAGGCGAAGGTCGCCTGGTGGAGGAAGGAGTCGGTCATCGCCGGGAGCACCGCGTCGTTGGTGCCTGCCTGCGCATCGGTGGATGGCGGCGGAGTCTTGAAGTGGCTCAGCGGTTCCAGCGGGCCGTAGAAGATCAAGCCGATGCCCAGGCCCGCGGCGAACAGCATGGAGATCCACGACGTGGTGGAAAATTCGGGAGTGCTGTCATCCGCTCCGAGGCGGATCTTGCCGGTGGGCCCGTAGCCGACTACCAGCATGAACAGCACGATGCCCAGGACGATGACGTTGAAGAGCCAGCCGAAGTGGGTGACGACCCAGGTCTGCATGCCCACGCCGACTTCGTTCAAATTCGTCGGGGCAATGATGGCCCAGAGCAGTACCGCGAGGACGGCAACCAACGCGGAAATGAATACTCCTCGGCGGGTCGGGAACGTGGCTCCGGTGTCTTCAACGCTGATGCCGGGGATCAATCCCGGATGGATGCCGAAGGACGGTTCCTTGGCATGGCGCAGGGCTTTGAGCACGCGTTCACCCTTGCGTTCCCGGTGTTGTTTTGGGTCTTTTTCACTTCCCTTTTCGGTCGCTTTCGATCCCGTACCTGACGGGTGCGGACGTGGCGTGTGAGATTCCATAGCGTACAAGTTTACTATGAAAACCTTGAAATCCCGGGCTTTTTGGACCTCTCCCGGCTGGATTCAGGCATCTCGGGCAGCGATCCTGCCCCGTGATCACGGGCTGAAATGGGGATTCGCCAACCGCAGAAAAAAGATGCTTTTTGCTGGCGGGGCAGACAGTGTTTCGGCTGCCCCGGACCCGACTCCGGGGTTCCGGCTATGCGGCTTCACCGTACTCTTTCGCGTTTTTCCCGCGAACACTTCCACGGCTTTGACCCAAGCTCCGGCACCGCTCGCTGCCGAACATCATTTCCGAACCAATGACTGTACTGCAGCTGCGGGCGGCGCTCCCCCAGCTGCAGTGCTCGGTTAAGCACCGCGGGCCGTGCAGCCAGCGCGCAAAGCGTTGGCGGCACGGCCCGGAACGGCGCGATTGGTTCCTAGTGGAAGAAGTGGCGTGCACCGGTGAAGTACATGGTGATGCCTGCTTCGTTCGCGGCGGCGATGACTTCCTCATCGCGGACCGAGCCGCCCGGCTGGACAACTGCCTTGACGCCGGCGTCGATCAGGATCTGCAGGCCGTCGGCGAACGGGAAGAACGCATCCGAGGCGGCGACTGCGCCCACGGCGCGCTGCTCGGAGGCCGCGGTATCGGCGTTCTCCGCACCACCGGCTGCATCCGCACCGGATTCGACCTTCACACCCAGGGTGTTGGCGCGCTCCACTGCCAGCTTGCAGGAGTCCAGGCGGTTGACCTGGCCCATGCCGATGCCCACAGCGGCGCCGTCCTTGGCCAGCAGGATGGCGTTGGACTTCGCGGCGCGCACCGCGCGCCAGGCGAAGGCCAGGTCCGCCAGGGTGGCGTCGTCGGCGGCGTCGCCGGCGGCCAGGGTCCAGTTGACTGGATCATCGCCGGCGGCGTCGATCTTGTCGCCGGCCTGGACCAGCATGCCGCCGGAGACCTGGCGCAGCTCGTTGCTGTTGCGGCCGTAGCCGTCCGGCAGGGCGAGCAGGCGGATGTTCTTCTTGGCCGAGAGGATCTCAACGGCTTCCGGCTCGAAGTCGGGTGCGATGACGACCTCGGTGAAGATGCCCTTCACGGTTTCTGCCATGGACTTGGTGACGGTGCGGTTGGCCGCGATGACGCCGCCGAAGGCCGACACCGGGTCGGTGGCGTGCGCCTTGCGGTGCGCGTCGGCAATCGGGTCTGCTGCGTCCTCGGAGGCCACCGCTACGCCGCACGGGTTGGCGTGCTTGATGACTGCCACGGCAGGCTTGTCGAAGTCGAAGGCCGCGCGCAGCGCAGCGTCGGCGTCCACGTAGTTGTTGTAGCTCATCGGCTTGCCGTGCAGCTGGTCCGCCTGGGCGATGCCGGCAGGGGCCGCCTCGTCCACGTACAGGGCGGCCTGCTGGTGCGGGTTCTCGCCGTAGCGCAGCACTGCGGCGCGCTGCAGGGCGACGCCGGAGTAGGCAGGCCAGTCGATGACGCCGTCGCCGTCCTCGTCGAGGAACTGGCTGGCGGTCCAGGTGGCGACCGCGGTGTCATAGGCGGCGGTGTGCGCGTAGGCCTTGGCGGCCAGGCGCTGGCGGGTCTTGAGCTCGAAGCCGCCGGCTGCGGCTGCCTCGATGACCTGCGGGTAGAAGCTCGGGTCGACCACGATGGACACGGCGGCGTGGTTCTTCGCGGCGGAGCGGACCATGGCCGGGCCTCCGATGTCGATCTGCTCGACAACCTCGTCCTGCGCGGCGCCGGAGGCGACGGTCTGCACGAACGGGTACAGGTTCACGACCACCAGGTCGATCTGTCCGATGTTGCGCTCGGCCAGGGTGTCCATGTGCTCGGGCACGCGGCGGTCAGCCAGGATGCCGCCGTGGATGATGGGGTGCAGGGTCTTGACGCGGCCGTCGAGCATTTCCGGCGAACCGGTCACCTGCTCGACTTCGGTCACTGGGATGCCTGCGGCGGCGATCTTCTTGGCGGTGGAACCGGTGGAAATCAGCTGGACGCCTGCGTTGTGCAGTCCAGCGGCCAGTTCCTCCAAGCCGGTCTTGTCGTAGACGGAAATCAATGCGCGGCGGATAGCGACTTTGTCCAAGACGGTCTTACTCACGAAAATTTTCTCCCGGCGGTGAGAATGAATGGGGCGGGCGGCGAAAGGCCGCCGCCCCTATTCTAGCGAAATCTGCCGGTTGCCCCTCAGTTCGTGTCAGTGCCCCTGGACCAGATCACCCAGCTGCGGAAAATGCGCAGCCAGCTGCTGATCGGTCAGGCAAAGGCGCAGCAGCTTCTCCGCATGGTCCTCGTCGGCGACGTAGGACACCAGATCCACCGAGGTCCGTTCGTTCAACTCGTCGCGCAGCGAGTGGGCCACCGCCACCAGGCAGTGGTAATAGCGTTTGATGGTCGGTTCCCATCCCTCGCGGGATGCCTGGTCGGTCAGGGCCTCGGACCAGATGCCGGCCGCGGGTTCCTCGCACAGGTCGATGGAGGACCAGTGCCAGTCGCTGGGCTCCCACTTGTCCGAGTAGAAGCTCTCCGCGTCGTCCTCGTCCAGATCCGCTTCGATGACCGCGAGCACCGCATCCAGGTCCTCGCCGTCGTCCGCGTCTTCGTCGTCCTCGGAGTCCTCGTCGTTCTCTGCATCCGAAATCACCAGTGAATCCTCGTCGGCAACCGGCGGCTCGGGTTCCAGGGTGTTGTGCTCGTCAGCGTCGGGGCGGTCCTCGTAGTCGTCCGGCTCATCCACGTCTTCGCCGCGTTCGACCAGTTGTTCGCGGGATTCGGCGGCCCGGTCGCGCGCCAGGGCCTGAACCGAGTTCAGGGCCAGCAGCGGCATCGCAATGGCTTCGCTCTCTTCGGTGCTCACCCCATGCAGGGCAATCGCATAAAAGGTCTGCTCCGGGTGTGCCTCAATTACTTCAGCCGCGTGTCGAAGGGCTGCAACCCGTATCGCCTCTTCGAGAGCGGTCCAATCTACTCCCATGTCCAGAGATTACTCCCTTACCCGAACTTGCAAAAGGCCTTGACGGCTTAGGCAATCAGACGTAAGGCGGGTACCCGCCGCGCGCGGATATCGGCTAAGCTTCGACGCGGTAGAAGCCACATCATCTGCACCGTGCGAAAGGTACACCACCGTGTCCACAGCCACCCTCCCCTCCGGCACCCATGTGGTGCAGGAGCTTCCGTTCAAGTGGAAGGTCCAGGGAACCATCTTCATCATCGGCGGGCTCGGCTTCATGTTCGACGCCTGGGACGTGACGCTCAACGGCGCGCTGATCCCGCTGGTCGCCCAGGAATGGGGGCTGGACCGGCCGACCGCGGCGCTGCTGGGAACCTCGAACCTGGTGGGCATGGCCATCGGCGCGTTCCTCTGGGGAGGCATCGCCGACCGCTACGGGCGCAAGAACGCCTTCAGCCTGACGCTGCTGATGTTCGCCCTGTTCACCGTGCTCGGCGCCCTGTCGCCGAACTTCGGCTTCTTCGTGGCCTTCCGCTTCCTGGCCGGCGTGGGCCTGGGCGGCTGCATCCCGGTGGACTACGCGCTGGTCGGCGAATTCACCCCGGCCAGGTACCGCGGCCGCGTGCTGACCGCCATGGACGGCTGGTGGCCGGTCGGCGCCGCCCTGTCGTTCTTCGTCTCCGGCTGGGTCATGGCGACCTCCAACAACTGGCGGCTGATCCTCGTGGTGATGATCCTGCCGGCCTTCATGGTGTACGTGGTGCGCCGCTCCATCCCGGAATCCCCGCTGTATCTGGCGGCCAAGGGCCGTGAATCCGAGGCTCGCGCGGTCATCGACCAGCTGGTGGCGCGCACCGGAGCTGCGCCGCGCGAGTACGTGATCGAGCAGGCCGAGCTTCCCAAGACCCCGCGCTGGTGGGAGCAGGCTGCCTCGCTGTGGCGCCATTCGTGGAAGCTGACGGCCACCAGCTGGCTGCTCTTCGTGACCATCCTGCTGGTCTACTACCTGGCTCTGACCTGGCTTCCGACCATCCTGACCGAGGCGGGCATGGCACAGTCAGCGTCCTTCTTTGCCACCGCGGTGATGGCGCTGATGGGCCTGATCGGCGTGGTCATCGCCGCGCTGCTGGTGGAGAAGATCGGGCGCAAGTGGCTGCTGGGCATCTTCGGCCCGCTCTCGGGCCTGGTGCTGGTTGTGGTGGCGCAGAGCCTTGATGTCCCGGCCACCGCCGTGGGCTGGGTCCTGGTCTTCGGCGTGGTGGTCCAGGTGGCGATCCCGGTGCTCTACGCCTATGTCTCCGAGCTGTATCCCACCGAACTGCGGGCCAGCGGCTTCGGCTGGGCTTCGACCATGTCCCGTTTCGCCGCAGGTTTCGGTCCGCTGCTGTTCGCCGCGCTCTGGCCGGTTGTCGGCCTGTCCTGGCTGTTCGCCGGCGCCACCGCGCTGGTGCTGCTCGCAGTGCTGTTCATGGCGAAGTTCGCTCCGGAAACCCGCGGGCGGGAGCTGGGCTGAACGCCTCGGCTAGGGATTTCCCATGGCCGGATTGGGCAGCATGCCGTCGAGCATGATGCGGGTCAGCCGGTTGCCGATCCCGGGAGCGGCCTTGGCGAAGGCGCGCGGCAACGGCCGGGTGGCCAGTCCGATGCCGGTGATCAACTCGTTGCCGGTGAGATCCTGGCGGACTAGGTCGGCCGCTTTGGCCAGTTCCAGGGCCTTGCTGACCACCCGCACGGTGTCCCGCTGAGGCTGCATGATCCGCTCGCCGATGGTCTGCGGGAGCTGCAGGCTCAGCGATTCGCTGAGCGCACCCAGGTTCAGTCCCACCAGGGCGTCCAGGAATTCCTGCCAAGCCTGGTTCTCACCCCGGGCCAGGCCGGCGGCGGCGCGCTCGGCGGCCTGCCGGACGTCCTGGAGCATGTCCAGGGTGACTTCCTCAACGAGTTCGGGGCGTGCAGCGAAGTTCCGGTACAGCGTGCCGATACCGACGTCGCTGGCTTCGGCGATTGATTCCATGGCCACATTGGCGCCATGGGTTGCAAAGAGTTCACGAGCCGTGCGGAGAATTTGCTTACGTCGTCGTAGTGCATCTGAGCGCATGCGTTTCCCCACCTTTCACAGTTTCCAGGGTGCCCGGGGCAACTTTCCTGCCCCGCAACGTTCTAACGGTAGTCGTTGATGGGAGATCTGACGAAGTGGAAGCGATCATTCCATTCTGGGAGGCATTCAGTGTAGTTCCAGAACTTGGGCATCTGCTGGGCTCCAGCCGGATCTGCGCTGAAAAGACGCCTGTTTCCGCCTGCCCCATCTCGATTTGTCGAACTCAGAGGGCTTCACGCGCGGTCGAGAGGATTCCGGCCAACACCGTGCGAAGGCCGCGAAGCTGGTACGGCCCGATCCTGCGGGAGACCGCGGGGCGCGCTTCCCGCGCGCAGGGAACTGCCAGCTCGCGCGCCGGTTTTTTCGGTAGTGTGGCCAGTGAGCTGTACCGAAGCAGGTCCCACCCTTGAAAGGTCTTCATGCACGACGACACTTCGCTGACCATCGGACGAGTCAAGCGCGTACTAGACGAACGAATTCGTCCGGCCATCTACTCGGAAAGCATTCCGCTGCAGGTGTCGTGGCACGAACTGCCCGGTGAACCGGTGACGCCGGCCGAGGGCCTGGCGCTGGAGTACACCCCGGCCTCGGTCGGCACCCCGTGGGGCGCGGCTTGGGGCACCACCTGGTTCCACCTCCAGGGCCAGGTTCCCGCCTCCTGGGCCGGGCGCCGCGTCGAGGCGGTCATTGACCTGGGCTTCGATATCAACATGACCGGCTTCCAGTGCGAAGGGCTGATCTACCGCCCGGACGGCATCACCATCAAGGCACTGAACCCGCGCAACCAATGGGTGCCGGTCGCCGCGGCCGCCGAGGGCGGCGAAGTGGTGGACCTGTACATGGAGGCAGCGTCCAACCCGGTGCTGCTGGACTACCATCCCTTCCTGCCCACCGAGCAGGGCGACATCCTCACTTCCTCCGCGCGCCGGCTCTACACGCTGCGCCGCCTGGATTTGGCGGTCTTCGAACCGGTGGTGCACGATTTGGCGCTGGACCTGGAGGTGCTCTTCGACCTGCAGGAGCAGCTGCCCGACGGCCCGCGCCGCTTCCAGATCCTGCAAGCCATGGACAACGCCCTGGACGTGCTGGACCTGCAGCGCATCGCGCAGACCGCGCAGGACGCCCGCGACCAGCTGGCGGCGGTGCTCGCCGCCCCGGCCGAGCACAGCGCCCACCGGATCTCCGCCATCGGGCACTCGCACATCGATTCGGCCTGGCTGTGGCCGCTGCGCGAAACCATCCGCAAGGTCTCGCGCACCTGCTCCTCCATGGTTGAGCTGCTGGAGACCGAGGAGGAATTCATCTACGGCATGTCCAGCGCCCAGCAGTACAAGTGGCTGAAGACCCACCGCCCCGAGGTCTGGGACCGGGTCAAGCGCCAGGTGGCCGAGGGCCGCTTCCTGCCGCTGGGCGGCATGTGGGTGGAATCCGACACCGTGATGCCCTCGGGCGAATCCCTGGTGCGCCAGTTCCTCTACGGCCAGAACTTCTTCCGCGAGGAATTCGGCATCACCTCCAAGGGCGTCTGGCTGCCTGACTCCTTCGGCTACTCCCCCGCCCTGCCGCAGCTGATGCGCCGTGCCGGCTTCGAGTGGTTCTTCACCCAGAAGATCTCCTGGAACCAGCAGAACAAGTTCCCGCACCACACCTTCGACTGGGAGGGCATCGACGGCTCGCGCATGTTCAGCCACTTCCCGTCCATGGACACCTACAACTCCCAGCTCTCGGGCGAGGAAGTGGCCAAGGCCGCCCGCCAGTTCCGCGAAGCGCGGGTCACGAACAATTCGATCGCCCCGGTGGGCTGGGGCGACGGCGGCGGCGGCACCACCCGGGAGATGACCGGCAAGGCCAAGCGCCTGGCCAACCTGGAAGGCAGCGCCACGGTGGCCTGGGAGCATCCCAACGACTTCTTCGACCGGGCCAAGGCCGAGCTGCCCAACCCGCCGGTGTGGGTGGGCGAGCTCTACCTGGAGCTGCACCGCGCCACCCTGACCAGCCAGCACCAGACCAAGCAGGGCAACCGCCGCACCGAGCAGCTGCTGGTCGAGGCCGAGCTGTGGGCCGCCACCGCTGCGGTGTACACCGGCGAGCCCTACCCCTACGAGCAGCTCGACGAGCTGTGGGAGACGGTGCTGCTGCACCAGTTCCACGACATCCTGCCGGGCACCTCCATCGCCTGGGTGCACCGCGAGGTGGTGGCCCGCTACGCCGAGGCCATCACCCAGGCCCGGGCCTTGATCGCCCGCGCCCAGCAGGTGCTGGCCGGATCCGGCGGCCTGCAATTGGAGTTCAACGCCGCGGCCTACACCCGCCACGGGGTGTCTTTCGGCGCGGCCCGCGAGCTGGAGCCCGCCACGGCGCAGCCGGTGCGGGCCGAAGCCCTGGACGGCGGATACGTGCTGGGCAACGAGCTGGTGCGCGTGGTCATCAACTCCGAAGGCCTGATCACCTCCGCCGTGGACCTGGCCACCGGCCGGGAAACCATTGCCGAGGGCAAGGAAGCCAACCTGCTGCAGCTGCACCAGGACTTCCCGAACATGTGGGATGCCTGGGACGTGGACAAGTACTACCGCAACCAGGTCACCGACCTGCGTGCGGCGGACAGCCTGCAGCTCTCCGAAACCGGGGGCACTGCCACCGTGACGGTGACCCGCAGCTTCTCCAACTCCACGGTGGTCCAGGAACTGTCGCTGGCTCCCGGGGAGCGCACCGTGCAGATCTCCCAGAGCACCGACTGGCACGAGGCGGAGAAGTTCCTCAAGGTCGCCTTCCCGCTGGATATCCGCGCCGAGCAGACGATCGCTGAAACGCAGTTCGGCTACCACCAGCGTCCCACCCACGTGAACACCAGCTGGGAGGCGGCGAAGTTCGAAACCTCGATGCACCGCTTCGTGCTGGCCCAGGAGCCGGGTTTCGGCGCCGCGCTGGTCAACGACTCGATCTACGGGTTCGACGTCACCCGCGACGCCGAGGACGCCCGGGTCACCACCACCGTGCGGCTCTCGCTGCTGCGCGCCCCGCGCTTCCCGGATCCGCAGACGGACCAGGGGCTGCAGACCCACCGCTACGGGCTGGTCATCGGCGCGGACATCGCCAGCGCCACCGAAGCCGGCGCACTGCTGAACAGCGCGCAAACCGTGCGCTCCGGCGCCCGCGAGGTCGAGCCGCTGGTGGCGCTCTCCGGCGACGGCCTGGTGGTCTCCGGCGTGAAGCTGGCCGCCGACCGCTCCGGGGACCTGGTGGTGCGGGTGTATGAATCGCTGGGACGCCGCGCCTCCGGCGCGCTGAGCCTCAACCGCCCGGTGGCCTCGGCCGCCACGGCGAGCCTGCTGGAGGATCCGCTGGAGCCGGTGGAAGTGAACAAAAATTCTGTTCAGCTCAAGCTCGGAGCCTTCGAGGTGCGCACGCTGCGCTTTACTCTGGCCTGATCCACCAGCCGCGCCTGGCCCAGCAGCTAGGTCCCATTAACCCGTGATGGCGGGGCAGTTCTTTGCGAACTGCCCCGGTCTCTTATACAAAACT